>MWBV01000004.1 GCA_002069705.1 Candidatus Diapherotrites archaeon ADurb.Bin253 | reverse complement strand
AAGTCCCTCCACATCCATCACTAACTGTTCCACAATTTCTTCCTAAAGAAGCACAAGTTGCAGGTACACATGGATTTTTAGTACAGGTTCCATTTATTTGACAAGTGTATCCATTTGAACAATCTCCACAATTAATGCTTTTATTGCATATTGTATGATTTCCACACTGAAGTTCTAGTGTTGAGCAATTCTCTTCGCAGGATATATTTTGAAGTTGGGTCTGGTTTTGAGTTTGATTTTGTGGTATATTTATTTTAATACATTTGTAATTTTCACAAGAGTAACCTTCTGTGCATCCCTTTCCACAAGGCTCTCCACAATCATTTGTTCCACATTCTGCTTTATAAGGACAAAATTTAGAGCAACTGACATTTGCAAAATATTTATCTTCAATTTCCCCAAGAATTTCTTTTCCAGATTCATCTTCTAATATAGGAGTAATAGAAATACTTTGGATTTTTGAAGCATTAACTAAAGCCAAATTTATTAATATATTCTTATTTTCAGACTCCTCAATTGAAATATTTTTTCTTATTGTTTCAGTTTTATTTCCATCATAAATAATAAAAGTTAGGGCTACAAATTCTCCTTCTCCATATTCTCTATTCACAACTATATTTATAAAAGAGTCATTTATTTTTTGAACTCTAGATATTTTTAAATCTAAATTAGATTCATCTAAAGGGATAGTATCTACGTTTTTATGATTTCCAAAAAAATTTCTAAATAAAACCCACATAATGACCATCAAAACAATAACTATAATTACTAATAGTATAGTTACACTTGAACTAGGTATTTTTGTCTCTTCTTTATCAATCTTGTTTGTAGATTGAAAATTCGTATTCATCTTTTGTTTCACCTACCATTTCTTCACCTGTATCTAATTTGAATATAGGAGCTATTTTTATTTTAATTATGTTCTCAGGTTGTATTTCAATTAAATTAAATGTGAATGTTTTCATCTCTAATTCATTTAAAATAGTTCTTTCAACAAAAAATTCAGAACTCTCTGCTGTTTCTATTAAAAAACTTGTACCAATAAATTGCCCTTTTCCAACATTTCGTTTAACAGTTATGTTTAAAGAATTTCCTTGATACTGGACTTTTTCTATTTTTATATCTAATTCAGATTCATAATATTGTATTTGACTCGCAGTCCCTCTTAAAGGCCCTCTTAATACAATCCAGATTATAGATGCAGTGATTAGTATCAACATTGTTATAAGCAACATGTTAGAAGATTTAGATAATCCTCTTTTTTTGTTCACTACTCTCATCATTTACTAAAAGAAAACCAATTTAAATATATTCTTGTTAATATGTTCATGAGAAGAATAAGAAACTTGAAAGTAAAGAACAGAATATTCTTGGCACCAATGGAAGAAATAAATGATCCTGCATTTAGAATTATGTGTAAAAAGGCAGGTTGTGGTTTAACCTTTACAGGCATGATTAATCCTCTTTCTAAAAAGAAAATATATCTAGATGACACTCCTGGACTTCAGATTTTTACCACAAATACTTCAGGTATAAAAGAGTTCATAGAAAAACATGATAAAGAAGTTTCACTCTGGGATTTTAATTTAGGATGTCCTGCTAAAAATGCTAAGAAACATGGTTTTGGAAGCTACCTCAAGGATTTAAAAATAATTGAAGAGATATTGAAAGTTATGAGAGCTAACACAAAAAAACCTTTGATTCTAAAGATGAGAAAATCCAATATTTCATTTGATATTCTAAAACTTGCAGAAAAATATTGCGATGGTATAACAATTCATCCAAGAACTCAAAAACAAGGGTATTCAGGAGAACCAGATTTAAACTTTGCAGAGGAAATAAAATCTAAAACATTTCTTCCTGTAATATATTCCGGAAATGTAAATGAAAAAAATTACAAAGAACTTTTAAAAAAATTTGATTATATTATGATAGGAAGAGAAGCTATTGGAAGACCAGAAATATTTTCTAAAATAACCAACACTACTTTCAAAAAATCTTTTAAACAATATCTTAAATTAGCAAATAAGTATAATCTTCCTTTTAGACAAATAAAACTTCAGGCTATGAATTTCACAAAAGGTATTGAGAATTCAACTAAATTAAGATTAGAAATATTTAAAGTAAAAAATATAGAAGGAATTGAAAAATTACTCGGTTAATCTCTTAAATTTTATATCCTACTCTCGCTTTCCTTTCTCTTTTCTAGATTTTCAAAGCAATTTAAGCAAGATTTAAACAATTAACAGAAATTAATGTCCTTGATTCATTTCCAAGATAAACTGGGAATGGCTGACAAGTATCTGAGATGTTTATTATCTGCATCACTGCATTGGTATACCCATATGTAAAACCCTGTTCAAATATTGACATCTCTCTTGTATATCTTGCTTCTTTAAGTTCTGTAACCAAAAAGTAAATTCCAGCTGCAAGCAACAAAATAACCAAGACAATCAATATTATCTTTATAGGTTTGTTCATCTCTTTTTTTACTTTCATATTATATTTAAAAAATAAGGTTTTTTATATGTTTTGATTACTTAATTTTAATTAATAGATGTATAAAAGAATTCTTGTTTACTTAATAGGTTTCATTTCTTTCCAAGCAATATCAAACATCTGTTCAAGTGCATGAGCAAAGAATTCTGTATTAATCCACACACCAATATCATAATTAGGATGGAATTTTTCATCATCCAAAAGCATAAACATTATTTGATTTCCATCAACAATTACGAATCTAGCTCTTATCCCTTCCATTTCTTTAACTTCAGCAACTTTCTTTAATTCTCTTGCATATTTTATATTATTGTTATTTATAGGAGAAGCAATTCTTACTTTCACCCCTCTTTTTTTAATTTTTTCAAGAATAGGCATCAAAGCCTCAAGTTTTCTGTTAAGACCCTCTGCTGTTGTAACAATCGTGATTGTCTTTTCAGCATCACGAATCATCATATCTAAGTGATTGTATAAGTTCTGTCTTCCCTTAATACTTCCAGATAATTCACTTGGTTCAACAAACTTAATACCTTTAGTAAATAATCCATTTAGTTCTTCAAGAACTTCATCATCTTTAAGTGTTTCAAGTCTTTTTGTTCTTTCTTGAGCATATTTTATAAGGTTTTTCTTAACTCTTTCAACAACTTCTTCAGGTTTAAGTGCAACAAACTTGATAGGTTTACCAAGTTTCATAACAATAAATCCTTTTTTTTCAAGACTTTCTAAAATATCATATGTTCTTGAACGAGGTACATCTGAAATATTACTTAGTTCCCCTGCTGTTGAGGTTCCCCTCGACAAAAGAGCTGTCCAGACCTTTACCTCATATAGGTTCAAATCAAAAATCTTTCTCAACCTACTTAGGAATTCGTCTTTTACTATCATTTTGTATATATTGGTTTAGCGACATCTCCTTTTAAACTTTGTTATAATAAAAGAGTAAATTTTTTGGATTACCGGTAGGTAGTCACTTTATGACTATCCCTATTTCTCCTCTTTTATCTTTAATATTAAAAGATACAGTGTTTTTAAATTTTTCTTTCTGTAGGGTTGCAACAAATTCCAGTTTTTTTGAGTTTGTTCTAAGTTTAATAAAATCAGTTTTACTCCTAATTATTTCTTTGAATTCGTCGCTGGTTGCAATATAAAGTTCAATATTTTCTTTTTTGCTCAATCCTAGTTTCTTTCTGAATTCTTGAACCTGTCTTGCAATTTCACGCGCATAACCTTCTGATTCCAATTCAGGAGTTATCTCTCTGTCAAGCACTACTTTTAGTTCCTCCTCTTCTTCAATGACAATTTCTTTTACATTTAATTGTGATTTTAATATTTCAATTAGTTCTTCTTCAAAATCAAGATATTTTCCACAAATTGTAGCCCTTTGCAATGGCCATTTTAATCCAATTTGAGCTTTATCTCTTTCAGCTAAACCAATTTCAATAACTTTCATTATTAATTCCATTTCTTTTTCTAACTCTAAATTTATTTTACTTTCATCAAATTTTGGCCATTTTGAGAGATGAACAGAGTTTTTAGAGAAACCACTATAAATATATTCAGAGATATGAGGAGCAAAAGGCGCAAGCAATAATGAAATTTTTTCAAGAACTTCCCTTAAAATCTCTTTTGTATCTTCCCTATCCCTTGTCATCTTAATATATCCTCTTGAAAAATTGTTTACAACAAAATTATTTATCTTTTCAAAAGGCTTGTTTAATTCATAATTATTTAAATCAGCTGTAACTTCTTTCACAAGATTGTTTAGCTTGCTTAATATCCATTTATCTTCAATCTTATAAGAGCATTTTTTATTATCTAGTTGTTTGTAGTAGGTATTACAGTTATATAACACATTCAAAAAACCCAAAACATTCTCTTTCATTAATTCATAAGAAAATCTTTTTTGATTTCCAACATCTGAAGTTAAAAATTGCAATCTTACAGCATCAACACCCGCTTTATCTATTATTTCTCTTGGTTTTATGATGTTTCCTTTGGATTTTGACATCTTTTCACTTTTCTCATCAACAATATGCCCCATACAAATTGCATTCTTGTAAGCAGGTTTATCAAATAGTACTGTACCTAGGAAATGAAGAGTATAAAACCAACCCCTTGTCTGGTCAATTCCTTCTGCAATGTAATCATAACTATATCTTCTTTCAAATTCTTTTTTGTTTTCAAATGGATAATGGAATTGTGCAAACGACGCACTTCCAGAATCATACCAACAATCAATTACATCTGGTATTCTTCTCATCTCTTTCCCGCAAGAACACCTTAATTTTACTTTATCAATCCAAGGTTTATGCAAATCTATTTTTTCCTTAGGCATTTTTATTGCTTCTTTCTTTAGTTCCTCAATACTTCCAATTATTTTTTCTTTACCACATTCACATTTCCAAATTGGTAAAGGTGTTCCCCAGAATTTGAATCTTGAAAGTGCCCAGTCTTTAGCACCATCAAGCCATTTCCCAAATCTTCCTTCTTTAATGTGTGAAGGATACCAGTTTATTTCTTTGTTTAATTCAACCAATCTCTTTCTTGTTTCACTTGCATTGATAAACCAGGAATTTATTCCATAATACAACAAAGGAGAATCACACCTCCAACAGAATGGGTAATCATGGCTTATTTTTTCAACCTTAAATAAAAGATGCCTTTTCTTTAAATCTTCTTTAATGTCTTTTTCAGCAGATTTAACATACTTACCTCTTATGAACTCAGGAACAATATCCAAAAATTTTCCATCTTGTCCAACAGTATGAACCTCAGGTAATCCAATTTCTTTACCTAAATTATAATCTTCTTCACCATACATCACAGCAGTATGCACCACACCTGTACCATCCTCAGTTGTAACAAAATCTGCAGCCACAATCCTGTAAGAATTATCAGATTTCAATTCTTTTATCTCATATAATGGTTCATATTCTAATCCAATTAAATCTTTTCCTTTAAGCTTCTCAATTATTTTACACTGTCCTTTCAAGAGCCCTATTTTTTCTTTTCCAATTATTAATTTATCTCCATCAGGTAATTCAACTTTAACATATTCTATTTTAGGTCCAACAGCTAATGCAACATTTCCTGGCAATGTCCAAGGAGTTGTTGTCCATGCTAAAATATATTCATCTTTTTTTCCCTTTATTCTAAATGCAATATAAACAGATTCTTCCTGAACTTCTTTGTAGCCCTGAGCAACTTCATGACTTGATAGAGGAGTTCCACATCTTGTGCAAAAAGGAAGAACTTTGTATCCTTCATAAAGAAGTTTTTTCTTATATAATTCCTTTAAACTCCACCAAACACTTTCAATATAATTATTTTCTAATGTGATGTATGGGTTTTCCAAATCAATTAAATAATTCAGTTCTTCTGTTGATTTATTCCAGTCTTCTATGTTTGAGAAAACACTCTCTCTACATTTTTCTATGAACTTATCAACCCCATATTTTTCAACTTCTTTTTTTGATTCAAGTTTAAGCTCTTTTTCAACTTGAACTTCAACAGGTAATCCATGACAATCCCATCCTCCCTTACGTGGAACAGAAAAACCATTCATATATCTAAATTTACATATTAAATCCTTGAATGTTCTTGCTTCTAAGTGATGCAATCCAGGAGGAGCATTCGCAGTAGGGGGTCCTTCTAGAAAACTAAAAAGAGGTTTTTTTGGATTATCCTGAACAGATTCTTTTAATTCTTTTTTGTGTTTTTTCCAGATTTCTCTCGCAACTTTTTCTACATCTTTAAAATCATACATTTTTACTTAAACTTAATAGAGTGATTAGTTTTTAAGATTTTTGAAAATCAAAACTTACCTTTTTCTTTGCCTTTTAGCCTTTGATTTAGTGTTTGTTTTCTGCGTTGAATATTTATGATCTTTTTTATCTCTTTCATTATAGTATGCTTGATATTCTCTAACTGCTTTAACATGTTTTGTTTCAGATGCATTCGGGGCAGGTTTCCCTTGGTTATATGCTGATAGGGCCTTATCCCAAGAACCATATCTCTTGAAATCATCTCTAAGGTATTTTGCTGCTGCTTCTGCAGATTTTCTTACATCAAATCGTTCATCTATCACAGCTAATTTTCCATAATCATAATTATGCTTTTTAACCAATTCCTTTAATTCAGCCCCGTGGACTTTGTCTGCACTAGACCTGTCAGAAGTTCCATGAACCTTTAATCCATAAGCCTTTGCTGTTCTTGGTTGAAACATAAACAATCCTGCTCCACCATCTCCCATAGCATTTAATCTTAAAGGGTCTCCATAGCTCTCTCTCATGACAAGTCCTTTTAATATTCCTCTTGGTAATTCATATTTATCTTCAATTTCATCTAATATCTTATCCCATCTGTAAGTTCTTTCAAATCTTCCTTGTGTAGTCATATATGGAGAAACAACTTTTACTTCTTTATTTATTTCAACATTCTCTTTGGTTCTTTTTTTTAGTTTATCTTTTCTTGCATGATAAGCTGGAGCTGCAATAAGGCCAATGCTTCCTGCAATTGCGGCAGCTTTAACCCAATTGGAAACTTTTTTTTCTAAATTACCTAAAAAGAAAATTCCAAGAAACAAAAAAACTAATGTAAATATTGTAATTAAAGAACTTTTAACACCAATACCAATTATTGCTCCTGTTATCTTAACAGAGAATATATTTGCCAAAGACAAAATCATAGAGAGGAACACAAAAATTAATCCTAATATTTTCATTTTATTCATATATCTTATTAAGGCAAATACAATTTTAAAAGTTTTTGTTAAATCAATTATAATAGTATTTAAAAACAAATTTTATTTTATACTTAAGAATGGACAATTATTTATTACCTAGATTAGATTCTTTGTCTGATGAAGAGAGGCATTTATTCTACAAAAGGTTGACAGACATACTTAATGATAGATATTCTTGTTTTGTTTATGGAGGTATGAATAATTTTGAATATGCTACAATGCCTAAAAATAAGTTGGAAAGAATTAAAATAAATTTATACAATCACATGTTTGAAAATATAAATCCGCCAATGAGGGTTATCACTGATTTTTTATCTCCAAACAAAGTTAAAGAAAAATTAGATATAAATTTGTCTAAATTATCTACACTAAATATAGATGATACAGTTTTATCTTGGTTGTAGATATATAATTAAGAATATTAACTAAATCCTTCAAGCATCTTCTTTTCCATAAAGTGAAGCTCTCCAGGAATGATTATGCAATAAGGTTTTTGAACATTTGTAAATTCTTTTATTTTTTCTATGTCTTTGTAAATTATTTTTTGTTTTTTTGTTCCAAGTGCTTGACAAATAATTAACTTAAAAAGTTTAAAATTATGTTTTTTTGCTGCTTTTTCCAGCTGTTCAATTGCCTTTTTAATATCCAATCCAATATCCACAAGAAGAAGTGTATGTGCTTTTATGGATTGGTTTTCTTTCACAATTTCCATAAAACTATCAGGTTCATAAGATTTTTTCCATTCTGGTAAAGAAGTTATTTTACCAAATTTGTATACTTGTAATCCTGTTTCTGCAATTCCATCCAGAACAGATGCATTATTTATAATTCTGTATTTAATCCCAGATAAAATTGCTTCTTCAATAAGGGTTACGTGGGTTGTAGCAGTTAGAGGGCTTCCATAAACAAGCAAAGCAACATCCATTTTTTTTGCCTCATCTACAATCTCAAGGCTCTCAACCTTTTCTCTATCTGCAGTAACGAACTTTTTTCCAATTTCATCAATAAGTGCCTGATGAGTGTAAGGAAAATCTACAGTATAATCCTCAAGATAAACTTTCTTGCATCTTTTGATTATTTCAATTGCTTCTTTAGACAAACTTTTCTCATTTAATCCTAATCCAATTAAATATAACATAATATAATTATAAAAATAAGGTTTATATTATTTATTAATAGGAATTTAGTTTCAAAGCTTAATCTTAAAAACCCTTTCTTTCTATTATTTCAATGAAACCAGAGGTGTATTCAATCCTAAGTGTAATAATAGTATCATTAATCTCTCTTGTAGGAATATTTTTTGTTTTATTGAAAAAAGACAAACTCAACAAAATAATTTTATTTCTTGTTTCACTTTCAGCAGGTTCTCTTTTAGGGGGAGCATTTTTGCATTTAATACCAGAATCATTTGAAAAATCAAGTTCAGGATTAATAACTTCTTCTCTTGTACTCTTGGGAGTAATTTTGTTTTTCATAATTGAACATGCTATACAATGGAGACATTGTCATATTCCAACATCAAAATCTCATCCACATTCCTTGGGTATAATGAACATTATAGGAGATGGCTTTCATAATTTTCTAGATGGTTTGGTTATTGCGGCAGCATATTTCATAAATATACCTCTTGGAATTGTAACAACTCTTGCAGTCATCCTTCATGAAATACCTCAAGAAATAGGAGATTTCGGAGTTTTGATTTATGCAGGATATTCTAAAAAGAAAGCCCTTTTCTTTAATTTCCTTTCAGCTTTAACAGCAGTTCTTGGTGCAATTGTAGGAATTTTATTTGCAGGTAGCAGTGATATGTTTGCATTAATCGCAATACCTATTGCAGCAGGAGGTTTCTTATATATTGCTGGTAGTGATTTAATTCCAGAACTGCATAAAAATCAAGAAAAACATTTTTCAATAAATAAGATTATAGGGATTATATTAGGAATTCTAATAATGTATGGATTAACTTTTTTGGAAGTGGCTTAATTTATAACAATAATTTTTTATCGTAATAATATTTATAAATTTCTTGGAGTATTCTTTTTTATGGTTGAAATAGGAAGAATTCTGAAGTTATTCAATAAAACAAATCCAAGTAATGTTGAAAAAATATGGAAGGGTTTTATGATAAAAAAGAAGGATTTTTATTTTTATTCTCATAATCTTTTTAGTGAGATGTATGAATTAACTATCTTTGAACAAGGAAACATAGTTCCTCTCCAAAAATTTGTTTATAATGAAAGAAATAAAGAAGGAGATAAAAAAGTAGAAGAGTGTTATAATCTTCTTCATAGAAAATACTTTGAATGGAAGAAACATGAAGAGGAAGTTATGATTTTTGAAGCCCAAGAACAAATTGAAAAAAATAAACGAGAAGAAGAAATGAAAGATGTATTAAATGAAGCAGAAAGAATCCAGTCATTTAAAAAGCTTGAAAAAATTCTGTCTTAAATATTTTATTTCTTGTTAGCTAAAAAAACTCCAAGAAGTCCTAAGAAAAATAATGCTGCACCATGTATAACAGAACCGCTAACAACATCTGCAATCGCATTACCTGTTAATGCAGGATATCCTATTGCAACTCCCAATATCATTGAACCTAAGGAAATAATTGTTATTGCTTTTTCAAGTCCAGAAGATTTATTTTTTTTGAGATGTTTCTTACAATATTTCAAAATTACTTTATTGTCTTCAAAATAGTTTTCTGATTTATTTGATTTTGTAATCAATCTAGAACCTCTTCTTGCTAAAGCTTCCTGATATTTTTCAACTTTGTCTTTAGGCATTATTTGTTCTTGGTCCAATCTTTTTTGAAGGTTTAAAAATGTAAAATACGCTTCTCTCAAATCTCCTGAACGTATTTTTTCGTCCATTGAAGCTAATCCAAAAGTATATTTCTCTTCTCTTATTTCCACACTATCTCCTCTACTAGAAGAAGGAGTATCTATCTTTCTAGCTATTCCATAAGCACTAAGAGGATTATATTTAGCAAGCGAAGCCATGTGTTTTCTTTTACTAAATTCTTCATTCCCTTTCCTAGATTTATAGTAAGGTTCTTTCACCATTTTTTACAAATTATTCAAGATTTTTGAACTTATAAATATTTCTAGTACAAGGTTTATTTATTTGTCATTTAGAACTTTCAATCCTTCAATGCAATCTTCAACAGAATAAGGACTCTCGCATACAATTGTTATATCTTTATCTTTAGGCAAGTTTTCAAACAATTCTTTCCATTGTTTTTTCTCAACTCTAATATGATTTCTTTCTCCTTTATCACCATACTCTATTCCTGAAAAATGGCAATGCCATTTTTTCTGTGGAAATAATCTTTTTATTTTTTCATAATCAACTTTTTTTTCTCTTGCTAAAATATGGGCAAAATCAATACAAAAACTACATCCAGTTTCTTTAACTAATCTTGAAATTTCCTCAGGACTCCCAAAAACATTTACCTTACCCATAGTTTCAGGACAGAGTTCAACATTCCATTTCTTTTTTTCAATTGTTTCCATGATTTCAAGAACCCTTTTTTTAATATTCTGGAATGTTTCTTCTTCAACTCTTTTTTTGTCTTCTAATGTTTTAGTTTTTTGAAATTCTTTTCCATAAAACCCCGGATGAAAGACAATACTCTTAGCACCTAATTCATGCCCTATTTCACAACATTTTAAGATTCTTTGTATACTTGCATGAACTTTCTCTTTTTCTTCAGAATTTAAATTAATAAAATATTGAGCATGAACACTTAAATCAATTTTATTTTTCTTTGCAAATTCTTTTATTTCTTTAGCTTCTTCTTTATCTATATAAACTTTCTGTACAAAAAGAACTTCACAATTATTGAATCCGTTTTTTGAGAATTCTTGAAGTGTTTTTTCACTTTCTCTGACACTTCCTAAACCAGTTGGACCTATTTTTATACTTCCCATATAAACAAAAACAAAAAAGAGTTTTTAAGATTAATCAATATATCACTTTTTACTTTTCCTTCTTCTCTTAACTTCTTTCTTATCTTTTTTTATGCTCCTTGAAGTTACAATTGCAATAAAAAGAAAAGTAAATAGTAGAGCATCATTTCTAATTATTAAACTCACTATTGCTCCAACAAAGCACACAAGTATAATCAAATAAAACCACTTTCTACCATCTTTAAGTTCTTCAGGAGTATTTCTTGCAAGAACATTTCCTATAGGTATCCCCAATATAAGAACAAAAATTCCTAAAGCTAATTTAATCACCTCATTCATAAATTATATTATTATCTATGCTTTTTATATTTTCTTGATTTCTTGTTTAATCTTTTTACAACAAAATAAATCCCAATTATAATCAAAATTATCAAAACACCCCAAGATAAATAATCAGAATAATGGCTTATACTCTCCCAATTATTTCCTAGAACAAATCCAATATACATTAAAAATGAGTTCCATATTCCTGCTCCTATTGCAGTATACAAAATAAATCTTTTAAGATTCATTCTTCCAAATCCAGCAGGTATTGAAATAAAATGTCTTACAATAGGTATAAATCTTCCAATAAATATGGTTAATTCACCTTTTTTAGAAAACCATTTTTCTGTTTTAGCTAAATGTTCTTCATTCAATAAAAAATATTTTCCATATTTAACAAGGAATTTCTTTCCTCCCTTAAATCCAATATAATAAGACAACAAAGAACCAATTAAACTCCCAATTATAGAAGAAAATACAACCCAAAAGAAAGTCATTTTACCTTCTGCAATTAAAAAACCAGCAAAAGGCATAACTAATTCTGAAGGAATTGGAAAAATCATACTTTCGAGAATCATTAAAAATCCAATGCCTAAATAACCCATTGAAGAAATAGCACTAATACAAAATAGTGCTATCTGTCCTAGTATTTCTGATATTATTCCCATCTTTTTCTAAGTAAAAAACACTTTTTATATTTAACATAATTTTAAATACACTCCTTATTTAATTATTTTAGGAGGTATAATATGGCATTAGGAATTGGAGGAACTTTAGTTGGTATTGTTGCTTTAATCTGTGCTGTCTGGGTTATTTATGATGTCTGGGCAAATCAGAAAAAAATGTCAAGTGGGTATAAAATACTCTGGACAGTTGTAGCAATAGTATTTAGCATAATCACTGCAATAGTTTATTATTTTGTTAATAGAAAATAGGAGAACTTTATTTTTCTTTAATCTCCTTTTTATTTTTTATATTAGTTTAAGAATTATATTCCATTAATTTTGTTACAAGGTTATTTATTCTCGTTGGAACATCAGATAAATTTCTTGAACAATATCTAGTCCCTTTAAAAGATATTACCTCATTATACAATGAGAAAGATTCTTGAAGTAATTTTATAGAACTTTCTCTTTCAGCATTACCCTTTGCTTCACATTCTTCTAAAATGCCATATATTCTTTCAACTTTATCTTTGTATGTTATTTTAACCATATTTTCTTGTTTATTTTTCATTTTATTGTTTATTTTCCTGTATAGAATACTTTAAAAAAGTTATTATATTAGTACACATACATAAAAAAGAGTGTTTCACTAAAATCTAATATGGTATATAGAAGATATGAGGGTTTCAGTCCAAAGGATAAAGCAGTGGAGTATTTTTTGGAAATAGTTTCTGATTGCAGAGAACTTCATCCAACAGCTGCACTAGATAAATTTGACGATTTAGAATATTTATTTAGACAAGAAGGTTTTAATGGAGATTTAATAGGAAAATTAAATAAAGCAAAAAATCTCTTAGATTCATTAGAATCTTATAATACACATTCCAAGGAATACTTTGAACAATTTAAAGAATTTAAGAATCATCTTGCAAAAGTACAAGAAGAATTCTGTGATAAATATAGATAAATTGTTGAATTTTATAATCAAAAATAATTTAAATGGTTTGTTTATTTTACTTCTATGTTTCAAAAATACTTGGTCCTAGCAAGTAAAAAAGATAAAGCTGGCATGAATATTACAAATCATCTTTCTCAATTTAGAGAAAATCCTCTTTTATCATCATGGGGAAATAAACCTAGTTTTGATTTATATTTTGTTGAAGAAGAAACAATATATACGAATAATTTGGATTTGGAAAAAATAAATCAATATGACTTAATAATATTTGCTTCAAAACATCAATCAGAGAAAAAAGAAAAGAGTTTGTCTGTTCATGCTCCTGGAAATTTTAGAACTGCAGATTTTGGAGGAGAACCAGAAAAAGTCTGTCCAGCTTCTGCATTATTCAATAAACTTTTGTTCACAAAGCTTCAAGAAAATGCAGAGAATGCCTCTTTAGATTACAAGGTAACTCTTGAATGCACTCATCACGGTCCATTAATTTCCAAACCCTGTGTTTTCATTGAAATAGGTTCAACTGAAACAGAATGGGTAGACAGAAGAGCAGGATTCATACTTGCAAAAACAATAAAAGAGACAATAGAAGAATTTCAAGAAAACAAATATAGAGAAATAGCAGTAGGTTTAGGAGGACCGCATTATTGCCCTGGTTTTAATAAGCTTCAATTAAAATCAAATGTTGCTTTTGCCCACATAATTCCAGAGTATGTTATGCCAATATCAGAAACATTTATTCTTGAAACAATAAAAAAAACAGTGGAACCAGTAGATTTTGTTGTCTTGGATTGGAAAGGATTAGGTAAAAGTGAACAAAGACAAGCTGTAATAGATATACTTGAAAAGAATTATATTCAATGGAAAAAGACTTCTGATATCACGAGATAGGTTTTTAAATAATACAATTTATCTATTTCTCAGACTTATTAACCGAGGAGGGAAGGATGGATATGGAAATATATGGAAGAAGAAAGATTATTGAAGGAACAAGGAAAGAAATATAGTCTCAAAGATGGTGCTTCTTCTAGTGTAATGGAAGGTATGGGGTTAAAATACATAACTCCTTATGCACTTTCATTAGGACTCTCAAACAAATTAATAGGTATATTAGAAGTTCTTCCAACTCTTATTGCAAATATATTAAGAATTTTTTTAAGTAAAGCTTATTACAAAAAATCTAGAAAGAATATGGTTTTGCCTTTCATATTCATTCAGGCATTTTTCTGGATACCCCTGCTTTTGGTTGGAGTTGCATATTTCTTTTTTCAATTAAAACTAATTTATGCTTCATTATTTTTGATAATATGTTATTCAATAATAATAATCTCAGGGTTAATTGCCTCTCCTGCCTGGACTTCATGGATGCAGGACTTAGTTGAAACAAATAGAGGAGAATTTTTCAGTAAAAGGAGTAGGATAAATGGATTTGTTATAGCAATAAGCATGATTACAGCAAGTATTATACTTGATTCTTTTAAAGAAGAAAAAGTTTTCTTAGGATTTATTTTACTTTTCTCTTTAGCTGCAATAGGAAGATATTTTTCATTTCATTTCTTAAAAAAGCAGTATGAACCACAACCAACAAGAGACGATAAAGCATTTTTCAGCTTTTTACAATTTGCAAAAAAAATGCATTCTAATAATTTTGGAAGATTTGTTATATTTACATCTTTGATGTCTTTTGCTGTTGTAATAGCATCTCCGTTTTTTTCAGTATATATGTTAAAAGAATTACAGCTTTCTTATTTTGCATTCACTTTAATAGTTTTAAGTTCACTTGTCTCGCCTATATTTTTCCTTTCATTTATAGGAAAAAAAATCGATAAGTATGGAACAGTTAAAGTTATGAAAATATCAGGATTCTTGATTTCATTTGTGCCTTTATTATGGATAGCTTCGTTATTATTGATGAACTCTCCACAATGGGTTTTAATAAGGTATCTTTTTGCAGTTGAATTCTTTTCAGGGTTTGTATGGGCAGCATATAATCTCTCAGTATCTAACTTCATTTATGATGCAGTAACAAAGCCAAAGATAATACTCTGTTTCACTTATTTTGGATTTGTTAATTCAATAGGTTCATTTTTAGGAGGATTGATTGGAGGACAACTTTCAGGTTCAGCATCATTTTCTATATTTGGATTAGGAGCAATACTCTCTGTATTTCTTTTAAGTACAGTATTAAGAATTTTACCTTCAATATTTATATTACCAAAATTAAAAGAAGTTAGACAAGTTGAAACTTCTAAGGCAATAATACAATTGAAAGTAAAAGAAAAACTAGAATATTTCATAAAATTAATAACCTCTTATAACCCAAGACCAACTTAAAGATTATTTTATTTATACAATTCAATTAGTCAATTTCCTGATTTTCAAGTACAAGATTATACAAATCTACTAAATCATCTCTTATATGTTTTATATCTGTTTCCAATGAAAATAATCTAACAGAAATACTCTCAATTAATTCTCTGTCTGTCTTTTGTTTTATTAAATTTGCGTATTGTTCATATCTTTCATTTTCTATTTTTTCTTCTTCACTCTCATCCTCATATTCTTCATCTTCAATTTCATCATCTAATTCTTCTTCATCTTCAAAGTCATCTACTTCAGTATCTATTATGTCTATTTTGTCCATGTTATCCAATACTCTTTGAAATTTAAAGTTGTCCACAATTACAATGTAATTGAGTGCACTCTGGATCATGACAGCGTTTTGCACGACCACACTTTTGACAATAAATGTGCTTACGACTTACAGAATTTTTTTTCTTTGCCCTCTCTATTGAATGGATGTCCTCTAAATCAACCATTGCCATAAATAAGTATACGAAATGATTATTTAAAAACCTATCATAAATTGTTAATACTAGCAGGTATTATAATATTTATAAAAACAGAGAAATTAAATTTTTTATGATAAGAAATAAAAAAAATCAAAGAAGAAAAGGAAACTCAAAAAAAGATAAAGGATGGGTTGTAAAAAATAATAGACCTGAGGAAGATTTAGGAAATCCTCTTCTTTATTATACTGATGAAGAAGTAGAAAAATATTCTCGTTCTGGAGGTATGAGAAGAGCACAAGAAAAAATAGCTTATAGAGTTTTAGAACTTTTAGAATTAGATTCTGGAAAGTCTTTATTAGATATTGGCTCTGGTCCAGGATATACTGCAGAAGTCTATTGTTCTGAAGGATATAATGTAACTTGCATGGATTTAATTCCAAAGATGATAAGTAAATCCAAAGAAAAAGGATTTGAAGCATATGTTGGAGATATGAAGGATGTTGGAAAATTGTTTGAAGGTCGTAAATTTGATGGAGTTGTTTCTGTTTCTGCACTTCAATGGATTAAGGGTAAACAAGAAATACAAAGAATAGCTTGAGGAATTTATTCTGTTTTAAACAAAAACGGACTTCTCGTTATTCAATTTTATCCAAAAAGTGAACAAGAATTAAAAGAAACTGCGAGGATTTTTACTCAAAATGGTTTTCATGGACAAATAATTATTGATTGGCCAAATATTCCAAAAAATAGAACAAGTTACTTAGTTATGAAAAGAAACTAATATTTTTTAATACGCCGCCTGCAGGAATCGAACCTGCCAGCCCCGAAGGGCGTGGATTAGCAATCCACTGCAATACCACTATGCGAAGGCGGCTCATATTTGAGTATATTAAAATATTTGCCTAAAATCCTTATAAATATATGGTTTTTCAATAATCTTATTTCAAAAGATTTATAATCAAAATTTTCTAATTACCCTGAGGTAAAAGACAAATATGAACAAAACATTAAAACTTTTAATAATATCAGACATATTTGTTTTAAGTGGTTTTGGTTTAATTTCTCCTATTCTTGCAATATTCATAAAAGATAATCTTGTTGGAGGAACAATAACTGCAGCAGGAGTAGCCAGTGCAATTTTCATGATAACTCATGCACTTCTTCAGCTTTTATTTGCTTACAAATTTAATCCTAAAGATAGATTATGGATGTTGAGATTAGGAACTGCTTTGTTTGTTTTAGTTCCAATAGGATATATTTTCTCAACACATATTTACCATATTTATATAATTCAATTTGTTTATGGTATTGCAGCAGCATTTGCATATCCTTCTTGGTCAAGTTTATTCACATCTAATCTTGAAAAAGGAAAAAGAGGATTCCAGTACTCAATTTATTCATCTTCTGTAAGTATAGGAACAGCAATAACAGCAGGAGTTGGAGCATTGTTAGCTGAGAGAATAGGATTTGAATTAGTATTTGCAACAACTGGTTTATTCGCAATTATAGGTTTTTTTATTTTAATGAAACTTGAAAAAAAGATTTTAAAGAAAATATAAATTTATTTTTCTTCACCAGGTTTTTTACCAGGGTAAAGTTTAGTGAATTTTTCTATTTCATTTAAATTAATTTTTGACATAACTAAACCTTCTTTATCATACAACTCTGTAAGAATTTTATGTGGTGAAGCAATAGCAGAATAATCAATTAAATCCCATTCTTTTTTATAAGGATTACACACACATACAAAATTCAAGTTTTCAAAAGCTCTTGAAAGCACCATTGATTTCAATAAATTCAATTCATTTAATTTAGGTTCTTCTTTATGGGCTTTAGCTTCATATCCCCAATAAGAAGGACAAAAAACAATTTCAGCACCTGCTTTTTTCATTTTTCTGAATAGTTTTGGAAAAGCCAAGTCCCAACAAATAGCAATTCCAATCTTACCAAAATCAGTATCTCTTACAAAAATTCTTTTGCCGTTTTCTTCAACTCCATCACCATAAAGATGTATCTTCTTGTATTTTCCTTTTATTTTTCCTTCTCTATTAATTAAAATAGCCATTTTATAATGTGTTCCTTTAGAAATAAAATTATCTGTTATTATTGCCCAAATAGAATGTTCTTTACAGGTTTCTTGAATCTCTTTTATTAATTTGTGATTTAAAGGTAATTTTTGAGCTTTATTTATACAAGTTTCAGGAAAACACACAATATCTGCCTTTTTTTCAGCAGCTAGAACAATATATTTCTTTATTCTGTCAACATTATGTCTTCCTGTATGATTGTATTTTATTTGTGCAAGTGCGATTAGAGGCATTTTTCTTTTCATTGTAAAAAGTATAGGAATTCATTTAAATCAATTTTAACTCGCCTTCAGGGTATTTAAATTTGTCGTCGATAAAGCAAAGATTTTTAAAGGCTTCTTGAAAATTAAAGTTCGTATAATCAGAATTTACATATGTAGTTACTAAATTAATTTTATTTTTTAATATGTAGTTACTAATACATTACCTTATCTTTTTTTCTTTTCCTTAGACATGGACTTTACAACCACAATCATAGAAATTATAATTATAATAGTTAAACTAGTCACAAAAGTGAATTTAACAGAATTCTGTTGTTCAATTGACTTTCCACTAATTATTATTTCAGGAGTATTAAGTATCTCTTCTTCATTTAAAGAATTTAATTTTTGAGCTTTGTTCACATTTTTCAAGAATCTTCTGAAATTAACTCCAGATTCTTCTTCAAGATATTTTACAGTTTCAGAATTAATATCCCCATTATAATAAAGAATAGTCATTATTTTTGTATTTCTTAAATACTCTATTAAATCTGCAAAATCTCCGTAAAGATAATTAAGTTGAATTACTGTTGAATAATCATTAATGACTTCTATAGGGTCAACATTGTAAACAATAACTGCTTTTTTTGAATTTGTATCTTCATTTACTAAAGAGAAACTAGGATAAGCACAAACAATCCCTGCAATTAAAATTAAAAACAAGAAAGCAAAATATATTTTCACCTCTCTTCCCATCATTTATTTAAGGTTTAACTTATATTTAAGTTTTAGGGTTTTTTGCTTTTTTTCTGCCTTTATTCTCTCCTCTCATAATTTTTCCAAGATAAATTATGGATAATTTAACTCCTAAAAGAATAAGATAGGCAATATACAATACAAATAACACTGCAAAAAAATCACTTAAAGTAGAAAGAAAAAGTAAATCCACAAATATCAATAGGTGAATTAGTATCTTTATCCAATGGTTCATTTTAAAATCAAAAGTAGCGGGGGTGGGATTTGAACCACACGACCTCCGGGTTATGGGCCCGACGAGCACTCCAGACTGCTCTACCCCGCTATCTATTTCAAAGATGTTTTTCGTTTTTAAATTCTTCGAATATAATGGCTTTGATTAACTCATATAAATGTTTATAAAACATCTAAAAGACTGTAATTATATGGAAAAAGTATTAGAAAAATCACTAAAGACAAAAGTAGAAGAAATAGAACAAAATTTAGAATTGGATTTTGTAAATGGTCCAGCATATCCTGTATCAGTAAAAATAAAAGAACAAGGGTTTGATATAGCAGGACATGGAAAAGTAAGGACTAAATATCCTCTCTCAAGTTTTATTGGAATTTTAGAAGACAAAGAACCAATAAAAAAATCATTTTTTGGAATACCATATTCTAAACACTCTAAGGCAGAATATCTAGGAACATTATGGTTCAATAACTCTAAAAAAGGAGCAAACGAGTATTCCAAATGGGTTTTGAATGTTAATGGAAGAAAAAATCTCTCAAAAATGAATAAGTTGGGAAAGATGCTTTCAAAAGAATACAAAATACCTGTAAAATTAAGCTTAGGAACAGAATATGCTGTTGAAGAAAATTATATTTTAGATCTTCTTTAAGTTTATCACATATTTTCTTGTTTTACACTATTTACAACAACAATTTTTAAAAACAAACTTGTTTTAAGAATATTATGGGTGATTTTATTCTTGGTATAGACGAAGCAGGAAAAGGACCTGTTATAGGGCCAATGGTTATTGCTGGTTGCTTAATTGACACTTCAATTGAAAGAGAATTTAAAAGATTAGGAATAAAAGACAGCAAAGAATTAACTCCAAAAAGAAGGGAATTTCTTGCAAATATAGTAAGAGAAAAAGCTGAAACCTTTGAGATTATAGTAGTTCATCCAAAAGAAATTGATAAGAGTTTAAATTCAGGAATGAATCTAAATAATCTTGAATCCAGAAAAATAGCAGAGATAATAAATAAGATAAACAAGGGTTACAAAAAAATAAAAGTGGTTATTGATTGTCCTTCTGTTGGTGTAACTAAATGGGTTGATGCTTTAAAAATGAAAATAAATAATTTATCAAACCTTGAAATAACTTGTGAACACAAAGCAGACAAAAACTATGTCGCAGTTTCAGCAGCATCAATATTAGCAAAATCAATACGTGAAAAAGAAATGAATATCTTAAGAGAAAAGTATGGAGATGAAATAGGTTCAGGATACACTTCTGACCCAGCTACAATTCATTTTTTAGAATTGCACGCAGATAACCCAAAAAATGCAAGCATCTTTAGAAAAACTTGGGAAACCTGGAAAAAAGCTTCAGAAAAACTCACTCAAAAAAAATTGATTTAAGATATTCTATATTAATGCTTAAAAACCCAAAAAACTTCTGATTTTAAGGGTTATTTTAAATGACTAAGAATAAAAAACTGGTGATGCAAATAGAAAAAAACTTGGAGGTTATTTTTAATGGCTTACATTAAAAGACTGGTAATGCATGGTTTCAAGAGTTTTCCAAGAAAAACAGAAATACCTTTTACATCAGGTATAAATGTTATATTGGGACCAAATGGTTCAGGAAAATCTAATATATCAGATGCATTATGTTTTGTTTTAGGAAGATTAAGCATAAAATCTATGCGTGCAGCTAAAGCAAGAAATCTTATTTTTCTAGGAACTAAAGCAGCTTCTCCTGCAAAAGAAGCAATTGTAGAAATTGTTTTTGATAACACAGATAAAACTTTTTCAATAGAATCAGAAGAAATTTCTATAAAAAGAATAGTAAGATTAAACGGACAGAGCATCTACAAAATAAATAATGAAACAAAAACAAGACAAGAAGTCCTTGGATTGCTTGCTCAGGCAGGTATAGACCCTAATGGATTTAATATAATCCTACAGGGAGAAATACAAAATTTTGTAAGAATGCATACAGAAGAAAGAAGAAAAATAATAGAAGAAGTTTCAGGAATTTCAGTATATGAATCAAGAAAAGAAAAATCCCTTAAAGAGCTTGAAAAAACAGAAGAAAAACAAAAAGAAGTTTTCTCTATATTAAGAGCAAGGACAGCTTACTTGAATAATCTTGAAAAAGAAAGGCAGCAAGCACTCAAATATAAAAAACTTGAAGGAGATATAAAAAAATTCAAAGCAAGTATAATAAAAGTAGACATAAATAAAAGAAAATCACATCTGAAAGAGATAGAAGAATCAATAGCAAAGAAAAATAAGGAAATAGAAAAAATAAAGCAGGAAATATCCAAGCTTAGCGAAGGTATAAAAAATTACGAAGAGAAGATAGTAGCAATAAATAAGAAAATACAAGAATCAACTGGACTTGAACAAGAAAAATTAAATCAAGAAATAACTTCTATAAGAGCAGATATTGCAGGATTAAATGTTAAAATAGAAAATAGTGAAAATAAAATAAATTCTATTCTTAAACAAAAATTAGAAAATCAAGAGTCAATACGAAAAGAAGAACTTGAACTTAAAGAACTACAAAAAGAATCTCCTTCTGTTGTTAAAAAAGAAAAAGAAATAGTATCAAAAAAATTAGAACTTGAAAAGCTTGAAGAAAGAAGAAAAAGATTTTATATGATTAAATCAGAATTAAAATCAATAAGAGAAAAATTTGAGGATAAAAAATCTGCTCTCCAAGGTTATGATAATGAATCAAATTTCTTAGTCAAACAAATAGAATCACTATCAGGACAATTATTTGACAAAAGAACTTCTCCTGAATCAGTTGAAGAATTGAAATCTTCTTTATATAATAAAAAATCTCTTTTAGAAAATTTAAATAAGAGACAGATAGAATTAGAAAAAATTTCTTTCTCAAGTGAAAAAGAGATTGAAAAAGAGAAAAAAATAACTGAGACAATATCCAAGATGGATATTTGTCCTTTATGTAAAAGCAAGATAACAAAAGAACATATAGAAAATATTCATAAAGAAATATATCCAAAAATATCTTCACTTACAAAAGAACTAGAAGATTCAGACAAAGAACTCTCTCAAATAGGGATGAAAAAAGAAATTTTATCTCAAGAAATAGAAAAAATATCTTCAGAGGTTTCTAAGAGAGAAATGGACTTAATAAAAATATCAAATATAAATGAAAAGAAAAATGCAATAAAGAGTCTTAATGACAAGATAATTATCTCAAGAAAAGAATTAGCTGAGATAGAGAAATTAAAGAATAATCTTGAAAAAGAATTAGAAGAGAATTCTAATGTAGAACAAAAATACGAGACTGCAAGAATTGAACTTCAGGAAATATCTTTGCGTACAAAAGAAAATGTAAATTCAGAAATTGCTTTTAAACAGAGAGAGTATGAACGTTTAAAGATTTCCTTGAAACAACTCTCAAGAGAAGAAGAAGATGTTAAAGAAGAGCTTACAGGTTTTAAAAAGAAATTTGATGAAAAAGAGAAGATACTTGAAAAGAAAAAGAAACAAGAAGAAGAACTAATTCAAAAGTTCCAGGCAATGATAAAAGAAAGAGATGACCTTCAGGCAAAAATAAGAAAAGATGATCAAGACACTCTTATAAAAAAGAATTTCATATATAATATAGAACAGGAAATAAATAATGTCAAAATAGAGAAAGCAAAGATAGATGCAGAGATAGAGAATTTAGAATTAGATATGCTTAATTTTCCTGATATAGAGACTATTAGAGGTTCTAGGGAATTTTTAACTGAAAAATTAGCAAAGATACAGGAAGCATTTTCTCAGATAGGTCCTGTAAATATGCGTTCAGTTGAAGTCTATGATGAAATAAAAAAAGAATACGATGTAATAAATGAAAAAGCAAATAAGATAACAAAAGAAAAAGAAAGCATCCTAAAGATAATCCATGATATTGATGTAAAGAAAAAGAAAGTTTTCCTTAAGACTCTCGGAGAATTAAATGAGATATTTTCTAGAAATTTTGCACAAATAAGTGTCAAAGGACAGGTTTCTCTTGAACTTGAAAATCCTAAAGAACCTTTTGAAGGAGGAGTGGGAATATTAGTTAAAACAGGACATGGTAAGTATTTTGATGTTACTTCTCTTTCAGGAGGAGAACAAACAATGGTAGCACTCTCATTAATATTTGCAATACAAGAGCTTAATCCTTATTGTTTCTATATATTGGATGAAATAGATGCAGCTCTAGATAAAAGAAACTCAGAACGTTTAGGAGGACTCTTAAGAAAATACATGCAGAAAGGACAATATATTGTTATAACTCACAATGATGAAGTTATCACAAATGCTACAAATCTTTATGGTATCTCGATGCATGAAGGCATAAGTAAAGTTGTAAGCCTTAAAGTTTAAATTATATTCTTAATATCATAGAAGATTTTATTTTATGAATTTCTTTATATTTCAGCTCTTCCTTCCTTTTTTTATAACTAATATCTCTGGTATTGAAGCATAAAAAGCAATCAAGAAACTCTCAAAATCCCAAACATACTCTTTACAATCGCTTGGATTAAGTATTTTGAAACCTTTTTTATCATATCCTATGACAATAACTTTGTGATTCATGTCTATTTCAGCAGAGGATTTTTTGCTAATAAAAGCAGGTCTTACCTCAACCAAAAAAAATTTCTCTTTATCTAATATTTTCTTTAACTTTTGAATATTCAATTTTTCTGTAATAGCCTTTCCTCCAAGCTTCAAAAACTGCAAAGCTTGATCAACGTAATATTTTCCAAAACTAAAATAATTTTTTGATTTTAATTCCAAAGATTTCTTTAGATTATCTGGATATTTATTATTGTTTACAATTATAGGATTATACCCCATATATTGAACATCTAAACCAAATTTAAGGGAAGTAACACCTAGACTTAATATAGGGCTTCTAATTTCTTCTCCTTTTCCAAACGATTGATGTTTCTTCCAAATATCTTTTTCAGAATAATTCCCCCCATAATAATTAATAATGCTCCTTAAACAAGCAATGCCACATGATTTAGTTGTTTCTTGTTTTAAGATTCGTAGTTGTTTCATTTCTTCCCCCATTTATCTTTCCCCTCTCTTCTATATTCACAATGAAAAAAGATTATTTAAAGGTTAATATATTCATTAATATTAGGGAAGATGTTTTTTCAAAACAATTAAATAAAAGTTATGCTTCTATATTTAATGGATCGTGAGGGGTTAATTAAGAGTTTGAGGGCTAAAGGATTTAAAGATAACATAATTCAAGCATTTTGCAATGTTAAAAGAGAGGATTTTGTAAGTGAGGGATTCCAGAGATTAGCTTATGAAGACATTGCTCTGCCTCTTACAAATGACCAAACAATCTCACAACCTTCAACAATAGCACTAGTACTCTCTCTTTTAAAACTTAGAGAAAATCAAAAAGTATTGGAAATAGGTTCTGGATGTGGATACACTCTGGCACTCATAACAGAGATAATAGGAGAACAAGGAAAAGCCTATGGTGCAGAGATTGTAAAAGAATTAGCAGACCTCTCAGTTGAAAAACTAAAAAAATACTCTAATGTTAAAATATATAATAAAAATGGGAAAGAAAAATTTGAAGAAGCCCCATTTAATAGAATTTTAATAAGTGCAGCTCTAAAAGAGATACCTCATGAAATACTTGACCAATTAGCAGATAATGGAATAATAGTTGCTCCTCTGGGCTCAGGATTTCTTCAGACTCTAACTGCAATAAGAAAAATCTCAGGAAAATATATTATTGAAAAAGAAATACCTGGATTTATGTTTGTCAAATTTATTGATTAAATTTTAAAAAAGAAATGGAGAAAGACTAAATAAAAAATAAAAAAAGAAAAAAGGAATTTAGTAGTAACTTTCTCCGAATTCTTCAGTTTTTTGTGGTTTTCTACCTAATAGTACAATCAACACAACTAGCAATACTAAAAAGATTATTGCTAGAACAACTGTTAAGACAACAATTGGATTTACAGCTCTTCCTTCAGCTTTCAAGTTAAGAGTAACTTTCTCTACAACTTTGTTATTAGAGAAAACATTAACATCGAAGTTGTATTCTCCTTCTGATTTAGCCATAGCAGTTACTGTAACTGTTTTGCTTGATCCAGCTGGAACAGCAACAACAGCACTATCAACACTTGAAGAAACTTCGCCATTAGATTCTGCTACAATTGTGTATACAAGTAAACTATCTGTTGGGTTTACAAGCAACAAACTGTATTCAGCTTCTTGACCAACTGCAACTGTCTTTTTGTTACTTGTTACAATAACGTTTTTAGGCAAATTGTTTTCTATAGCAATTTGTCTAACGAATGTTGATTCAACATCATCGTTTTCAACAAGTACTTCAAGGTTATAGATACCAGCTTCAACTCCATATGGAATTTCTAGGTATATTCTACCACTAACTGTATCTTCCTCTTTACAGTCTTTAGTGCAACTTTCTTTTGTTACAAGGTCTCCAAAATAAGCTGTCTTTTTAACACCTAATGTTGGAATTCCCACAGTTACATACAAATCTTCCAAGTCATTGTATCCCATGTTCTTAACCAATATATCAACTGGAATTGTTTTACCAGCATTAACTGATTGAGCAACACTTATAGATTTAACAACTGGGTTGTATGAAGGTCTTTGAACTCTTAAAGCAATGTTTTCATATTCTGACTCATAATCTGAATTCCAGATTCTAACTGAAAGTTCTAAGTCATCAGATGTAACATCCTTAAGTTCAAATGGAACTTTAAGTCTCAAAGATTTTGTATAAGTATGTCCAGCTTCTACATCAAAAGAACCTGTCATAGCTTCAACACTATCCTTGTCACCTTCAAGTTCAGCTTTTATTCTAACGCCTGTTGTAGTTGCAATAGATGTGAAAGTTACTTTAACAGTAACATCTTCACCAGCTATAACACTCGGATTGTTGTTGATGTTCATTCCATCAACTTCAATTGTAACACATCCTGCAAGAGGAGCATCACTTGGAGTTGTTATAAGTGTTCCGCAACATTCACAATCAACATTAGTTGTTGGTTCGCATCTGCAAACTTCAGCGCTAGCTATAGTAACCAAGAACAATACCATTGCGATTGTACAAAGAGAAACCAAGATTTTCTTTGTATTCATTTTTGCTCTCATTTTATTTAATTGCGTAGAAAGTTTTTTTCTACAGTATTTTAAGGGTAGAAGCAGTTTATAAAGTTTACGATTGTAGTAATTTAAGAGTTACACCAAAGTAACTGGGTGTCAGTACATACAGTGAACAATTATAATATCTCAAAATAAAAGTCAAAATATCCTGTTACTTAATGTTACCCATTGTTACTAAATCTCGTGAAAAATAAAAACAAGATAAGGATTTCTCCTTACCTTGAATTATCATAAAATTAAAAACTTAATAATTTAATATTGTTGCTTGTTGCAGCAAAATTTCTTGCAACAAGGACCTTACATCCTACATCTTCAGCTGAATCTATAATAGAACCTGTTACAGTTCCATCAAGAACAATTGCATAAGGTTTTTCATTCACTCTTCTTAAACTTCCACCAAATCCTCTAACAGAGATTTCTTTTATCTTATTAAGAGAATCATCTAAAAGAACAGCTCTTCCAGAATCCTCAATTTCTCTCAAAATCTTTTTTAGCTTTTCTTTTTCTTCATCACTTAATTCTTTTGTTCGTGAAGATCTTTGAAAACCATTTCCATTATTCTCTCTTCTTTGCATACCTTCTCTTTTAAGATACTCGTTTAATGGAACTTTCTTTCTTAAATTCATAAGAATTTCTTTTCCTGCAAGTTCTTCAACTTCTTTTCCATCAGGTGCCATTACAATGTAATCTACATCAGCATTTTCTGAGACATTTTGAATTATAAGTTTTCCACCTCTATCTCCATCAACAAAAAGAGTTATCTCTTTTTCTTTTCCAAGTTCTCTTATTGCATTAGGCATTTTAGTACCATTCATAGCAATAACATTTGTAACACCAGCTCTTAAAAGATTAACAACATCTGCTCTTCCTTCAACAACAATTATCTCTTTTCCAGAGATATTTCCACATGGTAATTTTTCATCTCCATACTCTTGTATGCTTGAAGTCTTTGCAGAATCCTTAATTTCATTTGAAATCTCTCTTGAGTCTGTAGAACCTTTGATTTCAGACATAAGTTTCTTAGCCCTTTCAAGAATATATTCTCTCTTGCTTCCTCTCACATCTTCAATTCTTTCAACTTCAATCTGAGAGTCACTTGGACCTATTCTTTCTATTGTCTCAATTGCAGCAGCTATTAAAGTTGTTTCAGATTGGTCAAGAGCAGTAGGAATTTTTATTTTACCAACAGTCATCTTGTCTCTTCTTTCTAAATCAACTTCAATTCTTCCTATCTTTCCTTCTTTTTGCAATTCTCTCATTTCCAACTCAGCACCCAATAAACCCTCTGTCTGCCCAAATATAGCACCAATTACATCAGGTTTTTCTAAAGCACCTTCAGCCGTAAAATTCGCATGTATCATATATTTTATTGATACTGGACTTATTTTTGCCATTTTTTTCCTATTTATTTAATTTATTTGAAATCTAATGATTTCTAGAAAAATATCGCCTTTATCTTTCAGCATATCAAGGCTTATTGCCTACCTATTTCTAGGATTTTTAACTCTCAATCCCTCTGTTGACCCTAAATTAAGTCAGCAAGACTCTCGAATTTGAATGTGATGTGATATCGTGATAATAATTGAATACGATACTTTTCAAAATATAGTAATTTAGATAGTTTAAAAGTCCTTCGGTTACCTCAAAAAAACTAGATTTTATCTTATTTCTCATCAAAGAATACGCCTAGTAATAGAATCATAAGCATAAATTATACCTTTCTTAGAAGTTTTATAACCTGTATCTTCTGCAATTGCATCAATAGACCATCTTAAGAAATTCATTTTTGCTTTAGAAAATTCTTTTTCCAGCATATTTATTGCTTCATTACCATTTTCTGCAGCAACAGTTGCAACTGCACTTGTACCGGGACCATCTTTATAAAATAAACCATAAATAGTATATTCTAAAGGATTAGACCTAGTCAAGGCCTTTCTTTTATTATGAACTCCCTTGTTAAAATCTCTTTTGTATTTATCCATAATTAATTCAATGAACTTAAATTTAAAAATTAAACTATAATCAAAGATATATACCTATTTTATCTTCTTCTGCTCAAAACAGACGACTCTCTAAATTTACCCAATTGCTCATACAATGTCAATAATTTACTTTTAATCTCAGCTCTTTCCTGTTCACTTATTTTCATACTAAGAAGTTTTTCATAAACTTTAACAGCATGGTTTCTTCTTGATTCTTTTTCATACTGTTCTGCTTGTTGTTTATAAAATTGTTTTATATCTTCATAAATATCTGCTTTTCTTATTATTGTAACTTCTTCCATAGCTCTCCTCATAACAGCATCTGCTTCATCAAATCGTCCTCCTTGTATGTATGCCTTTGTTTCTTTTATAAGATAATCTCCTCTTTCTTGTGCAGAGAGTGCTAAAGTTGAAAGATTACTGTAAATTTTAGCCACATCATTGAACATTCTTTTTGATTCATAAATTTCTATAAGTTTCATAAAAGCAAATTTCTTCTCATGTAAAGGAGGTTTTTGAGCAATAAATCTGTTAAGATAATCAATCTGAATAAAATCACCTTTTCCCTTAAGCTCTTTTTCTATCTCACTCTTAGACATCCCTTTAGTAAGCATAAATATTAGAATACTCGAGGGTTTTTAAGTATTGTTAATATTGAATTTAAGACGAAAAAGGATTCCTAAGGTATTTTCTGCAAGCTTTGCATACTTTATCCATAGCACCACTAACAGGCCCTTTAAGTGCAACAGATAATTCTTCTAAACCAGAATATAATTGTTTTCTTCCTAATTTTCTATCTCCTGTTTCTTCTCGTTTATACTCCTTAATCATCTCTTTAAAACACTCTCTCTGATAAAAATAATTTGTACCAACAAACTCTTTAGCAAATTCTTCTGGACTCAGTCCCCTCATATTTTCTGGGTATTTAGAACACTCATATTCTTTAGTTTCTTCTGTCATCTTAAATTATCTCAAAAATCTTTTTAGATAACCCTTTTAATTCACCTTCCCCCATTATTCTAGATTTATAACATTCTGCTGTGCTTTCAACAATATATTTATTCAAATATTTGCCAAAACCATTGCAAAATCTGCATTCAAATTTTGAATTATTGTTTAAACATTCATAATCCTCAATCATCAGTAAATAATCGTCTTTCTGTTTCATGATAAATTATCTTTATTCTTGTTTTATAAATCTTATCCTTTTCAATTGATTCAATACTTCATAAACTTCTCAAAAGATTGTAAAACTGCTGGAATAAAATTTGAAAGAATATCATTTTAAATTTTTTAGAATTTATTTGATTAAATTTTATTGAATTTTTTAAGTTTATTTTATAGAAAAATCACCTATTTATTTCTTTTTTACAATTTCCAAACACATACCAGCAGCTACTGTAGCTCCAGCATCTCTAACTGCAAATCTTCCCATAAATGGATTTTCTTTAGCAGTTTCTAAACATAAATTTCCTTGTGGTCTTATTCTTACTTTAGCAACATCTCCGTTCTTCAAGAAATCAGGATTCTGTTTTATAACTTGTCCAGTCTTAGGATCAATTTGTTCTATTAATTCTGTAAATTGGCAAGGTACTTGAGCTGTGTGTACGTGGAATACAGGAGCATATCCTTTAGCCAACACAGTTGGATGATTTATTACAGCAATCTGAGCAATGAATTCTTCAACTATTGGTATTGGAGCACTTGCTTCACAAATAACATCTCCTCTTGCAATATCTTTCTTTCCTACTCCTCTAATATTAACACCTACATTCATACCAGCAGGAGCATCAGGCAAAGTTTCATGATGAGCTTCAATAGTCTTTACTTCACCTGGAATTCCGGTTCCAGATCTTCCTGGAAGAACTATAACTTTCTGTCCAATTTTCATTATACCAGTTTCAACTTTTCCAACTGGAACAGTTCCAATTCCTGTAATTTCATATACATCTTGAACTGGCATTCTCATTGGTAAGTTTGTTGGTAATTCTGGAGCAGGGAATAAATCTATTTGTTCCACAACACTTGGTCCTTTATACCAAGGCATCTTATCAGTTTTTTTGAAAATATTATCTCCTTGTAATCCACTAACAGCCAAAAAAGGTGTGTTATCTGGATTTATTCCAACTTGTTTTAATAATTTAGAAACATCTTCTTTAACTGTCTTGAATCTATCTTCTTTATATTCAACAGCATCCATTTTATTTATAGCAATAGCAAGATTCTTTACACCCATTGTTCTTAAAAGCCATAAATGTTCTGTTGTTTGTGGTTGAACTCCAGCAGGAGCAGCAATAACTAAAAATGCAGCATCTGCTTGTGAAGCACCAGTAATCATGTTTTTAACAAAATCTCTGTGTCCAGGCGCATCAATAATTGTGATTTCATATTTTTGAGTCATTAATTTTTTGTAAGATAAATCAATTGTAACTCCTCTTTCTCTTTCTTCTTTAATACTATCCATTATATAAGCAAATTCAAATCCAGCTTTTCCGTGTTTTTGAGCTTCAGTTTTTAATCTCACCATTTCTTGTTCTGATACTGCACCACCATCAAACATTAATCTACCTACACAAGTAGACTTACCAGCATCAACATGCCCTACAAACACTACATTCATTGTTGGTTTTTCTTTTGCCATTTTGTTACCTTAAATAGATTCAGTGAAATATTAATTTCACTTTAACTATAAATTAGTTAATAAAAAAGTTAGTTTATAAACTTTTTGATTTTATTTCTTATATATTATTTTATAGAATTTATGAAATTCTAATTTATCAACGGAAAATACTTTCCAAACTGTTACTTTTCTTAATTTTATCTTCTATATTTGATTCAATTTTATTTTTAGAATCAAATCTAAATGGATGCCAATCTCCAGTATTAATTCCTTTTCCTAAATAAGAACCGACGTAAACTTTCCAAAGTATTGCAAAACTCAGATAACCTACTTGTACTAAATAATTAGCCAAAGCTTTTCTATCTCGAGGTTCTTTAAGATTATACCAAGGATTTTTCCCTTTTCTTAATTTATATTCTCTCACAGTATGAGTAGCTAAACCAACTCCAGGAATATAATATGGAATTTTTTTCCAATTCATATAAAATATATATTAAAAAAATTATTTATAAATTTAATCTTGAATATTCAATCTATAAAAAATATCCTTATACCTTTTTGCAACATATTCAGGACTCAAATTTTTTATAATATTTCCTCTCTTATTTATTTTATTAATATGCCTTTGTCTTAAATCTTTTTTAAAAAAGTTTTCAAAATCAACACCTATCTTGTGATTATTTCTATCGCGAACAAGAACTCTCCCAATATAAGGAAATCTCAAATTAGCAGTTGTTATAGAAAATCTATGTGCTCCTTCAGAATAATATAAAACATCATTCCCTTCTTCTCCTTCTACTTGATATTTTATTGCAATGATTCTGCTATCTTCTCCACTATCTTCCTGAAATGTTAAATTAACTTTGGGTTCATTTGAATTTGATGCAATTCTTTCAAGATAATTGTATCTGTTCAATCCACTTTCAGTAAAGATAATTTGTGGTAATTTAAATGTAATTTTTTCCATATGATTTTTTCAAGAAATAAATGATTTAAAAAATTTACTGTTTACTGATTCTCAGCTAATCCTTTTCTATCTCTAATCTTCTTTATAACATCTGCTTGTAATGCAACAGGTATTCTTTCAAAGTGCTGGTCAACTAGCGAAGATGTTCCTCTTCCTTCAGTTGCACTCCTTAAATCAGAACTCCATCCAATCATTTCAGCTACTGGAATCTTTGCCTTTAATTGAGCTTGTCCAGCTTCCTGAGTCATATCTAAAAGTTGTCCTCTCTTTCCACCAACAAGTTTTGTAGCAGCACCCATAAACATTTCTGGAACTTCAATTAAATGAATTTGTAAAGGTTCAAGAAGAGTAGCATTTGCACTTTTCATTGCTTCAGTTATGGCCTCTCTTACAGCAGGATAAACCTGAGCTGGTCCTCTGTGAATAGCATCTTCATGAAGTTTAATATCTTCAAGTGTTACTTTCATTCTCATACAAGGTTCTCTTGCCAAAGGTCCCTGATCCATAACCATTTCAAATGCATCCAGTATCATTTCAATAACTTCACCAATATGAACTTCTCCTCTTGTCTCGTCGAAAAACATATTCCCTTTATAGATATCTTTAACATTTCTTATTTCATCGCTTCCCCATCCAATCTTTGAAAGAGTACTTACAACAACATCGTTCTTTTTCTTCATTCTTCCTTCTGGAAGTTCTCCTTTATCAATTAAATCAGACAATTCATCATCAAGAGGTTCAACTCTGATAAAGAAACTATTATGCTTATTTGGACTTTTTCCTTCAAATGCTTGTCCTGAACTCTTTCCAACAGATTCTCTATATACAACAATTGGATTAGAAGTTTTAACATCAAGTCCTTTTTCTGTTTTAATTCTGTTCTCAATTATTTCAAGATGCAATTCTCCCATTCCAGAAATTAAACTTTCACCTGTTTCTTCATTAATAGTAACTTTAATTGAAGGGTCTTCCTTTGAAACTTTTCTTAAGATTTCAATTAGTTTAGGTAAATCAGCTGTTTTTATAACTTCAATTGACTTTGTAATTACAGGTTGGAATATGTGTTTTATTTCTTCAAATGCAGTTTGCTCTTTGGTTGTGATTGTTTCACCAACATCAAGATTTAATCCACTTACTGCAAGAACATTTCCTGCAGGAACACTCTCTAATTGTTCTGGTTTTATACCATTATAAACCAAAACCTGTTGAATTTTACCTGGCTTTTTTGCATTATTTGCATATACATCCATTCCACTCTTAAGTGTACCAGAATATAATCTACCAGCAGAAATTTCTTTTCCTGAACGAGGATCAATAACAATTCTTGTTATAACAAATCCAAGTTCTCCATCTTTATCACATTTAATCAAATCTTTTCCAAAATCACTTTCCAAATCTCCTCTCCATATTTTAGGAATTCTGTAAGATTGAGCTTCTATTGGATTAGGTAAATGCTTAATTGCCATATCTAAAATAACTTCATATAGTGGCGCATGTTCCCATACCCATTTGTCTCTCTCTTCATGAGACAAAGTTCCATCATATAATTTGTAAATATCTTTGAAACTTATTTTTTTCTTCATCATAAATGGAATTGACAAAGCCCAGTTTTCTCTTGCAGAACCAAATGCAACACTACCGTCAGTAACATTAACTTTAAACTTGCTTGCAAATTCCTTTTCAGCAATCTGGTCAATTAAATGATTGAATTTTTCAATTATTTTTTTGAAACGTTCCTGCATTTGTTCAGGAGTTACTTGTAATTCATTGATTAATCTGTCAACTTTATTAATAAAAAGAACAGGTTTAACTCTTTCTTTAAGAGCCTGTCTTATAACTGTCTCTGTTTGTGGCATTATTCCTTCAACTGCACACACTAAAACAAATGTACCATCAATAGCTCTCATAGCTCTTGTAACATTTCCACCAAAATCAACGTGCCCAGGAGTATCAATCAAATTAACCAAATATTCTTCTCCTTGATAATTGTGAACCATAGAAACATTTGCAGCATCAACAGTCATCAATCTCTCTTGTTCATCTGAATGTTGCCATGTTGCCATACCCTCTTCCAAATCTCCAGCATTCTTTGCAGCCATCATACCTGCAGCAGCCAGCAAATTATCTGTAAAAGCTGTCTTACCATGGTGAATATGTGCACTTGTAGCTACATTTCTTATATTATTCTGATTAGAAACCAATCTTCTAATCTTATCTAAACTTGTTTCTTTTTCTGCCATTTTATGTTGCTAATTATTAAAGTTGATAAAAATAGTTTTTAAATCTTTTCAATATTTTCTAATCAAATAATCAATTTAACATGATTTTTTTCTAAAAGAGTTTCTAATTCTTCTTTTCCAAACCCAGATTTAAATGTCCTATCAAAATAATCTTTCAAATTAACCCCAATCTTTTTATCTTGAGCAACAATTTTAACTGTGTAATATCCTTCTTTTGAAGAATAAGATAAAATAGGATAAATATTTCTAAAATAAAATCTATCTTTCTTAACTAAAAATTCCTTTATTTCTCTTTCAACATCTTGTAAATTAGGTATCTTATAAGTCATATTTATACAAACATAAATTATAGTTTTTAATAATTACTATAATAATAAGACATATGAAGCTTAACGAGCAGAATCAGCTTGAGCTTCAGATTACTTCTGTTCGAAGAATGAGAACACCGCAACAAAGTGAGGACTTATGAATATGAAGCTTAACGAGCAGAATCAGCTTGAGCTTCAGATTCTTTCTTCTTCCTCACAGCTAAGCTTTCACCATTATTCTCAGCAGCCATTATTATTTCTTCTGCTAGAGTCTGAGTAATTGTTTTTTTCTTATTGAATGCCTTATCAGATGCTCCATGAACTAAATGTTTAAGTGCAAGATTAACTCTTCTTACAGGAGAAACATCAACTGCCTGAGGATATCTTGCCCCACCATATTCAATTACTGTTGTTTCATCTCTTGGAGCAGAATTTTCAACAGCTCTTACCAACACTTCAACAGGATTCTTGTTTGTCTTTTTTTCAATTATTTCCAAAACATCAAGGGTAATCTTCATATTTTTAGTGTATTTTCCTGTTGCATTTCCCTTTTCAAGTCTATGTTTCTTACCTCTATGTCCTGCAACTGAAATTTTATTCATTAATCTCTCAACAATATTCACTTTTGTTTGACTGAATTTTCCAACACCTCTACCTTGATTTTTAAGAACTAATTTAGGTTTCAAATTAATAGCAGATTTTAATCCTTCATCCTGTATCTGGATTGTAGAAATGTCATACTTATCAAATATCTTTAAATTGGTTGTTTGCTCACTCATTCTTACTCTCTATAATCTTTTGAAGATCTGATTTAATTTGGTTGAAACTAGGATGATAATTTATCACAGATAACATTATTTCACTTGGTTCTTCACAACATCTTTGAAGAACAAATCCACTAGGTTTTTTTCTACCATTAGTCAAATAAAGTTTTCCATCGACTCCAAATGAATTACCGGGATGTAACTCCTTATGACTATTCAGATATCTTTTAACATCTTCATAATATCTCTCGTGGAATTTTATTTGTTCAGCCATTTTATCTTCTACCCTTCTGTATCTTTCCAAGCCATAATCTCTCAAGAGGTTGGTCATTTACTTTAATAACAGCATATCTAACTCCAGGAATATCTCCTTTGCTTCTTCCTTGTTTTCCACCAATTCTTTCAATCATAACTTCATCGTGTTCATCTATAAACTTCTGAGCTAAATTACCTGGAATAAATGCAGTAACAGTTCTTCCATTCTTTGTAAGCTGGACTTTGCAGCACTTTCTCATTGCTGAATTTGGCTGTTTAGCTTCTTTTTGAACTTTAGAAAGAACAATTCCTTTAGCCTGATTTGCACCCTCTAAAGGATCAGATTTAGCATAAAGATTTAGAGTTCTAACTTTAAATTTTCTATCTTTCCATTGGAATTTCTTCCTATCTTTCTTTTTTTTAATTGCACTTTTTAATCCCATTTGAATTATTAATTATCTATTATCAGGAAATTAGTTTAAAAACCTTACCTATCTTGTTTTTAAAAGCTCTCACTAATTTTTTCAAATTTCTCTCTGGCTTTTTTGTAATGTATCATTAAAATATTAAAATGAAATTTCTTACCATTTTCTTCATTAATATTTGGAAGATATAATAATGAATTATTACTTAAATAAATTCTTTCATAAGCAGTTGGATTGTATTGCACTGGTTCTGAAGCGACTCTAGATTTATATAAATCAAATTCGCCAAGATAATGTTTATTTATGGTCTCCACAAGGCATCTTGCAAATTTCTTTATCTCTTTCTCTGAACCTTTTGCTTCTATTCTGTAATTTTTATCATCTATATTATATTCCATTGTGTAAAAATAAAATATTATTTAAATTATCCTGAAATCCTTTTTAAAAAAATCTTTTGTTATCTTCTGCATTTCAATTAATCTTCTTTTTTCACGACCAATTAATGCAGCCTTACTTTGTGCTCCAGCATTTAGAACAATTTCATTCTCAGAAATTTCTAAATCCTTAAATGTAACTGGACTCACAACTAACTCAATAAATTTTTTTATATCTTGAGAACTACTAGGTATTGCAATTACTTTCACTCTCTTTTTTATTATCTCGCTTATTCTCCTAAGATTTCTAACTTCTGGACCAATTGCCTTTGAAACAAGTTCTTTTGGTACACAGAATATAATTGTATTATTATATTCAAAACAATAGTGTGTTCTTATACCTGTGACTCTTTCAAAAAGATTTAGATACCTTAAGTCTTTCATATCGAGTGTATTAACCATTTTTATTAAATAAGAAATGCTTTTATAAATCTGTCGATGACAATTAATCACTTATTTACTTTATTGACAATCTTTGAATCTGCTGTCTTTTTTTCAGATTCTTTTTTTGTCAAAGGTCCAATTACTTTAACAAGTAATCCAGGTAATCCTGTTCCAACCGGTACTGGTTGATTTAATATAATATTCTCTATTACACTCAATAATTTATCATTTCCACCTTTTACTGTAGCCTTAACAAATTGAGGTACAGGTGTTTCAAATGTAGCTCTTGCAAGTATAGATGACTTCTGTGCAATAATTCCCATTCTTGTAACTCCTTTAATATCACCTGAATTGGTCATAGCGTCGGTAACAAGTTTCAAATGTCTTATATCAATATCTAATCCCTGTGACTTAAGAACTTCAGTTATCTCGTGCATTAGTAATTCTCTTGCAACCTCTATTCCAAATATCTCAGCAACTTCATAGAAATCATTTGAAATTGTTTTATAAGAATTAACTTCTTTCATAGTTATAATCTCTTTAAGATTTGTTCCAAGAGTTGTTATAACAAAATTGTTATCTCTCTTTACAACCAATATCTGTTCAACTCCTTTAACTCCTGAAATTATTGTTTCTTTGAGTTTTTCTTTTAACTTATACAAATCTTTAAACCCAATTTTATCATCAGCATCTAAATAGATATAATCTTGCTTTTCCTTAACCTTAAATCCTAGTTCATTTAATTTCTCAACTACTTTCTTAACTGTAGAATGTGCTTGTTTTAATCCTTCTTTATCTACTTTTATTTCTATCTTCCTTGCACTAAAATCAACATTAATTTCTGATGCAATTTCTTTAAGCTTGACTTCTTTTATTTTCTCAGCAACAAATCTTGCACCATCTTCATTGTTGAATTCTTTATTGAGATAAATTTCCATCTTAGGAGAAGAAGGTTTCTTTCTTGCATCGAATATTTCAATTAATCTTGGTAAACCAGTTGTAACCTGCATTTCAGATACTCCTGCCATGTGGAATGTTCTCAATACCATCTGTGTTGAACCTTCACCAAAAGATTGGGCAGTAACAATACCTATTGCTTCACCAGAATCAAGTTTTTCCTTAAGATGTAATTTAGTTACATCAATTCCATCATCACCATATTTGAATTCAATTATATTATTATTGCTATCTCTTACTGTCTCATCATACTCTACTCTTAAATCTTGAAGAGCACTAGCAAGTCTTCTATATAAATAACCTGATTTAGGAGTTCTTAAACCAGTATCCATAAGAGAATCTCTTCCTGTAATTGCCTGGAAGAAAAATTCATCTGGTTTTAATCCCCTTATAAAAGAACTCTTAATGAATCCTCTTGCCTTAGAAGATAAATCTCCTTTCTTGAAAAAAGATAATGTCCTATCATTATAACCAAAGTCAACTCTTTTGCTACCAAGAGCCTGCTGTCCAACACAAGATGCCATCTGAGTTATATTAAGTATGTTTCCTCCACCACCTGATTTAATCATACTACTAACAGGATTTTCAGATGGGAATTCTCTCTTTACAATTTCACCTATTTTTGTTCTTACTTCATTAAGAGTTTGAAGTATTCTAATTTCCCTTGATTCTTCCTTTGTTTTACCAGGAATTAATTCAAGAGTTCCATCTCTATCTGAATCAATTATTTCCTGAGTTTTCTTCTGAGCTTTTTCAATAACTTCCTCGCAATGTTTAAGAATATCTTCATTTAAATCCAAATCATTAACTGCTATTGTTATTCCTCTTCCACTTAAATAATTTTTTCCTAAATTAAATGCTCTCTTTATTGTCTTGAATGTTTCTTCTCTTCCTATTGTTTTATCAAGAACTTTAACTAATTCCCCATCCTCGCTTCCAAATGCGGTCTTATCTATAACCCCTTTCACAATTTCTCCGTCTTTTATAGTCATAGATTCATTTGAAAAATTAAACTTAGGAAGTATCTTTGAGAAAATTTCTGTTCCAGAAACAGTTTTCTTTGTGAATTGTGCATCTACTTCTGAATTAAAAAGTAATTGATTTGCATACTCTACTGGAAATTCTTCTAATCCCATTAAATAATTTCCAGTTATTGCATCCCCAATACATCCAATTAAACTAGTATTGTTCTTAGGAGAAATTAAATTTCTTTTAACATCTAAAAGTATTTTTGCTTCAGCTCTAGCTTCTTCATTCTGGGGAGAGTGTATGTTCATCTCATCACCATCAAAATCAGCATTATATGGAGCTGCAGCAGCAGGATGTAATCTAAATGTTCTTCCTGGAAGAATTCTTACAAAGTGTGCCATTAAGCTTCCTCTGTGAAGACTTGGATGTCTGTTAAATAAAACAACATCTCCGTCTTGCAAATGTCTCTCCACTTGATAACCTGCAGACAACTCATTGATTATTTCTTCTTTTAAATCAATAGAAATCTTCTTTCTTTTTCCATCTGGTCTTATAACATAATTTGCACCAGGATATTCTTCTCCTCTCTGAATTAATTTTTTTAGTCTTTCCAAATTCAAATCATTAACAGTTTCTGCAACAGTTACAATTCTTGCTATCTCAAAAGGAATACCTACTTCATTTATATCAATTGATGAATCAGGAGAAATAACAGTTCTACCAGAATAATTTACTCTCTTACCTGCAATGTTTTTTCTTATTCTTCCTTCTTTACCTTTAATTCTTTCTGTGATAGTCTTTAAAGGTTGACCACTTCTGTGTCTTGCAGGAGGAATTCTTGTAACAGTATTATCAAAGAAAGTTGTAATATGAAATTGTAATAAATCCCATAAATCTTCTATAATAACTTCAGGAGCACCAGCATTTAGATTTTCCCATAATCTTTGATTGGCCCTAATTATATCTGAAAGTTTGTGTGTCAAATCATCTTCACTTCTCTCACCTGTCTCAAGAATAATTGAAGGCCTAACAGTAACAGGAGGAACTAAAAGTGAAGTTAAAACAGCCCATTCAGGTCTGCATGCATTTGGATTTACTCCTATTTTCCTTAATTCTTCATCAGGTATTTTAACAAGCAGTTCCCTTATTTCAGTTGGGAATATTCTTACTTTTCCTCTATAAAATGTTGTTGGCTTATCAAGCCTAACTCTTTCTTGAATTGCCTGACAATAAGGGCATTTTTTTGCATCTTTAGCTTTTTTAGCTCTCTGACTTGGAGTGTATTTTTCTAAATCCTTTTCACTTAACATTAATTTTCCACAATCATTACAAAAACATCTTAAACCCATTTCAATTAAAGGAACATATTTCAAATGAATCAATGGTCTAGCCAAATCAATACTTCCCGGGTGTCCTAAACATTCTTTTATTCTTCCACCACAAGTCCTACATCTTACTCCAGGATCAACAGCACCCAATCTTAAATCCATTAATCCACCATCAACAGGATATCCATCAATATCATACAATTCAGGCGTAACTATTTTAGCACATGATAATTTTTTAATTTGTTCAGGACTAAATAAACTGAACTTCATTTCTCCTATTTTCTTTCTTATTATTTTTGCCATTTTATTCGTATTTATTCTTTAATTCAAAAGTTGTATTTATATGAAGGCCTTGGAGTTCTCCAAGAAGCAACTTAAATGCATATGATACTTCAACTAGTTCAATATCCTCGCTGCTACACATTGGACAATAAGTTTTTTGTCTCACACTATCTTCAATAGCAATTGTTCCACACTTAGTACAGATTGGTAAAACAACTTTGTCTGAATCATATCTTTCTTTTAATAACAACGAAGCTCCATGAGCAACTAATGCTTGCTGTTCCATTTCTCCTAATCTTAATGCTCCTCCTCTTGCTCTACCTTCAATAGGTTGTCTTGTTAAAAGCGCAACTTTACCAGAAGCTCTTCCATGCATTTTATTTCCTACCATATACTTTAATTTTAAGTAATATAAATCTCCTACAAATATCCTTGAAACTATTTTCTTTCCTGTTATTCCATTATACATTGTTTCTTTACCATCAAATCTAAATCCTAAATCTTCAAGTTGTTCTTCAAGTTCTTTCTTGCTTGCTCCAGAGAAAGAAGTGCCATCAACAATCTCTCCTCTTAATGAACCCACTTTACCTGCAAGTAATTCAAGTAAATATCCTACTGTCATTCTCGAAGGCAAACCGTGTGGATTAAATATAATATCAGGTCTCATACCTCTTGAAGTAAAAGGAACATCTTCTTCAGGTACAATCATACCAATAACTCCTTTCTGTCCATGAGATGTTGCAAATTTATCCCCGAGCTCAGGAATTCTCTGGTCTCTTGTTTTAACCTGAACAATTTTATTTCCTTCATTATCTTCTGTAATAAACACTGAATCAATAATTCCTTTTTCTTCTTGCCTCATTGCCACACTTGATTCTTTCTTTGTTCTTATTGAAATTTCTCTTGCTTCAGATAAGAATTTTGGAGGAGACATCTTACCAATCATGACCTCTCCTTCTGAAACTTCTGCTTCTGGAGAAATAACTCCATCATCTTCTAAATGTCTATAACTTGCTTCCATCCTATAACCAGAAGCATCTTTTTCTGGCATAGCAATTTCATCTTTTAATCCACCAGCATAATTCATTTCAATTGCAGAATAAGGTCTGAAATAAAAACTTCTTCCAAGTCCTCTATCAAGACTTCCTTTATTTAATACTAAAGCATCTTCCATATTATATCCCTCGTACGCCATTATAGCTACAACAAGATTTTGTCCTGCTGGATATGTATTCAAAGTATCATAAACAAAACTTCTTACTATCGGTTTCTGAGGATATTGTAAAATACTTACATCGGTATCTAATCTGCATAGATAATTTGCAGAATATAATCCAAGAGCTTGTTTCTGGGTTTTTGAACCTCTATTTAATCTTGAACTCTGGTCGTGATTACCATATGGAACAAGGCTTGTAACAGTTCCAAACAATGAAACAGGATCAATTTCAAGATGAGTGTGTTCTTGAGTTAAACTTTCTTCATTAAGTGCAACCAAAGCATTTTCCTCTTCAGCAGCATCCAAATATTCAATAATCCCTTTTTCAATAAGGTCTTTCCATTTGATTTCTCCTTGTTCTATTTGTACTAGGTGTTCGCTCTTAAGTTTAGATGTCCCATTTTCAACAATTATTAAAGGTCTTAAAACTCTTCCTGATTCTGTTGAAATATAAATTGTTTTTATTCCTTCATCTTCTCTGAAACTCATTTGAACAGGAAGTTGATTCTCTCTTCTTTTTTCTCTTATTTGTTTTACAAATTTATTTCCATCATTCACTGTTCCAATAAACATACCATTAAAAAACACATCATAATTTCCAATATCCTCTTTATTTAATTCAAGAGATTCCAAATCTTTCATGAATTTTGATTCATCTAATTCAACTCTTGTTGAAACTCTTGCAAGTATTGCCAAATTCTTTCTAAGACCAATTTCTGTTCCTTCTGGTGTTTCAATAGGGCAGAATCTTCCATAGTGAGTAGGATGAAGAGTTCTTGCCATAAAATTTTCTTGATCTCCAGGAAGCATGCTTGAAACTCTTTGTAATTGTGAAATTGTTGCAAGGTAATTTGTTTTATCAATATTCTGGGTTATACCGCTTCTTTCACCAGTCCATGAACCTGTTGCAATTGCAGATTCAACTCTATGAGAAAACAAAGTTGATTTAGCTAATACTTTTATAGAAAAGAATTTCTTTCTCTTAGAAGATTTTTGAAGAGAATATTGTATATCTCTAACTAAAATTCCTAAATTTACTCTAAATAATGTAGCAAGTAAATCTCCAGATAATCTAACTCTCTTATTTGCATAATGGTCTTTATCAGTTCTTAATCTTGGATTTTCTTTAGCAACTAAAAATTGTTTAATAAATTTACAAAGAGTTACAGCTTTTTTCATTCTGTCTTCTTTTTTCTGTCCAATATGAGGGAATAAATATGAATCAATTCTTTGTTTAACTCTGTCAAGAATTTCTTTCTTTGTACCTTGAAGATTTGTCTTTTCAGCAATAAACATCATAGCATCTTCTTTTTCAGCCATATTTGTGTATTCATATAAATTAACAATAACACTATCTGTTTCTTTACCAATATATTTTGCAATATCAGATTCTTTTGTTAAGCCTAATGCTTTAAGTAAAACAATTGCAGGTATATCCTTGAATCTGCTGAAAGAAACATTAAAGATACCTTCCTTATTTTCAGTTATTGTTATAGGTATCCTATAAGTTCCTTTTAATGAGAATAATTTAAGGGTCAAATCTCCTTTTTTGTTATTTTCTATGAAAGGTTGATTTTCAGCTAAATCTTCTGCCATAATCATCACTCTTTCATTTCCTTTAATTATAAAATACCCTCCTGGATCTAAAGGGTCGTTGTAATTTGCAATAAGGTCTTCTTTTGACATTCCCATAGTATTACAATTTTTACTCTTAACCATAATTGGTATTCTTCCAATTTCCACAACTTCTGAATCAATCTGTCCGTCTTTTTTTACAGTAAGTTCAAGGGTTATTGGAGCAGCATATGTAAGGTTTCTTAATTGAGCTTCAGCAGGAGTTATCAAAGAAGCACTTCCATCAGCTTCTGTTACTCTTGGTTTTCCAACTTCAATTTTACCGAGGGTTATCTCAAATTCTTCATTTGTAATTGTTTCAGAAATTTCATTTACAATCTCTTGAAGTTTTTTTTCTATGAAATTATTAAAAGAAATAATATTAGATTCAACTAATGAATGTTCATTCAAGTAATTTTTAACGATTATGTGTCCTTGTTTTGCCATTTAATTTTTAAACTACAACTCTGAAATACAAATTTATTTTATCTTCTTCTTTTCTTTCAATCTTTATAATATCTCCAACAGCACAATTCATATCTGCCAAGGCAGCATCATTGAGAAGAATTTTTGGTAATTGAGATTTAGATACATTATATTTCTTTAACAATTCTTGAACTTCTTTTTCGTTAAGTTTTGTGTGTTTTGGTTGTAGAATGTGCATCTTGAATGTGTAATGTCATTTAATCCTCAGCACACTGGCCACAGGATAAATATTTAACAACTTTGTGATAATAAAAGATAACAAAAATTGGTTTTTAAACCTTTGCATTAAGGTTATACACTACATCCATTCATAGTACTACTAAAATTTACAAAAAATGGCCCCGATGGGATTTGGGCCTCACGTACGCTCGACCTAACACCTCATAAATTCGATGTTAAACCCAAAGGTTCAAATCAAATTTAAAAAATTAAATTAAAGTTAATATGGCCCCGATGGGATTTGAACCCACGACACCTGGATTAAAAGTCCAGTGCTCTAACCAGGCTGAGCTACGGAGCCATGATGTAACAGCTTCATAATCTCAGAATGGTTTGTTCGTTAGAACTTTAACCAGGCTGAGCTACGGAGCCATACCTCAGAAAAAGATAAAATCACTTTATAAAATTAACCAATACAGAATATATCATCCTGCATTAAAGAAATTTTTGTATTTTTTCACTAAATTCTTCTTCACTCATAGCTCCAACAAAGTTAGTGATAACTTTTCCATCTTTAAACAAAACAAAATTAGGAATAGACGAAACACCAAATTTCTGTGAAATCTCATGTCCATCTTCAACATTAACCTTACCCACTTTTAATTTTCCATTAAATTTCTCTGCAACCTCTTCAACAATAGGCCCCATCATAACACAAGGCATACACCAATCAGCATAAAAGTCAATTAAGACAGTTCCTTCTTTGATAAATTCATTAAAACTACCATTTGTTAATTCTGCCACCATGTTCCATATACAAATGTTCTATTTTTAAAATTGTTGGTTTTTTCTTAAATAAGTTAAGAAAGAATAAAATCCTCTATCTTCTCGATTTATTAAATCCCATTCAGAAAAATTAATTTCTGGAAAAAGAATATCTCCAAAAACATTTTGATTAACTCTAGTTATTTCTAATTTATTTGAAAAAGGAAGGAATTTTTTGTAAATCTCTCCTCCACCAATTATAAAAGAATCTTTATTGTCTGTAAAACCAATTGCCTGTTCTATGTTTCTTGCTAGATATATTCCACTTTGTTCATTTAATGTATTTGAAAGAACAATATTTTTTCTTCCAGGTAAAGGCTTAAATTTTTCACTAAGAGATTCGTAAGTTTTTCTTCCCATAATAACAGGATGATTAAATGTAATATCTTTGAATCTTTTTATATCTTCAGGAATATACCACGGAATTTCTCCGTATTTTCCTATAACATTATTTTTAGAAATTGCTGCGATTATAGTCAAATTCATTTTAAACACACATTTTTCTTGATATTCTCTGATGGTGTTTATAATCTTTAATAGTAAAATCATTAAGTTCTAATTTATCAAAAGGTTTATCTACAATCTCAAGTTTACAAAGCCCTAAAGGTTCATTTGCTAATTGTTCAAGAATTGCTGTTACATGGTCGTAATCTTCCATATTTCCGTCTGCAGGGGCACGTTTATTAATCCATTCAACAATTTCTAAATAACTTGATTTGTCACCTGTTCTTTTTTCTAAATCTCTTGCATCTCTTATTTTTCCTTGAACCTCTTTAAAATTATTTTTATACCACATTGTTCTTTCTCCTATTGAAGTATAAAAATGAGCATCTCCAAATGTATGAACAAATGTTTTAGGAGTCATACCTGCTTCTTTAGCTATAATTTGTGTCAATGCGGCATACTGTGCAATATTAAATGGAACACCCAAAAATGAATCACAACTCCTTTGATAGAGTTCCATCTCCATTTCCCCATTCTCATTTGCAGTTGCTTGAAACAAAAGGTGACATGGAGGCAGCGACATATCATTTAAATCTGCAACATTCCATCCAGTTAAAATATGTTTCTTGCCTGTTGGTTTTTTCTTTAAACCCTCAATCATATTTTTTACTTGGTCAATTTGTTCTTCTTTGTAAACTTTACCTTCAAATGGAATAAACTCTCCATCTTTATTTTTCACATATAATTGTTCTTGATTTTCTAAAGGAGAAAATTTACTCCACCTTCTCCACTGCTTTGGATAAATAGGTCCAGCATCTCCCCAAGCCATAGCAAAATCATGATTTTCTTTAATCCTTTTTCCATAATTTTCTTTTGCAACAGTCCATTCTGGAGAATATTTTTGCATTCCCTTAGGATAAATTCCTGCATCAGTCATTTTCTCAAGATTATGTTGAAAAGCATCTGCTCTCCAAACAGGAGAATTATTCTTTTCCATGTATTCAATATTTGTATTTCCTTTTAAAAACCACAATAACTCTGTAAACATGGATTTAGATTTAGCAGGCATTTGTTTTGTTGTGATTAAAGGAAATCCTTTAGTCAAATCATATCTATTTTGATAACCAAATAAAGAAATAATTCCAGAATCTTTGCTTCCCCCTTTAAAATTAGAATATGGAGAAGTTAAAATATCTAATGAATAATCTAAATACTGTTGCACCATTTTTATTATAAAACTAAAATAATTTTCTTTTATAAATACAGTTGAATTCCAATGTATATATTTTACAACTTCTTTATTAATCCAAAACCTCCGTCTTTCTCATGCATTTCCTTAAGAACATCAAATATACTCCTTCTAATAACTTCTCCATTAACTGGGTCAATCATTTCCAAATCAGGGTCTTTGAAATTTCTCAAAATATATACATGTTTATTTATTCCTACAAATCCCTCGTTTTTATCCATCTCTTCAAGTAAACTATCTGGTTCATTGAATGGAGTTTGATTCCAAAAATAATGTTCATATTTGAAACCGTTTGAAAACAAAAAATTGCCTATGCTTGCATCATCAATCATATGCCCTCCATTTTTACCAGGCATTAAGTTTTTTGAAATCTCTTCTTGAGAAAGGTTTATATTATAATTTCTTAAAATAGCTTGCAAAACAGAACAAACACAAAAATCATATTTTTCTTGAGGAGTCACTTGAAATTCTTTCATTTTAATTTTGAATTTCAATCTTACCGTTGCTGGTAACTCTCCCCCCTTGATGTTGTCCAGAATAAGCTCTTTTAATATCTCCGACAACAGCATAATATTCTATACTAAACATTCTTGCACCCAATTCAAAAATAAAATCTTGATTTCCCAAATTTTTTATTCCAAAAGTTAATTGTCCTTTATATCCGGGATTAGTTGAAGTGAAATGCAAACTTATTCCTCCTCTCTGTAATGAACTTCTAGGACAAATCTTAGGTATTAAATATGCTTCAGGAAAATTTTCATCATATTTTATTTTCTCAGCAGGAGAAGAAACTACTTCTATTGTTGTTACCAAATAATATTCTCCAGGTTTAATTGTAAATCTTTTATTCCCATCTTTTCTAACATCTCCAATAGTTTCGGTCTTAGAAGAATATCTTTCTTTAACTCCAAGCAAACTCTCGCCAATAATATTATGAATCTGTCCAATTCTTAAATCCAAAAGACTCCCTTCAGGATTTTTCAATTCTCTCTCACTTAAACCCTCAATTAAGTTGTATTTTTCATTTAACTCAAGAACTTTTAATGCAGATAATATCATTCTAATTAGTTTTTTTAAAAATATCCTCCCAACAATCAATTAGTTTTCTTGCATTTTCTATTTCCTCATCTGTCCATATATCCTTCTTTTTCCATTTACGATATACACCAATATCCCAAAATCTTCTCAAGCTCAAATCAAGTTGATCTACTTGTATTCCTAATTTTTCTAAATGCTCTAAAGCATAATTAAATTCATCATCAAGATATTTCTTCTTAAATACAATTCTTTGAATAGAATATGGTTCCAAATTTTTAGCACAAGTAACACAAGGAAATATTGTGGTATAAAGTGTCATTTTATTTGGATTCATTTTATTTAAATGTCCAATTCCATTCATCTCAGAATGAATTCCTATACAATAACCAGAATTAAGAGATTCTTCATATTTTAATCCTCTTTTTTCTTTAGCACAACCAATTTCAAGACAATTATCTTTATATCTTGATGATGCTCCATTGTATCCAGAAGATATAACTTGATTATCTTGAACAAATGTACTTCCAGACCTGATAAACCAACAAGAAGAACGAGAAGAATTTTGTATTGCTAAACTCATAAAAGTCTCATCCCAAGTAGGTCTTGTCTTAATTGGTTGTTCCTGAATAATCCTCATTTTAATTTATTGTAAAACTTAGCAGTTTTATTTTATAAGCATAATTATACTTCAAAATATAATTCAATAAAATTTATCCACAAAATATGCAATTATCAAAACCACAATTCATTTAAACAATTTTTCTAGTAATTTAATTGCATTTTCTCTCTTATGAGGAAAAGTGCAGTCAGAACAATCCCATACTCTACCATTAATAGTTTCAATATATTTTCCATCAGGAGAATCTATCTTACACTTTCCTTCTAGAATTGTTCTATCATAATTTGGACAATAACAAAAAAAGCAATTTAAATTTTCAATATTATGACACTTCGCATCCAGCCCATAACAAATACATCCATAAGGATTTACATTTTTTTGATTTTCATAGCTATGATTGTCAATAATCTTCTCAATATTTTTATTAATAATATCAGTCGCTAATTCGTGCATTTTAAACAATTTATGCTCCACAT
>MWBV01000003.1 GCA_002069705.1 Candidatus Diapherotrites archaeon ADurb.Bin253 | reverse complement strand
ATAATAAGATTAGCACTCTCTAAAACTATAAAAGATAAAGGTCCGCTAGGAGTAATCTCTTTATCTATTGCTCTTTTGTCAGTATATGGTTTAAGTAAAACAAATCTTGACTTCCCAGGATTTTTTTACAAAATAGGAATAAACAACAATCTTCTATACAGTGTTATCCCAATAATAATTTTAGTTGGACTAGTATACATGATTTTAGCAGTAACTGCAAGGGTTATTTTCTCTTTCTTCGGAGTTTTATTTATAGTTGGAAGCTTTTTCTTGCACAACTTAGTTTGGTGGTTTAGAATAATAGGAATAATCTTCTTAATTATTGGAATAGTATTAATAAGAAGAGAATTCAAGAGAAGAGTTGATAAAAGAATATATTTAAGAAGATAAATTTAAAACCATTTACCTAAACTTTTTTGTTGGTTTTTATTTTTCAAATCCTTTAATCTGTTAATTTGCTTTTGAACTCTTTCTTCAGAAAAGTCATGTCTTTCAACTAAAATCTCTCTGATTTTATTTTCATCAAATCCCTTAAATTCAAAATCAACATTATTTACATTAGGTTTATAAAAAAGAGAAAATATATCCTGCCATTCAAATCTATCTTCTTCTGACAGACTCATAATTTGTTCTTCAACACTCTTGAATATCTCATAAGGAAATTTATATTTTTTAACAATCTCCAATGCTTTTTTCTGTCCTATACCTGGAATACCTTTAGGATTATAATCTGTTCCAACAAGAATACCTAAACAAATTAATTGCTCTAGATTTATCTCAAGAATATTAAGAACTTTATCTAATTCAATAACTTCTTGTTTTATTTCAACATAGCCACTATAAGTTTTCCTCTTTCTTGAAACAGTTAAATTTCTTATTAACCTTGGAGCTCCAAAAAGTAAACTATCATAATCCTGACTAACAGATGCATAAACTCTGGGGATTGTTCTTGCCATATATGCTGCTTGAGCTTCTCCTTCAGAAGAAGCTTGTATTACAGGTATTCCCATTGCTTCCAGCAACTCCTTACTCTCTTCAATCATCTCTCTATTAAGTCTTGTTAATTGAGAACTATACCTTTTCATACTTTCAATATCTAACTCACCTTTTGCTATTTCATATCTTTCTTTTGCAATATCCCTAGAAGTTTCTCTTTCTTTATGTGTTTTATATTTTAAATCTGGAGCTCTACCATCAAAAACATAAACCAATTTAATGCCTTCTTCCATAAGATTAATATTTCTATAAAAGATACCTGACAAATGGCTAGTTATTCTTTTTTTATTGTCCATAAGTGGAGTCCCATCAGGTTGCCTTATACTTGATAAAAATTGGTAAAGAGCATTAAATGCATCAACACAAACAATTTTATCTTTAAGTTCAGATTCTTCAAGTTCCCTTCTAGGTATTATTTCTCTTATGTTTAGTCCCATTTCTAATATAAAATATCTGAAACTAAACTGCAGAAATATAAATAATTATCTAAAATCTAAAATAAACGTCCTTGTCCATCATCTTCAATTCTTCCTTCTAAATCAGGTCCTTTCTTATAGAAAGGGCTTTCAGGATTTTTAGATGGATCTCCAAAAAAACTCATTCTTTTATTTGCTTGAACATACATATCATTAGCAACTCTAATAATTCTCCAAGGATTAATACTTACTAATTTATCCAGAGAAACAAAGGCATTAGGTGAATCATTAGAAGCAACTCTTAATCCCTTATAACCATACTCTTTTAGAATCTTTGCTAATTCTAAAGCATCTTGAGGTCTTCCTCTACTCAAATAAGGCACTCTCCTATGTATAGCATCAACTAAATATTTATCTTTCTCATATGTTTCTGGAGCATAATTAAAAACAGTATATTTGTTTACCATACCTAATTAAACTCCTTCTACTTTATAAACTTTTCTACATATAGTATCTTATAAGTAGTAACAAATGCAAACATTTGTAAAAACTAAATATAGAAAAATGAATATTCCTAAGCTTTAAATAATTCTATCTCTTAATCTATTCATGAAAACAAATTTTATACCCTTAGATTATCAACCATTTGATTATGAAGGAAAAAATTACATTCAAGTATTTGGTAGAGATGAAAATGGGAAAAAAGTTTGTGTAATAGATTCCTGCCCTGTTTATCTCTGGGCAATATTAAAAGATAACATAGGCAAAAAAGAATTAGGAGATTTAATAGAAGAAGTAGATAAAATAAGTTTAGATAAAAAATCCAGAAAAACTAGGATAGAAAAAATTGAAATCCACGATAAAAAATTTTTAGGAAAAACAGTTGAAGCTCTTAAAATATTCGCAACAAATTACAAAGATTTACATGATTTAGCAGATAATTTAGACTTTCAAGGAATAGAAAAAAGAAGGGGGTATGATTTAGGATTTATCACACATTATATAATTGAAAGAAAATTAAACCCTTTAGAATGGTATGAAATTGAAGGAGAAATGCTAAATAATTCTGATAAATTCGGAGGAATAGATTCTGCCCTTGAAGTTGATTTTTGTATAGAATTAAAATCTTTAAAAAAAATACCAGAAGATAAACATAAAACAAAATTCTTTCCAAAAATTCTTGCATATGATATAGAAGCTAAGGAATTAGAATTAGGAAAAGGAGAGATATTAATGATTTCTTTATATGGAGAAAATTTCAAAAAAGTATTAACATTCAAAGAACCCTCAAAAAAAACATTTGTTGAAAAATTCAAAGATGAAAAAGAAATGCTTGAAGGATTTGTAAATGAAGTAAAAAAATACTCTCCAGATATATTAGTTGGATATTTCTCAGATGGATTTGACTTACCTTACATAAAGGCAAGAACAGAAAAACTAAAAATCAAATTAAATCTTGGATTAGACAATTCACAACCTATATTTTCAAGAGGAATATTCTTAACAGGAAAGATAAAAGGAATAGTTCATATTGACTTATTACGATTCATAAAAAATGCATACTCTCAATATCTCCAATCAGAAACTCTTTCTCTAAATGAAGTATCTAATGAATTGCTTGGAGAAAGAAAAATAGAATTAAGTCCTTTAGAAGAGTCCAGAAAAAATAAAGTAGATTGGGATAAATTTTATGAATATAATCTCAAAGATTCTGAATTAACTTACAAAATTTTTGAAAAAATTTGGGCAGATTTAGAAGAAATAACAAAAATAACAAAAGAGCCAATTTTTAGTGTATCAAGAAGCACAATGGCAGGAAATTTTGAAGATTATGTTTTGCACAACTTAGAAAGATTCAATGAAATACCAGAAAAAAAACCTTACAGGTCAGAAATAATTGAAAGAAGAAACAGAGAAAAATATCAAGGAGCATTTGTTTTTCAACCCACTCCAGGATTATATGAAAACATTGCATTCTTTGATTTCTCAAGTATGTATGGAAGTGTTATTGTTACATATAATCTCTCAAAATCAACTCAAACAGAAGACAAAAAAAATTCTTATGCTGGAGAATTTCAAAACGAAAAGGTCTATTTTTCAAAAGAACAAGGATTTGTTCCAGAATTGTTAAAAGAAATAATAATGAAAAGAAGAAAATACAAAGAAGATTATAATAAAAATCCAAATCCTATTTTAAAAGTTAGAAGTAATGCTTTCAAACTGATTGCAAATGCAGCTTATGGATATCAAGGATTTTTCGGAGCAAGATATTATTCTGTTGAAGCTGCTTCATCAACAGCTTATTTTGCAAGAGAGAGTATACAAAAAGCAATAAAAATCTTTGAAGATGAAGGGTTCAAACCAGTTTATAGTGATACAGATAGTATAGCAGTAATCTTAGGAAATAAAACAAAAAAACAAGCTCTTGATTTACTTAAGAAAATAAATAAAGAACTTCCAGGAATAATGGAATTAGATTTAGAAGGATTTTTCAAGAGGGGATTATGGGTTACAAAAAGAACAGGAGATTTTGGGGCAAAGAAAAAATACGCATTAATAGATGAACAGGATAGAATAAAAATAAGAGGATTTGAAACAGTAAGGAGAGATTGGTGTGATTTAGCAAGAGAAGTGCAAAACAAAGTCATAAAACTAGTTTTAGAAGATGGAGATGAAAAACAAGCAATAGAATATTTAAAAGAGATAATAAAAAAAATAAAATCTAGAAAAATACTCAAAAAAGAAATAATAATAAGGACTCAGTTAAAAAAATCAATTTCAGAATACAAAGCAATCTCTCCTCATGTAATTGCTGCAAAAAAAATGAAAGAACTTTCAATAGCGCCAAATGAAGGAGATTTAATTGAATATTATATAGCAGAAACCGCAGGAAAGAAATCTAAATTAGTAAGAGAAAAAGTTAAGCTCCCCCAGGAAGAAGGAGAATACAACATAGAATACTATCTTAAAAGACAAATACTTCCTGCAGTAGAAAATATTTTTCAAGTATTTAACATAGATGTAAAAGAAATAATAGAAGAAAAAAAACAGAAAAAACTAAGTGATTTCTAAAAGAAAAATTAATTAAACTAACTTCTACTAATAAAAATATGCATAAGACATTAAAAACAATCTGGGTATCCACTGGGATACTAATCTTTCTCTGGACAGCATTCTGGTATTTTAAATATTTAGAAGAACCAGGAATTACAGGAAATGTTCTTAATTGTACATTTGGGCTTTATTTACTCTTTTTATATGTAACAGTTGCTATTGTTTATTGGATAAATAAGTGGTTGTATAAAAGTAAAGACCCAAATATGAAATGGAAAAAAAGGAAATAATTCTTGCTGGTAAAATTGCACAAGATGTAAAGGAATGGATTAGACCTCAGATAAAAAAAGGGGTTCCATTACTTGAAATAGCAGAAAAAATAGAAAAAAAAATAATTGAATTAAAAGGAAAACCTGCTTTTCCTACAAACCTCTCAATAAATGAAATAGCTGCACATTATACTCCTTTTCACAATGATGAAACACTTGCAAGCGGTTTGCTTAAAGTAGATTTAGGAGTTCATGTAAATGGATTTGTATCTGACACTTCTTTCTCTCTGGATTTAGAAAATTCAGAAGAAAATAAAAAGTTAATAGAAGCATCAGAAAAAGCCCTTGAAAATGCAAAAAAAACAATTGAAAAAGGAATTCAAATAAATAAAATAGGAAAAGTCATACAAAATACAATCGAATCTTATGGATTCTCTCCAATAATAAATCTTTCAGGACACCAAATAGAACAATACAACCTTCATGCAGGATTAACAATTCCAAATATAGATGATAAAAGAACAACTGAAATTACTGCTGGATTATATGCAATAGAACCTTTTGCAACAAACGGTTATGGAAAAATAAAAGATGGAAAACCTTCTGGAATTTACTCTTTGATTAATCATAAGAATATAAGAAATAATGATGCAAGAAAGATACTAGAATATATCATAGAAGAATACAATCAACTCCCTTTTTGCTCAAGATGGATTGTAAATGTCTTTGGAACAAGGGCTTTAATTTCTTTATCTCAATTAGAACAAAATGGAAATTTACACCAATATGCTCAATTAGTTGAAGTAGGAAAAGGTATAGTCTCTCAAGCTGAAGATACTATACTTATTGAAGAAAACGGAAATAAAATAATAACAACAAGTAAAGATTAAACTAAAAGTTTGTCTAATTTATTTTTGTCTTTTAAGAGAAAAACATTTGTCTGACAATTAATTTTACCTGCAGGATAATTTCTCTGTGGCATATCAACCAAAATTCTTTCAATTCCTTCTTTTTCTAAAATCCTATTTAATGATTTGGCCTTACTATCAATAACTACTTTTTCTTTTTGTGAGTTAGGTAAAACCAAAGAGTTTAAAGGAAACCAAACTTCTTCCTTACTTCCATCATACTCTAAAAATTTAAGACCTTCTTTCTCACAAATTTTATTATAGTCATAATTCAAATTTGCATCCTTACCAAAATATTTATCGAAAATTAATATTTTGCTATTTGGAAGTAAAAGAGTGAATAAATCAATATGTCCTTGAGCAGAAGAATTTCCAAAAAAATAACCTGTTGGGGCAACATGAACAGGCACATTATATTGTTCTTTTCCTTTATTTGAAATAATCTTTTTTGAAGATTCATAATAACTTCTATCACTAATTAATCTTTTCAAATCAACATCTTTTTTTATTTCATTAAAATGAAAAGCATTATCTGAAACTAGAACAAAATCTTTACCTAATTGAACATTTCCCCCTTCTCCAAAAACATTCCCAGAATCATCTAATTCTCCTGAAGATATGTATTTTTTTCCAAAAAGAACATATTTACCTCTAGGCCAAGGCTCGCCTATTGATTTAACAAAATATCCATTATTTTTAAGAGCAGCACAAATTTTATTTTGCCCTCCAAGTTCAAAATCAAACCCATATCCTACTAATACTCCTAATTTTTCCATAAAAGAATGCAACAAAAAGAATATTTAAAACTTACTATTGTTGTAACTATACAGAAATAACAATTTATCCAAGATAACTATTTCCTTCATAAACAGCACTCTTTGCAGATTTCAAGAAATTTTCCTCTATTTTTCTGTAAGCATCAATAACTGATTTAGTTATACTTGGTTTAACTTTCTTAAGAGCACCTTCAAAATGTTTCTCAGTTACAAACTTAGATTCAATTGATTCTCTCAATGAGAGTAAAGCTGCTTCTCTTGCTAAAGATTCCAAATCTGCACCAGTATAACCCTCTGTTTTTTCAGAAAGTTCCTTAAGGAAATTTTCTTTTTCTTTTTCACCAAATATTTTTTTACCATCTCCTAAAGGCATTTTCTTAGTGTGTATCTTAAGAATGTTTAATCTTCCTTTTGAATCAGGAGCATTAACTAAAAGAATCTTATCAAATCTTCCTGGTCTTAACAACGCAGGGTCCAACATATCAGGTCTATTTGTTGCACCCATAACCAAAATATCTTTCAAATCTTCTAATCCATCCATTTCTGCAAGCATTTGATTCAAAACCCTTTCTGTAACTTTTGTTCCCATTTCAACCCCTCTCTTACCTGCTAATGAATCTATTTCATCAAAGAATATAACACAAGGAGATACTTGTCTTGCTCTCTCAAATATTTTTCTCATTCCTTCTTCAGATTTTCCTACCCACATACTCAATAAAGAAGGACCCTTAACCTGTATAAAATTTGCTTCTGATTCTTTTGCAACAGCTTTAGCAAGCAAGGTTTTTCCTGTTCCAGGAGGTCCATATAACAAAATACCTCTTGAAGGTCTTATACCCATTCTTGCAAAGCTTTCAGGATATTTCATTGGCCACTCAACAGCTTCTTTTAATTCTTGTTTAATATTTTCTAATCCTCCAACATCTTCCCAGTTAACATTAGGAGTTTCAACTAAAACTTCTCTCATTGCACTTGGTCTTACAACTCTCAATGCTTCTCTGAAATCTTCCTGGTCAATAACTAATTTTTCAAGTATTTCTTTTGGAATTTGGTCTTCACCATCTAATTTCATTTGAGGCAAATATTTTCTAAGAACATTCATTGCAGCTTCTTTAGCTAAGGACTCTAAATCTGCTCCAACAAAACCATGAGTAAGTGAAGCTAATTCCTCTAATTTAACTGTTTTAGTTAAAGGCATTCCTCTTGTATGGATTTTCAATATCTGTAATCTTCCATCTTTACTTGGAACTCCAACTTCAATTTCTCTGTCAAATCTTCCTGGTCTTCTTAATGCAGGGTCAATTGCATTAACTCTGTTTGTTGCTCCAATAACAATAACTTTACCTCTTCCTTTAAGACCATCCATCATAGTTAATATTTGTGAAACAACTCTCCTTTCAACTTCTCCCTGAACATCCTCTCTCTTAGGAGCAATTGCATCTATTTCGTCTATAAAAATAATTGTAGGGGCTGTTTTTTCAGCTTCTTCAAAAATATCCCTTATTTTCTTTTCTGATTCTCCATAAAACTTTGACATTATTTCTGGACCATTAAGTAAAATAAAATTTGCTTCTGATTCATTTGCAACAGCTTTAGCAAGCAAGGTTTTACCTGTTCCAGGAGGCCCATGTAAAAGAACTCCTTTTGGAGGTTCAATTCCCAATCTTTCAAAAATCTCAGGATGTTTCATAGGAATCTCAACCATCTCTCTTATTTTTCTTATTTCTTCACTCAAACCACCAATATCTTCATAATTTATTTCTGGAATATTTTCTTCATTTATCTCAACTGCTTTTGAATTCAATGTAACTTCAGTGTTTTCAGTTATTCTTACAGGTTGATTTGGATTTACATTCACAACTAAAAATTTAATCTGAGAAATTCTTCCTCCAAGATTTCCAAACCCCATTCCTCCTAACAATTCATTTAAGTTTCCAAAAACATCTTCTAAATCTCCAAATTCTTCAGACATCAAATCTTTTCTTCTCTGAACTCCACCCAATACAACAATATCTCCTTTAACAACAGTTCTTCCCAGCAAACCAGTCCTCAACCCCTGAGGATCTCCCTGAACCATTATTCCTTTTTGAGCAGGAGCAATCATTATTTTTTTTGCTTCTTTTATCTCTGCCTTAGAAATAGAAACAACTTCTCCAAGACTTGTCTTAGCATTTTTTCTTTGAATACCATCTATTCTTATAATTCCTTCTCCAACATCTGCAGGATAAGACCTATCAACTATTGCAACTGTATCTCTGTTCCCTTTAATTATTATAGCATCTCCTCTTTTCAATTCTAATTCTTTCATTAAATCTGCATCTATTCTTGCAATGCCTTTATAGGCATCATCTTGTAATGCTTCTACAACTTTAAGCTGAATTTTCTTTGTTGTCATTTTTATTCATCTCCCCCATCTTCTTTAATTATCATTTTTCTATTATTTTCAGGATTTGTTGAATCATAAAATTGTTTTGTGTGTAAAACAGGTTTATTATTCTTTATAACTTTACACTCTCTGGATTTGATAACTCTTGAATCTCCATCAACATAGTCCCAAAAACTTAAACTCAGTTTTCCAAAATCTTCAAAACACAATTTTACCATATCGTTCATAATTTTTTCTTGTTCATTCATAAACGAAACTATTTCCTTTGGGATTGAAACAGCATAACTATTTCCAACTAGTCTCATTTTGACTTTGAATTCCTTGTTTCTAAGATTTATAAATTTGTTGTACTCTTGTTCATCAATAGGATGAATTATTTTTTCATTGCAAGATTCATTAGGACAAACCACTCCTCTTAAAACAAAACCATTTTTTACAAATTTTGTTTTTTTCATTTTTTTACCGCATTTCCTGCATAAAATAGTGTTATCAAATATGTCGTTTATCATTTTAGTTTTATTTAATATAATCTCCTATATTAATTGTAGTTGGAACATATCTTACAATATTTTTATACATTTGTTGAGCAAAAGAATTTTGAGAATACATTTCTCTATAATTAGCAATATCATAATTAAAAGATGACTTTCCAATACTATAATTATTAATCGTGTATTCCATGTTGTTTTTTATTTGATGAATATAAAAGCCACTAACTCAAGGTTTTACCCTGAGTGTGGCTGGGTTGAAAAGAGGTTTTGTATATACATTACGTATACACAAAGAAATGTATACTATTTAAATATTTCTATTCTTGAAAAATATAAATCAAATAAAAAACAAACTAACATTTTAAAAACCTTAATTCATCTTTACTCTAATGACTAGAGGTGGGAACAAAAGTAAATTTAAAAAATTCTTAAAAAGGTTCTGGGAAATAGTCTGGAAAGACGATAGTTTCAAAGGATGGTTAATTTCTCTTCTTTTTATATTTATAGTTATAAAACTCATTTTCTTCCCTCTATTAAATTTAGTAACAGGAACAACTCTTCCTCTTGCAATAGTTGAATCTTGTAGCATGTATCACTCAGGAAATGTATTTGGAAATTTCAATAGTTGGTGGGATAGACACGAGATAAAATACTCTTCATTAAATATAGACAAAACTCAATTTCAAGAATTTCCTCTTAAAAAAGGGTTCAGTAAAGGAGATATAGTGTTTATAGTAGGAACAAAACCTGAAAAACTAGAAGTAGGAGACATAATAATCTTTGAAAGCGACCAAAAAAATCCAGTAATACATAGAATAATTGAAATAAGACAAGAAAACGGAAAGTATATCTTTTCAACAATAGGAGATAACAATTACGGACAAATAAGTGGAGAAAAATCTATAAGTGAAGACCAATTAGTAGGAAAAGCTGCTGCAAACATACTTCCTTCAGTAGGTTGGATTAAATTGATATTTTATGAACATTTAAGAACCCCATCTGAAAGGGGAATGTGTGATGAAAATTAAAAGTAAACAACAAGAAGTTTTATAAAGAAAATAAATTTAAAAAAAGAAGTTAAAGGAGAGTAAAAATAAACAATGGAATTTTGTCCTAAATGCGGAGCAGTTTTAATCCAAAAAAGAAAGAATTATGGTTGTGCAAGATGTGATTATTCTACAAAAGAAAAATTAAAAATAAAAACTTCTGAAAAGATAGAAGAAAAAAGCAAAGTTGCAGTAGTTAAAAAAGAAATGAATACATTACCTCTAGTTGTTGAAAAATGCAAAAAATGTGGAAATGATAAAGCTTATTTCTGGACAAGCCAGACACGTGCAGGAGATGAAGCAGAAACAAAATTCTTCAAATGCACTAAGTGTAATCACACTTGGAGAGAATATAGATAGATACTAAAAAATAGAGAATGCTTAAATATTAAATTTAACAACATCTTTTTAAACAATTTATTTCTAATTAATTTATATACCAGGACTCCGTAGCTCAGCCTGGTTAGAGCACTAGACTCTTAATCTAGGTGTCGTGGGTTCAAATCCCATCGGGGTCACTTCTTTTTTAATCATCTTCACTTTCTTTATCATCATTCCCAGAATTTCCATTCTTCAGCTTATCCCAATATTCATTTCTTTCAAGATTTGCATAAAAATGACTCTTTCCTTCTTTTCTTAATTTCCAATAAATTAAATTTCCATTAACAGTATTTATTCTTCTTTCAACTTTTATTAAAGCTCTTTTCGCAGCACTAATTGCCTGAGGTTTTGATTTTTTATCTTTAAGTCTTGCTTCCTCTTCTTTTTTCCACTCCAAAACTTCCTGCATCTCTTCTTCAGCTTCTTTATATTTTTCTTCTATTTCTTTATTTGTTAAAGGAGGGAACTTTATTCCTTTATAACTACTGCTAACCATAAATAAAAAAAATAAAAAGAGTTAATAAAAATTGCTATCATTTCAAATAAAACTATTTGAATTCCATTCGCAACAGGGGTATTTAGTAATCACCTCAATGCAATCTTATCTTATTAGCTTTTGAATATTTTCAATAGCCTCTGCAACTTCAATTCCCTTCTTAGTTAGTTTTATCACCTTAATTCTCCCCTTTTTTTCAAACTCCACTAACTTAAGTTCTTCCAAAGTCTGCAGAATTTTCACTGCATGGCTATAAGTGCAATCCACTTCCTTAGCCAAAATACTACCATACCTCATTCGAGTATTCTTCTTCAAAGAAACAAGCATTAAAGCTGGCTTCCTTCTGAAAAAGATATCAAAATTGTCTTTCTTTCCTTGTTCCATCTTATTGAGGTGTCTTATTTAATGTATATATCCAGACAATATCATCCTTTTAAATGTTTTGTAATGTATATATTCACTACATAATTTTGATGAAAATTTAACAATTTAATGATTTCATAATTACAACAAAATAAAAATAAAAAATCTTATTAACTCACTTATATTTTATAGTCAATGAAAAAGGGAAATAAGAAAACAAAAATTCTTGCAGTAGGAGATATTCATGGAGATACAAAGTTTGTTGAGAGATTAGCAAAAAAAGCAAAAGATGAAGAAGTTGATTTAGTTATTCTTGCAGGAGACTTAACTTTCCTTGAAAAATCAACAAAAAATCTTATAGGGCCTTTTGTAAAAGAAAAAAAAGAAGTTGTATTAATACCTGGAAATCATGAAACTATGTCCACAATAAATACATTAACTCAAATCTACGAAGGAACAAAACACGTGCATGGATATTCTGTAAGAAAAGGTGACCTTGGAATCTTCGGTTCTGGATACGAACCATCTACAGGACCATTTTTCATAGAAGATGAAGAAATATTTAAAGTATTAAAAAAAGGAAATGAAAAAATAAAAGATTCTAAAAAAAAGATAATGGTAACTCATGCTCATCCTAAAGGAAGTGTAGCTGAATTCTCAGGTTTTCCTGGGTCAAATGCAGTTAAAAAAGCAATAAAAGAATTCAAACCAGATATTTTAATTTCAGCACATATACATGAAGCAGGAGGATTACAAGAAAAAATAGGTAAAACAAAAATAATTCATGTAGGAAGAAAGCCAAAAATATTTGAAATCTGACACACAAAATTTATAAAAACACAAAAAACACATTAATTCTAAGAAAGCAACAAAAATGGCGATAAAGAAAAAGAAAAAAAAGACAAAAGAAGAGTTGGCTATAGAAGGGAACTTCAGAGTTGATAAAAGAGATTTAAAATATGCAACTGAAAAAAAAGTAAAAAAAGCTTTACCAAAACAGAATATTCTAAAAAATATAACTGAAAAACCTGTTAAAACAACTCCAACAGAGATAATAACTCAAGGGGCAATTGAAAAACATTACAAAAAACCCTCAAAAAAACAAATAGAAAAAGTTGAGAAATTTATTGTGTTAAAAAAGAAAGTAAAAAAATCCAAAAAAGCAGAAGAATATTCTCATCCAAAAATAAAATTAAGAGAAAATGGATATGAGTTAATCATAACAGAAAAACCGCAGGCAGCACTTAAAATTGCAAGTGCTCTCGGAAGTCCAACTCAAAAAAATTTCAATAAAGTACCTCATTATGAAGTTAAAAGAGGAAACAAAAAAATATTAGTTGCATGTGCAGTTGGACATTTATTCACGCTTAAACAAAAAAACGGAGGATACCAAATTCCAGTATTTGATATTTCTTGGATTCCTAATTTTTTAGCAAAAAGAGGGGACTTCACAAAAAGATATTATGATTCAATATTAAAACTAGCAAAAGAAGCTTCATCAATAACAGTGGCTACAGATTATGATATAGAAGGAGAAGTAATAGGATTAAATATCGTAAGATATATTTGCAACCAACAAGATGCATCTCGTATGAAATTCTCAACCCTTACCAAAACTGAACTTGAGAAAGCATACGATAACAAATCTCCAAATATAAATTGGGGGCAAGCAATTGCAGGAGAAACTAGACATTACTTAGATTGGTTCTATGGTATAAATCTTTCAAGAGCATTAATGAACGCTATAAAAACAACAGGCAAGTTTAAGATAATGTCAATAGGAAGAGTTCAAGGTCCTGCACTTCACTTGATTGTACAAAAAGAAAAAGAAATAGCTGCATTCAAACCAAAACCTTATTGGCAAATATTTATTACAATTTCTGATAAAAAAAATAAACTTGAATTAAAACACACAAAAGACATATTCAACAAATCACAATTAGAAAAATTCAAAGATTTGAAAGGAAAAGAAGTAGATGTTGAATTAATAAAAAAGCAAGAAAAGGTTTCTCCCCCCTCTCCATTTAATTTAACAACACTTCAAACAGAAGCATATAAGTTTTATGGGATAACTCCTTCAAGAACATTACAAATAGCCCAATCTTTATATCTTGCAGGGTTAATCTCTTATCCAAGAACTTCTTCTCAAAAACTCCCTCCATCAATTGGATATAAAGAAATTCTAAACAAACTTGCAAAAATATTCAAAACTGAAAAATTAATAAAAAGGGATAAACCAATAGAAGGAAGTAAAACAGACCCAGCACATCCTTCAATTTATCCAACAGGAAATACACAAATTCTTTCAGGAGATGAAGAAAAGATATACAAGTTAATAGTAAAGAGATTCTTGAGTTTATTTTGTGAAGATGCATTAATAGATAATAAAACAGTCAAAGCAACATTAAATGATTTAGTTTTTTCAAAAAGAGGACAGTCCATAGCAAGAAAATCCTGGATGGAGATTTATCCGACAAAATTAAAAGAAGAAGAAATACCAGACATGCAAGGAAAAGCACAGATAATTGATTCAAGAACAGAACAAAAAGAAACACAACCTCCAAAAAGATACTCTCCAGCATCAATAATCTCAGAATTAGAAAAAAGAAATCTAGGAACAAAGGCCACTCGTTCTTCAATACTAGAAACATTATATGACAGAGGATATGTCCAAGGACAAAGCATACAAGCAACCCCATTAGGCATATCTCTCATAAACACTTTAAAAAAATACTCTCCAATAATTATAGATGAAAAACTAACAAGAGATTTTGAAATAGGAATGGAAAACATTCAAAGAATGCACATAAAAACAAAACAAGAAAAAAAAGAAGAAGAAATAATAAATAAAGCAAAAACAACAATAACAGAGATTTCAAAAGATTTTGAGAAAAATAAAAATAAAATAGGACAAGAACTAATTGATGCAAACATAGAATACAGAGAACAGCAAAAAAGAGAGAATGCATTGATAAGATGTCCAAAATGTGGAAAAGGAGATTTATCTATAAACTATTCCAAGAAAACAAGAAGATTCTTTGTAAGTTGTAATGCTTATCCTGATTGTAGAAACACTTATAGTTTACCCCCAAATGGAAACATAACAAAATCAGATAAAATATGTGAAGAATGTAATTGGCCTATGCTAACAAGATTATCCAAAGGTAAAAAACCATGGACATTTTGTTTTAATCCTCAATGTCCAACAAATAAAGAATGGGCTGAAAAATCAGCAGCAAAAAAAGAAGAAGCTGAAGCAGAAAAACAAGAATAAATTATATCTTAACAAAATCCTTTAAACTTTTTTGTTCCTTTTTTTCTCTTAAAAGTTTGCTCCTATTCAAAATATTTTCAAAATCAAAATTATATTTTATTTTACCTATTTTTTTAACACTCTCTAAAAGTTCACTTCTATCTGCAAACTTCATCTCTCTTTTCAAAGCCTTCTTAACAGATTCTCTTACTACCCACACTCCTAGAGACGCCCAATAACTAGGAGTTTCAACTCTTATTGCAATTACACTTGCTTGCCTTTTAATTAAATTTAAATATTCAAGAATTGAAAAACGAGAAGCATAATATCCTCCTGCAGTATCAAATGCATAACTCTTTCTTCCTCCATAACCCTCAATATCAGTAGATGCTTTAATTTCTTGACTTGGATTCCATGAACTATGAGGTAAATATAATTCAAATAACTCATAACTCCAAGAACTTGGAAACATAAGTATAATGTATTGATTCCCCATAAACTCTCCAAAAAATAATTCATAATTCTCTATCCAAGGATATTGACGTATATTCTCCAAAAATTTCTTACCTAAAATATCATCTGTTGCAGTGATGCTCCACCTTGTTGGAACTAACTTTTTATTTTTTGCTAAACCTATAACACCAACACTCAATATTTTACTTAAAGTATATTCATTAAATTCATTTTTATATAAAAATTCAATTGCTTCTGATGCCTTAATCTCGTCATTTATCACTTTATCTACTTGCTTTTCAACTTTAACATTACCTGTTATCGCTACATTCTTTAAACCAGCCCTCATTCCATGAGGAGTTAAGATTTTATCTTTCTCTCTTCCAACAATAAGTCTGTTTTTTAATTCAATTTCAACATCAACCTGTTTTGAAGATATAGCAACATCTTTAGCAACCTCAACAAATTTCTTATTTAATCTAATATCACTAACTTTAGCCTGAAATCTTGAGTTAAGAAGCCCATTTCTCAAACTCATAACCTCTTCTATATTAAGATTATTTTCTGCCCAATATTTTGCATCATCATAAAGCCAGGCATTATTGTCTTTGTTTAATGGACTTAATATTCCAACATTAACCAAGGGATATTTTAATTTGCTTCCAATAAACACACTTGGAGGAGAGATAGAATCTACCTTAGAAATCTTACTTAAATCTTTAATTTTAAAACTAACATCTGCAACTTTCTTAACTGTTTCAAATTTTATCGCCTCTGTCATAAGTCATAAACAAAAAGAATCTTTAAATGAGTTTGTAACTACTTAATAAATTACAACAAAACAAAAAATAAAAATTCATAACCTATTTAAATGAAAAAAGGTTAGTTAAATAATGGAAGAAAGGGGAAATTCGGAGGGGATGAGTAAGGAAGATATCTCCAAAAAATTAGAAAGATTTCAAACAACTTCTGAAAAAATAGAATTTTTGCAATATATAGAACCAAAAATAAATTCAACTAATCCAAACACTCAAAAAGCATATTATGAAACTCTAGGAGATTTATTCCTTAAAAAAGAGAATTTTCAAGAAGCAGCTGGTTATTATAAGAAAGCTGGATTAGATGAAAAGGCAGAAAAAATTTGGGAAAAACTAGGAGATATAGCAAAAATTTATCATGAAGATGATAAAGCAATAGAATATTATAAAAAATCAAATTCTTCAGAAAAAGAAGAAGAACTATTAAAGAAAAAAGAAACTCATTCTCTTGAAGATAAATTCCTTGTTATGCTTGCTTTTTGCACATTTTTATTTTCTTTTGTATTCTTCTCTGGAAGAATAACAGGAAATACAATAGCACAATTTCCTTTAAGCTCTCACAACTTAATAGGAATTGGATTATTTATAATGGGAATGATTGTTACCTTCCTTTACTCTGAAAGAAAAAATAAAAACAACTAAATCCACCTTTTCTTGAATATACCTTCATTTTTAATTATAAATCCTATTTCTTTTTGAGGCAAATTCCTATGTTTTAAAAGAACTGCCTTTCTCTTTCCATTATCATTCTTTAATTCAATTATACATTTACTCCAATACTTGAACAAATCTCCTCCAACAATATTTGTGTTCCTTTCAACTCCTTTTTTAAAATCTCCTTCTGGAAGAAATTCCAGATAAACTTGATTTGTGATGATTATGGGAATGTTTTGCTTCCTTGAAATCTCTGCAAATATCCTCATTTGTTTGGCAATCTCTCTGTTGACTACTTTAACTCTTTCATCATCTCCAGAATTATGTGCATCTCCAATTTCCAATCTATAAAGCATAGCCATTCCATCAACAACAATTAAACCAATATCATCCTTTTTAACAAGTCCAAGTAATTTAACAAAATCTTTTTTCTGTTCTTCAAAACTAGTTGGTTTCAAAAGAAAAATATTATTCAGAACAGATTCATAATTCTCAGAACCTACAATCTGTCTAACTCTTTCAACACTAAATCCTCCTTCTGTATCCACAAAAATAACTTTATTTCCTTTTTTAGCCTGACTACACGAAGCCAATATTACAAAATTAGTTTTTCCACAACCAGGAGGGCCTGCAATCATAGTTATAATGTCTTTTTCATATCCTCCATACAACCAAGTATTAAAATCATAACTTCCTGTAGATATTTTTTCTGTTTTCATAAAAATCTAATTAACTATAGAATTAATAAGTATTATTGTATTTACTTTAATTTTTTAAAATCGTCTTCAATTTTATTCAAATCTTTTGTAATTGCATCAACAGCATCACTTAAAGCTTTCTTAGCACTCTTTCCCTTAGTTTTAACAGCTAAGATAGGTTTTTTTGTAGGGTGTTCCCTTTTCCAAGCAGCAAATGTAACTGCAGAATCCTTATTTAAATAAACCCTCAATATTTCCACCAAAGTAAGACTTTCCATTTCAACTTCAATTTCTTCCTTTGAGTCCTTAAGAATATCCATTTCCATGATAGTTTATCATAAAATTAGTTTAAAAACTTTACTTATAGTATTTTTTAGTGATTAGTTACCAAAAAGTATTCTATCTGCTTCTTCACTTGAGATTCCTTCTTCAGGATTTGGAACAGCTTCTTCTTGTGATTTCTTTTTCTTTCTTCTAAAAAATGAAAATAATCCTCCTTTACCTTCTGATTCTTTTTTCTTGTTTATTTCCTGTAAATCAGAAATAGTTAAATTCTCTGTTGTTTCCTTATCAAAGCTACCCTCTTCTCTTTCAAATCTCTCTCTGGCTTCTCTTAAAGCAGGGTCCTCATTTGTTCCAACAGCTAAATCCTTAGAAACATCAGAAGTATAAGGGCTTTCAATATTCCTAATCTTTATTCCAAGATAATTTTCAAGTTTCCTTACAAGACTATCTGCATTATTCAAAATAACTCCTGATTCAGCACTAATAATCAAAGATTCTGGTTCTCCAAGATTTTCTGCTAATTGTTTTTGAGTAAGTTTCTTAGCTCTTCTGGCTCTCATAATAACCCAATGAAAATTTGGAATCAAATCTTTTCTAGGTTGAGGTTTATTTTTCTGAAAATTAGTATCCACAACTCCTTTTAAGGTAGTATCCTGTCTTTTATACCTTCTCATTGAATCCTGCTTAGCCTTTTCAAGAAGAATACTCCTATGTTTTTCAGGATCTAATTTAGCCATATCTGAAAGTCTTTCATAAACTGTTCTTGTCTTTTCAGGTCTATTTAAATCAACTGGTTGGACTAAAGGCAAACCCTCATCATGAGCGCAATTTTTACATAATTTTATGACACCTTTTCCTGAAATAGCGTCGAACAATCTTTCTCTTTCCTCAGAAACCCCACAGCGAAAACATTCTTTCATAAAAAATCTTAGTAATTATCCCTTTTTTAATATTTGTATTATTAAAATTAATAAAAAAACCAAACAAAAAACTACTTCAAATATCTTTCAAGCTCTTGAACAGAGCTAAGGTCAGAAATTACATGCTTTTCATTGATGATAACAACAGGGTAACTTGTAATATTAAATTTAGCAGTTAAAGCATTCAAAGAAGAAAGGTTAGTATCTGAAGCTATAGGTATTAAAAGTATATTCCTTCCTTGTTCTTGTTTTAAATCAGACAATATTTTTGACCATACATTTTGCTTTGCTTTCTGAGTTAAATCTTTAGAAAAATATTCATAAAGATAAACCACAGTAGAATAATCTTTTTCGCACTTTTCAGATGTTTTTATAGTGTTTATCCATAAAAAAGTTCTTAACACATCATACCTTTTATGAACTACTTCCATATGTTCAGTAACTTTTCCCACAGATTCGTATTTCTCAAGTATAACTGCTTCTTGATAAATTTTGTCTGCAAATTCCAAATTTGAAGAAGTTAGAACATCACAATTCTGAGAATTGATTGATAAAAGAGAATTTAAAGCAAATATATCCATCAATGAAAGTTCAGAATTAACATAATATTCATTCATATCTGAAGACTTTGTTGATTCATAAAAAATACCTATTAAAAGTCCAAACAAAAAGACAACTATAGTTAAAATTAAAGCCTCCCAAAATACTCTCTTCCTGCTTTGCAATAATCTTACCATTTTCTATGCCCTTTCAAAAATTTATAAAATGAACTTATTAAAATTATCGGATATATCATAACATAAAATACCATATAAAAACTTAAAACAAAAAAGTTTTCTCCCTTACGGTTTTCATCTTTCATATGAAATAATGAAAGCAAAGTAAACCACATGCTTAAAAAGAACATAACTAAACCAAAGAAAATAAGAATATTTGGCATCAAACTTATATCTTCAAATCTAATAAGAGAGGTTTGTGTTTGAATAGAATAAGTTGTTGAAAACAATCTAAATATAAGAACTTTCAATATTCTATAAGCTAACACAGTCAATCCAAATAAACCAATTACCCAAGAGAAAACAAAAAAAGGAAGAATAAATTTACCAAGCATTCCTTTTCTAAACCAATCTCTACCATACTTAATACTTGTCTGAAGACCCCCGATATTCCATCTATTTCTTTGTTTAACCCAATCTTTAATTGTTGAAGGTGCAACAGTATATGCTCTTGATAGTAAAGCCATCCTAACCTTATACCCTTCTGCTTGAAGATGCCAAGTTATTTCTATATCTTCTGTAAGATTTTTCTCATCAAACCCTCCTATTTTATCAAATGCACTTTTTCTAAATACACCAAGGGGTCCAGGAGTAACATAAATTGAATCTATAAATTCTAAAAGTTTTCTGGAAAATTTTATAACCTTATATTCAACAGACTGAACTCTTTCTATAAATTTATCTCTATTTGCCACAAGAACAGAACAAGTAACACTGCCCATTTTTTCATCATTAAAAAATCCCACTAATTTATCAATAGAACCTTTCTCAATAAAAGAATCCCCATCACTAAAACCTATTAGCTCTGTATCTACAAATTTAGCTCCATAATTTTTTGAACCTGCTGCACAACCAGTATTTTTAGGGGTTTGAACTGCTAAAACTTTAGGATACTTTTTTTCAAGTTCTTTTATTATCTTATAAGAATTATCTTTAGAGCAATCATCTACAACAATAACTTTTTTAAGATTCTTATATCCAGAATCTAAAACAGATTTAACTGTCTTCTCTATTGTTGCTCCTTCATTATAACAAGGTATGACTATACTAAGAGAATAATCTCTTTTAGGTTTAGGATAATAATAAAGATATTTTTTATTCTGAATATAAATTAAAATAAATAGGAAAAGAAAATAAAATCCTATAAATATATAGATTAAATATATTACAGTAATTGTATCCATAAATGTAAATATAAAATTTATCCTTTTAAGTATTATTGTGATAAATTTGCTCCTTAATTAATTAAGAATTATCTTTTTCATCTTCAAATCTTCCTTCAGATTCATCTTTTTCAACTTCTTTCTCTGCTTCTTCTATTTCCATATTAATTTTTTCATTTAAAACATTAGAAGTGTTTCTTTCACTCTCAGAAATACTAAAATAATCATAAAAATCTTCACTTAAACTCAATTCATGTGTGTGCCCTGTTTTTTTCTTTTTTATCAAACCTAAATCAGAAAATTTCTTTATATGGTCATAGGCTTTATTTCCTCTAATTTTAATTATAACTGATTGTTTTATAGGATGTTTATATGCAATTATAGCCAATGTTCCTTGCTCTGCTTTTGTAAATTCTGAACTTCCTGTAGCCAACTTATTTATTATATGAGAATATTCCTGTCTAACATCCATTTTCCACAGCCCACTTTTCTCAACAATCTCCAATGCTGAATCCTCCCGATTATACTTATCTTTTAATCTTTCAATTAAATCAGTTAAAATTATAGGATTCAAATCACTTAAAGATATTAAATCCTGCATACTAAGAAATCTTCCAGAAATAAAAAAAACTGCTTCTAAAGTTTTCAAGTCCTCTTTTTCTTTAGCTTCATCTATCTCCTCTATTGTCTTACTTGTAGGCATAAATGATAAAAACAAATTGTATTTAAAAGTATTATCAATAATTATTTAATAGCAATTTTAATAAAAGTAGTATGAAAAAGGGGGTAAAATTAAAAAAAATAGTAAAAGTAATCATATTTTCAATAATAATTGTAATATCCCTTTTATTTTTAATCAGATTAATAAATCCCACAGAAATAGATGATGTAACTCCTGGAATACCTTGTCCAGAAATAGAAAAATACAATCCAGATATACTTTATGTAATTCCAAATTATAATAGCTTAGAGATATCAAAAGATAAAGAATGGTGCAATCATATCCTATCTTTAAATAAATCTCTTTCACTCCATGGATTAAATCACACATATCGGGAATTTTTATATGAAAATATTTCACAAGAAGAATTAAATAAAGGGATAAGAGAATTTGAAGAATGTTTTAATTTTTCACCAACCTCATTTAAACCACCCCAGTTAAAAATAAACTCTCAGAACAAAGAACTAATTCTAAACAATAATCTTAAGTTAATGGGAATTTACAATCAAATAACTCATAAGGTTTATCATTGCAATGATTCAGATAAAATACCTAACAAAATTATAAGAATATTTTAAAAAATATTAATTTAGGATAAATTAAATTATATTTTATATCTTAATATAGCTCCAACACCTGATAGATTCAAAAATTGTTTTCCTTCTTCTGTTCGAAGAATGAGAACACCGCAACGAAGTGAGGACTTTGAAGGAAAATTATATTTTATATCTTAATATAGCTCCAACACCTGATAGATTCAAAAATTGTTTTCCTTCTTCTGTTCGAAGAATGAGAACACCGCAACGAAGTGAGGACTTTGAAGGAAAATTATATTTTATATCTTAATATAGCTCCAACACCTGATAGATTCAAAAATTGTTTTCCTTCCTCTGTATCTGTTGAAATTGTTTCTATTTTTGTACCACTATTATTTGCAATATCCTTTAATTCTTTTGCTGACTCTTTCTCATACTCTTTAGATAAAAACAAAGTATCTACTGCCCCATATTCAAGAGCTTTTTTTACTTCTTCTTCCTTATATGCTACAAAATCTGGTTTTGCTCCCAACATTTCAAAGAATTTTTCCATTAATTTCTTTTCATAAACTATCTCCTGATTTGCAAGGATATCTTTTGATTTTTCAACAAGTTCTTTAAGTCCAGACTCATCACTTCCCCCAATATCCACTCTCCCAATAATTTTATTTCTTAAAACAGTAGTTAGATATTCATTATCAATAAATTCATCTTTAGTAGGAATAGGACCACCTATTAAAATACCTTTTAATTTTTTATTCTCATAAAAGATATTTTTCATTTCATCTGCAATTCTTTTGTAAAATTCTTTAGTTAATCCTTCTGTAATTCTGTGAAATCTCTGGGAACTCTGTCCTCCTGCACGAACTTTACTTGGAACACCAGAAGTCATCTTTTGTAAAACTTCTATTCTTTTACCCTCAAGAACACCTATTGTTGCTTCTTTTCTATCCATAACCAATAATGCAAATATCTCTGAAACCTCTAATAACTCTCTAAGGGGTTCAAGCACAAAATCTTTATCACATCTATATAATCTTGTTTTTAAAGGCAAAGGAGGTTCAATTCCCCACAGTTGTAAATCATCCATGCCTTCTACTTTTGAAACATTACCACAAAAAATAGCAAGCCCATTTTCAGGATTTCCTTTAAAATCCTTCAAATACCTTACAATTTTATCAAGAGCATCAACAACATTTTTTCTTGTTGCAGTAGACTTTATGTTTTTGGCAGTAGATTTTTCTGCTTCCAGCTGTTTCTGAACAGAAACAATATCATATCCTGCCGAAATATAAACTGTAATCAATTCAGTATGTCTTCCTTTATGTTTCTCTAATTCTTCAAGAAGAACTTCAAGTTCTGCTTTGCTTATTGCTGCCATGTTTAAAGAAAATGAAATGGGTTTATAAAATTAGCCAATCAACAAAAGTTACAAAAATTCAACTTCAAATTTTTTTCCTTCTCTTATTACTTTAGCATTTGAAACATTCTTTAAATCTTCAAGAACAGATTTTATCTCTTCATAATCTTCTTTTTCCAAAGTAAGAATAATCTCTGCATTCATTGCTTTTTTATTAAAAGATTTTTCATGTCTAATCTGTGAAATAATAGAATAGAGTTTTTCCAGTATCTTTATGTGATTAGAATTCTCTTTTTTATCTGATTCTGGCCAAGGACTGATATGTATTGATTTTTCTTTTTCATTCTTCCTAAAGTATTCCTGATAAATTTCTTCTGTGATAAAAGGCATAATTGGTGCAATAAGTTTCAAAATTTTAAGTAAAGAATAATATAATGTGTATTGTGCAGATAATTTTGAATTACCCTCTCCCTGATAAACTCTTTTCTTAACAATCTCAAGATAATTATCACAAAAATCACTCCAAAAAAACTTTTCTGTATCAAGTTTAGCTTTAGAATATTCGTACTCTTTGAAATTCTTAGTAGAATCTTTAATCAAAAGATTAAGTTTATCTAAAAAGATTTCATCTATCTTCTCTAACTTAGAAGGTTTATTTTTAGGATTATAATCTTTAAGGTTCATAAAAACAAATCTTGAAGCATTTATCAATTTATTTATAAATTTTGTACCTGCAACTAAATCTTTTTCAAGATAATCTACATCACTTCCCAGTTTTGAACCTGCAGCCCAATATCTCAATGCATCTGAACCATATTTATTCATCACATCTATTGGGGAAACAACATTCCCTTTTGACTTAGACATTTTTTCTCCTCCTAAAGAAACATTACCAGAAATAACAATATCTTTCCAAGGAATAGTATTAGAATGTAAATAAGATTTAACTATTGTATAAAATGCCCAAGTTCTTATTATATCATGTCCTTGTGGTCTTAAAGAATACGGAATAGTAATTTTATTTTTAATAAGAGAGCTTGTTATTTGAGGAGTCATAGAAGAAGTTGCCCAAGTATCAAATACCATTTTTTCTGGATTTGCTTCTAATTTACATTTAGGACATTTCTTTTTTAATTGAAGAGGGTCCACAGGAAGTTCTCGCTCTTCAGCAACAATTATTTGTCCACATTTTTTACATTCCCAAGCAGGAATAGGAACTCCAAAATGCCTATTTCTTGAAATAGACCAGTCCCACTCTAAACCATTAACCCAATTATCATATCTTTTATGCATAAATTCAGGATACCATTTAATCTTATTTCCTTGTTCAATAAATTTTTCTTTTTTATCTAATATTTTTATAAACCATTGTTTAGTTGGAATAAATTCTATTCCATGTCCACACTTATCATGGCAATTAACTACATGAGTTATCTCTTTTTGTTCAAAAATTAAGTTTTCTTTTTTTAAATCTTCAAGAATTTTCTTTCTCATTTCTTTAATTTTCAAACCTTTATATTCTCCAAAATTAACTCTTCCTGATTTGTCAAAAATTATCTTTGGAACAAGATTATATCTATTTATTGCATCAACATCATATTTATCTCCATAAGAACAAACCATTAATGCTCCTGTTCCTTTATCAGGGTCTGCTGATGTATCTGCAATTATTGGAACTTCATAATTAAATAATGGAACTTTTGCTTTTTTTCCAACAAAACTAGAATATTTTTTATCTGAAGGATGAACAAAAACAGCAACACATGCACCTAAAAGTTCTGGTCTTGTTGTTGCAATAAGCAAATCTTTTTTTCCAGATGAAAACTTTAAAGTTGAAAACAAACTTTTCTCTTCTTTATCTTCAAGTTCAGCCTGAGCTATTGAGGTCTGACATTCAGGACACCACATTGTAGGAAATTCTTTTTGATAAGCTTCCCCTGACTTATATAAATCAATAAAAGATTTTTGAGATATTTTTCTGGAATTATCATCGATTGTAGAATAATATACATTATAATCTGCAGATATTCCTAAATTTTTAAAATCCTGAACACAATCAGGAGTTATTTCTTTTAATGTTTTAAGACAAAGATTAATAAAATCTGTTCTTCCCATATCTTTGCTTTTCATATTATTTGTTTTTTCTATGAACCTTTCAGTAGGCAATCCATTGTCATCTGTCCCAAATGGATAAAAAACACTTCCATTTTTATTTGCTAATAACATTCTCTGAAACCTTATAATAAAGTCTTGATGAGAATAAGAAAATGCATGCCCAATATGCATCTTACCAGAAATATATGGAGGAGGTGTATCAACTGAATAAATCTCTTTCTTTTTTAAATCCACAGTGTAAATCTTTTCTTTTTCCCAAAAGCTCTTCCACTTACTTTCAATATCCTTAAAGTCAAATTTTGGGTTTGAACTCGAATTTGGTTTTGACATAAATAATCTTATCCAAGAAACTTTTAAAAACTATCTCTCTTTAAAATATCCATGGCATCAAACAATAAAATAAGCCTTCCAGGAGGATTTGGGGGTTTAATGCGTTACAGTGAAGAGTATAATAGTTATATTAATTTAAAACCTATTCACGTAGTTCTCTTCGTAATATCACTTGTAGCATTTAGAATACTAATGCCCCTCATATTCAAATAAATTTAATTTTCTAAAATGTTTCCAGGAGTTAATCCCAGACAAATGCAAGGAATGCTTAAGAAGATGGGTATTTCCCAAGAAGAAATAGATGCTTCAAGAGTTATAATTGAAAAAACAGATAATTCCAGAATAATAATTGATAACCCTTCTGTTACAAAAATAAAAATGCAAGGACAGGAAACATTCCAAATTGCAGGAGATATTTCAGAAGAGTCAGCAAAAGAAGAAACCTCTGAAGAAGATATAAAAATGATAATAGAAAAGACAGGGGTTTCAGAAGAAATTGCAAGAGAAACACTTGAAAAAAACAATGGAGATTTAGCTGAAACAATTTTAGAATTAAGTAAGTAAAATGTCATTTGAACCATTATACAAAGATGTAGATTATAAAATCCTTGAAGAGATAGACAGAATAATGAAAGATATTCATCAAGACTATATAATTAAATCTTATCACTCTTGGATTGAAGCAGAAAATTGTTATGTTTACCAAAACTTAAATTAAAATGTCAAGATTAATCAACCCAGTAGAAAGAATGTTAAAAAAGGCAATTAAAAACGGGGAAGTAAAATTATTAGATGAAACAGAATATAATGATATATGGGATAAAGTTGAACAAGATATGGAAGATTACAAGATAATGGATAATTACAGAAAAGGAATTTCGCTGATTGAACCCAATAAAATTTTAATTTATAGAAATTTCAACAAATTCTACAAAAACTTTCACCCCTCTAGAACAGCAAAAGATATATAAACAAGTGCCTCCTTGTAAATTACACTTCTAAGTAAATGGGATTAAACAGGAGGGGAAAGGGCAAATCAATTAATGGAAGAAATCATCCAAGAAAAAATAAGCGCAGATCATCTTTTATATGTAAGTTTGAAATACACAAAGACATGTGATGTAATTAAAAATCTTATTCTTAGATGGAGAAAGATGATTGAAACAAGCATAGAAGAAATATTAAAAAGTGCAAAGAAAAAGAAAAAAATAAGTTCAATACCTTCGAATCCATTAGGAAAAATAGAAGAAATAAAAAAACTATTCAAAAAAGATTCTAATTTCCTAGAAGTGATTGAATTATATGAAATGTTCAGGAAAATAGATGAATTAAGAACAGAGAGAATAGGTGAATTTAGGAAAAATGTAGCATTAAGGATATTCTACCAAGGAAAAGAAATAAATGTTGATTTGGAAAAGCTAAAGGAATATGCAGAAAAGCTGGAAAAGTTTATAAGCACTACAAAACAATTTCTTCTATCAAAGTAAGCCAAGAAGCTTATAAAAGGTTACAAAATGAACAAAATAATTGTAGTAACTTCTGGAAAAGGAGGTGTAGGTAAAACAACCACTGCTATAAATCTAGGTGCAGCTATAAATTATTTTGGAAAAGATGTTCTTATAATTGATGGAAACTTATCAACTCCAAATGTTGGATTACACTTGAACTCTCCAGAAGTACCAATCAATTTAAACCATGTTTTAAGAGGAAAAGCTGAACCAAAAGAAGCAATATATGAACATGTTTCTGGTTTAAAGGTAATGCCCTCTTCTTTATCTATAAAAGAACTTAAAAAAATAAAACCAGAAAAAATTTCTGATTTTAAAAAAGAGTTTCAGACACTTTCTGAATATATAATAGTTGATAGTTCAGCAGGATTAGGAGATGAATCAATTGCAGCAATAAATCTAGCAGATGAAATAATAGTCATAACAAATGCAGAAATGCCTGCAATAACTGATGCCCTTAAAACAATAAAACTAGCAGAACAAATGAAAAAAACAATATTAGGGGTGATTGTTACAAGAGTAAGAAAAGACAGTATAGAGATGAGTCCAGAATCAGTAAAAGATATGCTTGAAGCTCCTATTTTAGGAATGATTCCTGAAGACATAACTGTTAAAAAAGCTTTAAACAAAAAAGATGCAGTTGTTCATACTCATCCTCATTCAAATGCTTCAAGAGCTTACAAAGAAATTGCTGCAAGAATAACAAGTACAGAATATAACTCAAAAAAAGATAGATATCCTTTCTGGAGAAGAATTCTGAAAAGAGAAAACCCTTATTTCTGGAAAATGACTATGAAAAAAGGATAAAGCTACAAAAAGAAATAACAAAAACAAGTCAATTTAATTTAACTTATTTTACAACCATTCTTAATACTTTTTTCTGGACAAACCAAAACAACCTCAGAATGGTCCCCAGAAACAGCAGCAAGAAGCATTCCTTGGCTTTCAATACCTCTCATTAATCTAGGTTTAAGATTAACAAAAACAACTATTTTCTTGTCTTCAAGTTCTTCTTTAGAATAATACTGTTTAATTCCAGCACAAATAACTCTCTCACCTATTTCTTCACCAACATCCAAGGTTAATTTATAGAGTTTGTCTGCACCAGAAATATCTTCAACTTTTTTGATTTGAGCAACTCTCAAGTCAATTACCTGCCATTCATTAAATTCAACAATTCCCTCAATATTATTTTCCTTGCTTTCCTTGCTTTCTTTTTTTTCCTCGTTTTCCTTGTTTTTCTTATTTTCCTTGTTTTCTTTATTGTCTCTATCTCCCATCATAAATATTACCAATTATTATTTAAAAAAAGATAATAAAATAAAGTTTAAAAAAATTTGTATAAATAAGAAACAAATAGATTTTTATTTATCTTATTGGTAATGCTTTACAAGTTCCTTTTAAATAAGCTTCATGACCAACCCCAATATCGACTACCTGAACTCTAGTTAAATAAGAACCTTCAGGACAAGAAACAGAAGCATCTCTCCTCATTTCTCTTCTAGCGCTGTCCCTTCCTTGATAAACCTGTGCCTCACTAGATGGTAAGGCTCCAGTTCTAACACTAAGACAACGAGTTCCAGAGGCATCACAAATAGCATTAGTAATTATGCTAGAAATATTGATTCCCTTATTGGTTGGTATAATTGACCTTTGCCTTGTTACCCATTTACAACCTTTCTGACCATTAGAACCGTCACAATCATTTTTATTATTAAAATACGAACAAGGAGTTGCAGTTCCAGTACACCCCCAGTAACAACCTAAAGACTGATACTTAAGACACTCAGTCCTAGGGGAACTGAAATAGTAACAAGCAACATAACCTCCACCACTATATCCACTACACGAATGAGAACCATGATCCCAATTACATCCATGATCATTGCAGTCTGATTCACTAGACCAAATATTACAAGTTACCTCTCCTCCTTCTCCACCACACCCCACAGAACATCCCTTTTGGGTAGTACACGAACTCTGAGGATAAGAATCACAAGAATTTGGAGTACCTTCACAAAAACTCTTTTCACCCCAATCTAGTTCCAATTCATTTGCACTATGTCCAGGGTTTGGAGCTGCAGCCCAAACTCCAATTCCTAATAATACGATTGAAAGAATAACCATTAATGTATAGGCAAGTCTGTTTGAAATATTAAATTTCTTTAACCTCTTTTCTTTCTTCATACCAAAGATAAAATAAATTGTATTTAAATACTTTTCGCCAAATCATCTAAAACCATTTTTTATGAAAAAATTAAACTATTCGTAAATTCTTGTAAGATAATCCTCGATGCTGAGAACTTCTTTCTTACACAATTTATAATCTCTTTTTGAAACAACATTTAGTTTTAAAAAATTCAAATTCTCATAACTTGCTAAAGCATCATACACAACAAAAGATAAACCCCACTCACTATTCTTAACTTTAAGATTAAATCCTTGTTCAACAGGAATAACCCAATAATTAGATTTCATCAATTGATTAGCAATCTTATTTGAAAGTTCTTTCCTATTTGCTTCCCTATTATCTATAATAGCAAAGTAATATCTAGTCAAAGGATTCCCCATATAAAAATTATCTTCAGACTTTTCAAAATTCCACCTAACATGCCGAGATTTCAAAGGTATTTCTTTAATAGCCTTAATTGCCATAAATAATCTTTAAAAACAACATATATAATCATTATTATTCTACATAATATGCTATCCACAAACCTTTTAAATAAATCTCATATAAATTAAATATGTTCTCTAAAAAGACTTGTCAACGATGTGGAAAAAAAACAGGAAAAGGAAACAACTTTTGTCCTAGCTGTGGTTTCCCATTAGGAAAAAAAGGCAAAAAAGAAGAATTTGGAATGTTAGGTGAAAATGATTCTTTTAATGAAACAGATATGATTTCTAATTCTCTGTTTGGAGGAATGATGGGAAATGTCATGAATAAAATGATTTCAAATACAATGAGGATGCTTGAAAAAGAAATGAGAATGTCTAAACAATCTCCAACAAACAATAATTTTCCTAAAACAAAAATAAAATTAATGATAAATGGAAAAGAAGTGGATTTAAACAGTGGAATGCAAAAACAAGGAGAAAATAAAAAAGAAAAACAAGAATCTGTTCCTTTAAGATTCAAAAAATTCTCAAAAGAGCAAATAAAAAAATTCTCTAAACTCAATAAAAAAGAACCTAAAACAGAATTAAGAAGAATTGCTGACAAAATAATCTATGAAATAGAAATGCCAGGAGTTGAATCAATAGAAAATGTTACAATAACTCCATTAGAAAGCAGCATAGAATTAAAAGCAATTGCAGAAGAAAAAGCTTATTCAAAATCAATACCCTTAAACTTACCTATAATAGGATATGAATTTTCAAAAGGGTTGCTTGTTCTTGAATTCAAAGGAAATTAAATTTAAATGAGGCTGCACAGATTTGAACTGTGGACCCCTGCCTTATCAGAGCAGTGCTCTAACCAGACTGAGCTACAGCCTCATTGTTTTGTTCATGCTTTATAATAAGACTATCTTCTCAGGGTGGTTTATGTTTTAAACATTCTAACCAGACTGAGCTACAGCCTCATTGTTTCGTTTATGTTTTGTTCATGCTTTATAACAAGACTATCTTCTCAGGATGGTTTATGTTTTAAACATTCTAACCAGACTGAGCTACAGCCCCAAAACATATCTATTTCTGGTAACAAAAACAAACTCAAACAATTTATAAAAGTTACTTAAATGCTTTTTTCAGAAATCTTATTCAATTCTCTTATAATCTCTTTCATACCTGTAGAACCAAAGCCCTTATCTCCTCTCTCTGTAGATGAAAGTTTTTTCACTTCAGTTATTTTGGCCTTGACAATTGGAACCAAGATTATCTGAGCTATTCTCATCCCTTTCTCAATCTCAATTGTCTTATCATTCATATTAACTAACATTATTGAAACTTCTCCTCTAAAACCACTATCAAAAGTTCCAGCAACAGTGTGAACATTCATTTTCTGAACAATTCCAGCCCTATCTCTTACAATTCCAACATATCCTTCTGGAACTTCTATTGCAATTCCAGTACTGACTTTTTTTTGATCAAAAGGAAATATAGTCACACTTTCAAGAGCTTTTAAATCAAAACCTGCATCTGTATCTAAAGCATATTCTGGAGCTTCTGCAGATTTAGATATTTTAAGAAAATTAAGAGTTACTTCAGGTCTCACCTTTTTCTTTTTTTTATTCTTAACTGCTTTTTTAGCAACACTCTTTTTCATAGACTAAAAAAACTATTGGGGTTTATAAATTATTCTGCTAAATTATGTCTTCAGATAAGTGGTTACAAAACCCTGAACCTCAAGCTTTTTAAATGAACTTTTTCTAAAATACTCATGGCAGAAAAGAAACCAAAAGGAAATAAAAAAGAAACAAAACAAGAACCTCAAAAAAGTGTTCATGGAATGTATTATTATATTAAGAAAGCTTGGAAAAAACCAGATTCAAAAGTCCTTATGGCAAGGATGAAAGAATGGAGAGAAAGTCCAACTCAGATTAAAGTTGAAAAACCTTTAAGATTAGACAGAGCAAGAGCTTTAGGATATAAAGACAAAAAAGGATTTGTAGTTATAAGAGTAAAAGTAAAAAGAGGAGGACACAAAAGACCAAGACCCATAAAAGGAAGAAGAGGAAAAAGAATGCACACTCGAAAAAATCTAAAGATGTCTTACAAATGGATTGCAGAACAAAGAGTTGCAAATAAACACACTAACCTTGAAGTATTAAATTCTTATAAAATCGGAAAAGATGGAATAAATTATTTTTATGAAGTTATTTGCGTAGACCCTCAAAGACCAGAAATAAAAAATGATAAAACAATAAATTGGATAGTAAATAGAAAAAACAAGAACAGGGTCTTTAGAGGACTAACAAGTTCAGCTAAGAAATCAAGAGGATTAAGAGATAAATCTCCAACAAACAAGAACAGACCAAGTAGAAGAGCTGGACAAAAACCAAACCCTCCTTCTGGAAGAAGATATATTTTACATAGATAATTATAAAATTACATAATCTATTTAAACTACAACAAACAAATATAATTATGGAATTAAAAGGAAGTGAAACAGAAAAGAACCTGCTAAAGGCATTTGCTGGTGAAAGCCAAGCAAGGATGAGATATAATTATTTTGCATCTGTTGCAAAAAAAGAAGGTTATGAACAAATCTCGGCTATATTCACAGAAACAGCAGATAATGAAAAAGAACATGCAAAAGTATTCTTTAAATATTTAGAAAAATCACAAGGATTACCTGTTGAAATAACAGCAAGTTATCCTGCAGGAAAAATAGGAACAACAAAAGAAAATCTTCTTGCAGCTGCAAATGGGGAACAGGAAGAATGGGAAGAACTATACCCTGAATTTGAAAAAGTAGCATTAAAAGAAGGATTCAAAGACATTGCAGAATCTTTCCATGAAATTGCAGAAGTTGAAGAACAACATGAAAAAAGATACAGAAAACTACTCAAAAATATTGAAGAGAAAAGAGTATTCCAAAAAGAAGAAATTGTAAAGTGGAAATGTAGGAATTGTGGATATATTCATGAAGGAAAAGAAGCTCCTGATGAATGCCCTGCATGTAAACATCCTCAATCCTATTACGAGATTTTAGAAGAAAATTATTAACCTATAAAATGGTAGAAAAAAAAGAAATTTATAAATGTGAAATATGTGGAAATATAGTTGAAGTCGTGCATGAAGGAAGAGGTGTATTAATCTGTTGTGGACAACCAATGAAATTGCAAAAAGAAAACACTGTTGATGCTTCTCAAGAAAAACATGTTCCAATTATTCGTGGTAAAAAAGTAAAAGTAGGTTCAATTGCCCACCCTATGGTAACAGAACATTACATTGAATGGATTGAAGCAACTTCAGAAACAGGAGAGACTGCTAAAGTATTTCTAAAACCAGATTCAAAACCAGAAGCAGAATTTTCATTTAAACCTGTTTCAGCAAGAGAATATTGTAATCTACATGGATTATGGAAAGTGAAAATAAATAAGAATAATTAAAAACTTCTTGTAATATTATAATCTATGCTATATTCAAAACTTGCAGAATTATATGAAAATCTTGGAAATACCACAAAGCGTCTTGAAAAAATTGAAATTCTCTCAAAATTCTTAGAATATCTTTCTGAAAAAGACAAGGACATATTATATTTACTAAATGGAGAAATATATCCAACTTATGATGAAAGAAAAATTGGAATAAGTAATCAACTTGTAATAAAGGCAATCTCAAAAGCATCTGGAAACTCTCCTGATAAAGTGGTTCAAGAATGGAAAAAAATAGGAGACTTAGGTAAAGTAGCTGAAAAACTAATTAACACAAAAAAACAATCAACATTATTTCTCAAATCCCATCTAACAACAGACAAAGTAATTGAAAATTTAAGAAAACTACCAGAGCTTGAAGGAGAAGGAACAATTGAAAAAAAATTAATTCTTATAACTGAATTATTAATTTCAGCTTCTCCAATAGAAGCATTATATATTGTAAGAACACTTCTTGGAGATTTAAGAATAGGAATCCAAGAATCAACAATAAGAGAATCACTCGCAAAAGCATTTTTCAATTCAGACAAAGAATCTTCAAAGATAATTCAAGAAGCAATTGACCATTCCAATGATTTAGCAAAAGTATTCTTAATTTCAAAAAAAGGAAAAATAAGTGAATTTGACAAAATAGGTCTTGAAGTTGGAAAGCCAATAAAGGCGATGCTTGCACAAAAAGTAAAAAACATTGAAGAAGGATTTAAGGCAGTTGGAAAACCATGTGCAATAGAATATAAATATGATGGATTTAGACTTATAATCCATAAAAAAGATTCTAAAATAAAATTATTTACAAGAAAATTGGAAAATGTAACTAAACAATTCCCAGAAGCAGTTGAATATATCCAAAAATATGTTAGAGGAGAATCATTTATATTAGATAGTGAAGCAATAGGATATAACAAAAAAACAAAAGAATACACTCCATTTCAAGCAATCTCTCAAAGAATAAGAAGAAAATATAATATTGAAAAAATAAGAGAAGAACTTCCAATTGAAATAAATGTTTTTGATATTTTATATTATAATGGAAAATCTTTAATCAAAGAACCTTTTGAAAAACGTACACAATTAATAAGGAAGATAATAAAAGAAACTCCTTACAAAATTGTTTCTTCAAAACAAATTATAACTGATGATTTAAACAAGGCAGAAGAATTTTACAAGAAAGCACTTAAAGACAATCAAGAAGGGATTATGATGAAAAATCTTTCAACAGCATATCAACCAGGAAACAGAGTAGGACACATGTTAAAAGTTAAACCCTCTGAAAAAGATTTAGATTTAGTTATAACAGGTGCAGAATATGGAACAGGAAAACGTTCTGGTTGGTTAAGTAGCTTCATCTTATCATGTATGGGAAAAGAAGAACAAGAATTCTTAGAAATCGGAAGAGTTGGAACAGGCATAAAAGAAAAAGATGAACAAGAAGGAGTTTCATTCAATGAATTAAACGACCTCTTAAAACCATTAATAATAAAAGAACAAGGAAAAGATGTTAAAATAAAACCTAAAATAATTGTTGCTGTAACTTATCAAGAAATTCAAGAATCTCCAAATTACAGTTCTGGATGGGCTCTAAGATTCCCAAGAATAACTTCTCTACGCCCAGATAAACATCTTTCTGAAATAGCAAGTTTACAAGAAATTGAAAAAGAAGTTAAAGGCCAAAAAAGCAATTAATAACAAATAAGCTTTTAAAACACAAAACCCTAATAAAAAAATATGAAAAAAAGAGGAAGAAATAAACCAAAAAAAGAAGATGAAATACCTCCAATTCTAATATGCTTAATATTACTTGCTTTGATATTATTTATTCTAATTTTTAAAAATTTAGTATTAACAACAAATGTAATACAAAATCATTTAACTCCAAAGGTAATAGAAAATCCTCCAACACCTGAAAATTGTTCCAATGAAAGCATAAAAAAAGTATGGGAATTTATTTTCAAAGGAAGTTCTGAAAATTTAACAATTACTTCTGCTCCATACAATAATACTAATTCCTCAGAAGAAGAAAGTGAAATTTGGAGTTTATTATTAAATGAAAAGTGTCCGGCATATAAGGTATATCAAATAAATGGGACAAATATTAGAACACTTATTGGAATTGATGTATGGTTCCTAATGAATATGAAAATGGCTATGGCCATAGATGGCAATTATCCTCCAGAAGAAATGGAAAATATAATACAAAGAATAAGTTCATCTGAACAAAACGAGATGGAAAATGCTCCAGAATATTTACTTTTAAATTTTTTAGCAAACAGGACAATTAAAAGAAATATAAACACCAGTCAAGAAGCAAAAACAGAATTTGAATCTGTATTTAATATTTCTTCATCAAACTGGACAAAAGAAGAATTTAAAGTAGATGGAATTACAGAGAATCTAACTGCATTTAGCTTTTTTGAAAATGGAAGTTTAGAGAATATAACTCTCTTTGGAGAATCAATTGACCCTATGGGAATAATCGCAAAAGCTGGAATGGTGTTGCAAAATTATAGTATGAATATATATTTATACACAGATATTTCACTTTTAGCATTTACAAAAGAACTAGAAAGATTATATGGAAATTGGACATCTCCAATAAACACTTCTTTAAAAAATATAGAAGTAAAAATAAATGACTCTAAATTAAAAATGTCTGAAGAAATAGGTCTCTTTTCCGAATCGCGTTCAGGAATACAGAGGATAGAAATAAATCAAGATGAACAAACAATAATAGAAACAGAAATTAACTTTACAGAAGAAGGAAGTTTAGATTGGACAAAAATAATTCTTAAAAAACAAGAAACAGATTCCACAAGAGGTTATGTTATAATAAATGGATTAAACTATACCAAAAATGTAACAGTAGATAGATTAAACGACAAATCTGAATCTGTTTGTATAAAAGATAAAGAAATCTATTCAATAGATGAAATAAGCCCAGAGTGTAATGCAATTGATGAATATATCCTTGAATGTCCTGGAAATTTAACTTCAACAGCAAGAAATCTCACATGTAATATCTCAGGAAATAAATTCATAATAACAGGATTAGAACACTCTGCGATATTGGAAATAATCCCTCCTGAAATTCCTTGTGTTCAAAATTGGCAGTGTGATGAATGGAGTGAAACTTCTAAATCATGTGGATATAGAACTTGTACAGATTTAAACAATTGTGGAAATATTACAGGTAAACCTCTAGAGTATCAAGAATGTCCTGTATGTATTCCTAATTGGAAATGCACTCCATTTTTACCTGAAAAATGCCCTAGAGAAGAAAAAAGAACAAGAACATGCACAGATATAAATGATTGTGGTACAGAAAAAGGAAAACCTGAATTAACTCAAACTTGCGAAAGAAAAAATATCTTAGTATATATTTTAATAACTTTATTAGGAATAGCAGTTATAATTTTAATAGTAATTATTTTAAAAAGAATAATAATTAGAAGAGAAAAATTAAAAGAGAGACCAAGAACAGAACAAGGACAATATAAAAATGACCCTAATTACCCTTCACAAATAGAACAATATTACGGATCTGATCAGACCCATAATTTTAAGGAACAACCAGAAACAAATCCACAATCCGAAAATTATCAAGAAAAGTTTCCTGATAAATACTGGCCTAAATAAACTAAAAACCTCTCGACGAACTCTTTAAAAACCTTTATAAACCCATTTTCTCTTTATAAATCATTAAAATGGCACAAAAACAAAGCAATTACAAAATACAAAATATTGTAGCAACTGCTTCTTTAGGAAAACCTGTTCCTTTAACAAAACTTGCAAGAACACAACCAAACACAGAATATAATCCAGAAACATTTCCAGGACTAGTATTAAGAATTAAAGAACCTAAATCTGCAGTTTTAGTTTTCTCTTCAGGAAATTTAGTTTGCACAGGTACAAAATCTTTAACTCAAGTAAGAGAAGTTATAGATGCTGTAATAAAACAACTTAAGAAAATAAGTGTCAATATTACAGGAAAACCAAAAATAACTGTTCAAAATATAGTTGCATCTGGAAGCATTGAATTAAAATTAAATCTTAATTTTTTGGCATTAGAAATGGAAAACACAGAATACGAACCTGAACAGTTTCCAGGTCTAGTTTACAAACTAATTGAACCCACAGCAACATTCCTGCTTTTCTCAAACGGAAAGTTAGTATGTACTGGTACAAAAAACAGGCAACAGTTAGAAGATAGTATGGACCAACTTCTAAAAAACGTTAAAGCTGCTTTAAAAAACTACAAATAAAGAATACACTTTATATTACACACAAATTTATAAAAAACCCCTTTCTATCTAAAATTAATGGGAGATGGTACTAATTATTCAGAAGAAGATTATTCTGCAGCAAGTAATCCAGAAGAGGGACAAAAAAAGAGACCTAAATCAGAAGAATTAATTATTGAAGCAAAAAATTTCTTTAATGTAAATAAAGAAGATTTAGGAGAATCTATACGTAAAAAAACAAACGTGGTTTTAGTAGATTTTATGAAACTTACAGAATTCTCAACAAGACTTTCTGATGAAATAATAGTTAATCCTGAAGAAACTTTAAGCATAATAGAATTAGCTGTAGAAGAACTAGGATTAGTTAAAAATGCGAGAGTCCGTTTAAAAAACCTCTCTGAAACACATCAGATAAAAATAAGAAACATACGTTCAAAACACTTAAATGAATTAGTAATTCTTGAAGGAATAATCAGACAAGCTTCAGATGTGCGTCCTCAAGTTGTAAATGCTAAATTTGAATGTCCAAGTTGTGGAACAATTATCTCTGTATTACAAATAGAAAAAAAATTCAGGGAACCTACAAGATGTTCATGTGGAAGAAGAGGAGGATTCAGATTAATCTCCAAAGATATGGTTGATACTCAAAGATTAGTAATTGAAGAATCTCCTGAATCTCTTTCTGGAGGAGAACAACCAAAAAGAATGAATGTGTTTGTAAAAGAAGATTTAGTTGAACCAAAAATGGAAGATAAAACAACTCCAGGAGCAAAAGTAAAAGTTATTGGAATTTTAAAAGAAGTTCCTGTTCCTCTCTCAACAGGAGGATTATCAACAAGGTTTGAATTAGCAGTTGAAGTAAACAACATTATTCCTATGGAAGAAACCTTTGAAGAATTAGATATAACTGATGAAGATGAAAGGCAAATTCACGAATTATCTGAAGATCCTAAAATATTTGAAAATTTAGCAAAGAGTATTGCTCCAAGTGTTTGGGGTTATGAAGAAATAAAAAAAGCACTAATTCTCCAGTTATTTGGAGGAGTTCAAAAACAAATGTCTGATGGTTCAAAATCAAGAGGAGATATTCATATTCTTTTAATAGGAGACCCGGGTGTAGCAAAAAGTGTAACTCTAGTTTTCATGTCAAATATCTCTCCAAAAGGAAGATATGTTGTTGGTAAATCTGCTTCAGGAGCAGGACTTACAGCAACTGTTGTAAGAGATGAATATCTAAAAGGATGGAGTCTAGAAGCAGGGGCAATGGTTTTAGCAAATAAAGGATTGGTTTGTATTGATGAATTAGAAAAAATGGACCCTCAAGATAGAAGTGCCATGCACGAAGCTATGGAACAACAAACAGTGACTATTTCAAAGGCAAATGTTCAAGCTTCATTGAAAGCACAAACATCTGTTCTTGCTGCTGCAAATCCAAAATTTGGAAGATTTGACCCATTCATGCCTATTCCTCAACAAATAGATTTACCTCCAACACTCATAAATAGATTTGATATAATTTTCACACTAAGAGATTTACCTGACAAAAACAAAGACGAAAAAATTGCAGCACATGTATTAAGAGAACATCAAAAAGAAACAAAAGAAGTTTTAATTGATTCAAATTTATTGAGAAAATATGTAGCATATGCAAAACAAAAAGTAAATCCAGTATTAAGCACAGAAGCAGTTGAAGAATTAAAAAAATTCTATGTTGAACTAAGAAACAAGCCAGTAATGTCTGAAAGCGCGATGCGTCCGATTCCAATCTCAGCAAGACAATTGCAAGCATTAGTAAGAATGTCTGAAGCATCGGCAAGATTAAGGTTAAGTGAAGAAGTTTCAAAAGAGGATGCAAAAGAAGCAATAGAATTAATGAAATATTACTTAATGCAAGTAGGATATGATTATGAATCAAAAACTTTTGACATAGATAGAATTTCAGGAAAATTTTCCTCATCACAAAGAAACAGAATATTTATGGTAAAAGAAGTAATAACTGCTCTTGAAAGTAAAATGGGTAAAATGATTCCTTATGAAGAAATTGAAAAAGAGCTTCAAGGAAAAATGGAAAAAAGTGAATTAGAAGATATAATAGGTAGGCTTGTAAAAGACAATGAAATTTACAGACCTAAAAAAGGATATATTGGGGTTTTCTAACCCATAAAAACTTATAAACACTCAAAAATTTTTAGAGAGCATAAAAAGATGGCAGAAGAAGGACAATTTAAAAGAAACATTGCATATAAACTAAAAATAGGAGATATCCTTCTTGGAAAACCAATTATAGATAATGAAAGATTTTCTTTTTTAGAATTAGGAGATAAAAGAATAGTGCGTGTAAATATAATAGGAAATATAGTAGATAAATACGAAAGTGATGGGGAAAGAAAATATATCTTCTTTAAGCTTGATGATGGTTCAGGACAAATTAGTCTTAAAGTATTTGGAGATGATATAGAAAAATTCAAAGAAATAAATCAAGGATTAACTGTTTTAGTTATTGGTACATTAAGGCACTGGAACAATGAAACATACATTCAACCTGAAATAATAAAAGAACAAAACACAAAATACCTTCTTGTAAGAAAATTAGAACTTGAAAAAGGAGGAGATTCTATGAAAAAAGCACTCCCAATGGAAAGAAGCAAGATTGTTGCAATAAAAGATAGCATAATAAATTTAATCAAAGAAGCTGAAGAAAATGGGGGAATTGAGAAAGAGCAAATAATTCTAAAATTAAAAGAAACCTCTCCAGATATAATAAACCAAGAAATAAAAAAATTCCTTGAAGAAGGAATAATCTTTGAACCCCGCCCTGGAAAAGTAAGATATTTAGGTTAATTACTCATCAAAATCCTTATAAAGACATTCCTTTTTAGAAATTAATGACAGACTATGAAAAACTTCTTGATGAAGCATATAAAAAAGTTAAAGTTGTAGAAGGCAAATCAGATAGATTTGAAGTACCAGTAATAGAAGGACATATAGAAGGGAAAAAAACTATACTGACAAATTTCTTAATAATTGCATCATACATAAGAAGAAATCCAGAACATTTTCAAAAATTTATTCTTAAAGAACTTGCAACATCAGGACAGAGAGAAGGAGAAAGATTAATTCTTAACAATAAAATAGCAAGTTCTAAAATAAATGCAAAAATAGATAGATATGTTAAGGAATTTGTAATCTGTAAGGAGTGTGGAAAACCAGATACAGAATTAAAAAAAGAGAATAGATTAAGTTTTATGCAATGTTTAGCATGTGGTGCAAAGCATCCTGTTAGAGAAAAAATATAAAAAAATCTTAAAAAAATAAAATCTAAATATTTATAAAACAAAATTTCTTGAAAACCCTGTCCCAATTAAATTAAAAAGGGAGGTAAAAAAATGGTTGAAGCTTATTGTGTAAAATGTAAAAAGAAAGGACAAAAAATGAAAGAAGCTGTAATGACTCAAACTGCTAAAGGTGGATTTATGGCAAAAGGAAAATGTCCTGATTGCGGAACTATTATGTGTGCTATGATGTCTGCAGAAAAAGCAGAAAAAGCAATAAAAGATGGTAAAGCAAAAAAAGGTTACTAAAAATGTTTGTAAACGTAATAAAATCCTACAGGGATGTAGTAGCTATTTGCGATAAAGAATTAATAGGAAAAAAATTTGAAGAGGGTAATTTTCAATTAGATGTTAAAGAAAATTTCTTTAAAGGAAGAGAAGCTTCCACAGAAGAAGTCTCTAAGATAATGAAAGAAATGAAACTCGAAGATTCCACTTTTAATATTGTGGGAGAAAAATCAATAAAAATAGCACTAGAAACAGGTATAATAACAAAACAAGGTATAGGAAAAATAGATGGGATACCTTTTGCATTAGTACTTATATAATATAGTTAACAGCAATACAAATCTTTAATTTAAAATTTATTTAAATTTTTTACATATAGAAATAAAGCAATTACCTTTATTTGTAAGTTCATAATGAAAAGAACCCACAGTATCTCCTTTTTCTACAAGATACCCTTCTCTTACAAGATAATTGATTTCATGAATATTACCTTTCAAAATATCTAAATTTATCTTATCCTTTCCCTTAATTTTTGTCTTCAATAAATATTTAGCTCTAAATTCCAAATCGTTTTTATTATAATCTGCACTCATACAAACATCTCCAATAAGTTTTATTAAAAACAACAAATAGATTATAAATATTCTCTTAATTTAAACTATATATTTATAAAACATAATCTTTTATCTAAAATATGACAGACAAATTTAAAGAAAATAACCAAGAATTCTCAGAAGAAGAAAATGAAATTAATGAGAATGAAAATTCTGAAGAAATAAAGATAGCAAGAGCAAAAATACCAAGAGGAGAAGAAGTTATAGGTATTATTGAAGAAAGACTTGGAGGAAATAAAATGAAGGTTAAATGTCTTGATGGAAAAACAAGAAATTCTCGTGTTCCTGGAAGATTAAAAAGAAAACTATGGCTTAGACCAGGAGATACAGTCCTTGTTGAGCCCTGGGAATTAGATAAATCTAAAGGAGACGTAATCTTCAAATATCCCTCAAATCAAATTGAATGGCTTAAAAGAAATGGATATCTGAAAACAGAAGAAAAAGAATTCTAAGGTTCCAATATTACTAAAATATACCAAACTCAATATTTATTAACCTAAATTTCTATTTAAAATTATGAAAAGAGGAGATAAAAAAGGACTCTCTACAGTTATTGCAACTCTTTTAATAATTCTTCTAGTTCTTGTTGCAGCAGGAATAATCTGGGTAGTTGTAAAAAAGGTAATAAGTAAAAATTCAGAGTTGGTTGCTTTTGAATCAACTACAGTAGATTTAGAAATAATTTCTGTGACACAGCCAAAAAACCCTGCTACAGGAAATATAATTTCAACAAAAGTAAAAGTTAGGAGAAATCCAGGAGAAGGAGAAATAGTAGGATTAATATTTTCTATAACAAATAAAAATGGAGAATCTTATGTTTTTGAAAAAAATGAAAGTATAAAACAGTTAGAAGTAAAATTATTTGAACTTGATTATAATGGTTCAATAGTTAGTATATCTGTAGCACCTATATTCTTAACAGAATCAGGAAAAAAAGTAATAGGGAACATAGGAGACACCCATTATGAACCAGATTATAGAGGAGCAGGAAGTGGGACAGGAGAGGATGATGATTGTACTCCAGATTGTATTCGTGGAGCAGCAGGATATGTATTAGAATGTGGGCCTTCAGAAAATAACTGTGGAAGTTGTGGTACATGTTCTTCTCCTCTTTTATGTGATTATGGAATTTGTTGTGAGATAGGACATCATAATTACCAAGGAACATGCCAACCAGATTGTGACCCATCTGATTGTGGAACAAGACAATGTGGTCCTGCTCCAGCAAAACCAGGATGTGGAGAAAATTTCTGTGGAACATGTAATGAACAAAACGGAGAAGTATGTAATGAAAACACTTGGACTTGTGATGTTTGTGTTCCTACATGTGGACCAACACAAAATTGTGGATTAGACCCTACTTGTCATTCAAGCTGTGGAGAATGTAATGAACAAAATGGAGAAGTATGTAATACATCTAATATGTGTGAAGTATTTGTTGAACCTATTGAAAATACAGGATATGTTAATTCTTATTGGCCAAGACCAGATGGACGTATGCTTTTTGATAGTGATGATTTACCAAAGGACAAAACAGTAATTGACTTTTATAGACATTATGTAAGATTCCCAGAAAATCAAAATATGAAAAACGAATGTTTAATGATATATGACTTTGTAACACCAATAAATCCTGATACATATAACATGAGTTATGTTAAAATTTCTGAAAACCCTACTAAAATAGAAGATGGGGACAAATATGAAATATACCAAACTATACAAGGATGCTGTCAAGGGGGTTATTGTTAAATACTATAAAAAACTCTCTTAATAAAACATGAAAAAGATAATCTCTGAAAAGGTAATAAGAATAATAAAAAATAAGGCAAATTTAGAAAAAGAATTAGATGTAAAACTAAATATAATTGGAAAAGAAATAACAATAATTGGTGAACCTGAAGAAGAATACATTGCAGAAAAAGTAATAGAAGCTATTGACTTTGGTTTCCCAATACCAAGTGCACTTTCAATTAAAAAAGAAGAATTTTTATTTGAAATTTTAAATATAAAAGAATACACTAATCAAAAAGATTTTGAAAGAGTAAGAGGAAGGATAATAGGAAAAGATGGAAAAGCATTAAAAACCATTTCAACCCTAAGCAACTGTCATATTGAACTTTCTGGAAATAAATTAGGAATAATAGGAGAAGCAGAATGTATAAAAAATGCAGAAGAAGCTTGTAAACTCTTAATTAAAGGAACAAAACACTCTAATGTATATTCTTATTTAGAAAAACACGGACATTCAGAACCCCTCCTAGATTTAGGATTAAAAGAAGCAAAAAGCACAGGAAAAAATAAAAAAATCAACAAACAATAATTTTAAATAAGGTTCTAAGCTAAATCTTTTATAAAAATGACCTGGTAGCTCAGTTGGTTAGAGCGCACGGCTGTTAACCGTGAAGTCGCAGGTTCGAGTCCTGCCCGGGTCGCTTTATTTTTAAATATGCAATTACTCATTATTTTATGAAAGAAAAAGTTTTAGTAGCAATGTCAGGTGGAGTAGATTCAAGTGTTGCAGCTCTTCTTCTTAAAAAACAAGGATATGAAGTAATAGGGGCCTTCATGAAAAATTGGTCTGACACAAAAGACCCTTTAACAGGAAGATGTGCTTGGAGAAGTGAAAGAAAAATGGCATTAAAAATAGCATCTAAATTAAATATTCCTCTTATCACATTAGACTTTGAAAAGCAATACAAAAAAGAAGTTATCAATAAAATGTTTGATAAATACAAAAAAGGTATTACTCCTAATCCAGATATTGATTGCAATCAAAAAATAAAATTCCCTCTCCTTTTAAAAGAAGCTCAAAAAAGAAAAATAAACTTAATTGCAACAGGACATTATGCTAGAGTTAAAAAAAGTAAAAACAAAGATAAAAAAGATATGTATGAACTTCTAAGAGGAAAAGACGAAACAAAAGACCAATCTTATTTTCTTTACAAAATAACCCAAGAAGAACTCTCACACTGTTTATTTCCAATTGGAGAATATACTAAAGAAAAAGTAAGAGAAATTGCAAAAGAAAACAATTTTCCAAATTATAACAAAAAAGGAACTGTTGGTATATGTTTTGTAGGAAAAGTAAACCTAAAAAAATTCCTGCAAAAGAAAATAAAACCCAAAAAAGGAAAGATTCTTAACCCTGATGGAAAGATTATTGGAGAACATGATGGAATTTATTATTATACTATAGGACAGAGATTAGGCCCAAGATATGGATTTGAAATAGACAGAGGAAATAAAAATAAACCCTCCAAATGGTATGTTGCAAAAAAAGATGTAAAAACAAATACAATCACTGCAGCTCCTGAAAATCATCCCTTAAATTTCAGAAAAAACATAATAATAAAAAATTTACATTTAATTTCAAATAAAAAAGAAACATTTCAAAATAAGCCAACAAAAGTTTTCTCAAGAATACGTCATGTAGGGGAATTACTTCCTAGTATCTTTCATTATAACAAAAAAACAAAGCAATTTCAAATAACCTTAAATGAAGCAATAACAGGAGTAAGTGAGGGACAAGCAGTAGTAATATATGAAAAAGACAAAGTTATTGGTGGAGGAGAGATAATCTTCCAATAAATAAAAATAAGAATAATTTTTAAACTACCCTCTCTTAATTTAAATATGGGTGTTGAAAGATTAATCAAGGCAAGAAGAAGTATAAGGAAATTCAAATCTTCTAAACCTGACTGGAGAGAGATAATTGAATGTATTGATAGCACAAGATATGCTCCAATGGCAGGAAACAATTTTTCTTTGAAATTTATTTTAGTTGAAGATGGAGAAAAAATACAAAAACTCGCAGAAGCAGCACAACAAAATTTCATCACTAAAGCAAAATATGTTATAGTTGTTTGTACAACTCCTGGAAGAACTGAAACAGCTTATGGTGAAAGAGGAAGCAAGTATCTTAAACAGCAAGCAGGTGCAGCAATACAAAACTTACTTTTAAAATTAACAGAATGCAAATTAGCAACATGTTGGGTAGGACATTTTGTAGATGAACAAGTTAAAGATATATTGGATATTCCAGATGAAATAGATGTTGAAGCAATGTTCCCAATAGGTTATCCATATGAAAAACCAAAAGAAAAGAGATATATTGAATTAGACAGCATTTTATACTTTAACAGATATGGTAACAAAAGAATGGAAGAAGAATCTAAGTTAAGCGCTTAATCTACTTAATCTACATCCTCCCTAAAAACATTTCTAAAATTATAATTTCTTATATCTTTTGAATATTCATACTGATAATTTTCTATCTGCTTCCCAGTTAATTCTAATTTTCCTGTAAATAAACTTTTAAACCATCCAGTTCTATAATCTCCAGTTGTCTTTCGATAATCTCTAATTAAACCCCTTTTTTCTAAAACAAAATTATTATCATTAATAACAGTTATTCCTTTTATTGCACATATGCTTGCCTTACAAGAATCAAGTTCAAGAATCTTAGACAAATTTTCAATAAGGTTCTTTCCCATAAACATTAATAGAAAAATTAGTTTATAACAACTATTCTTCTTAAAAATACAATAAAACTATTAAAAAACATTATGAGGGGAAAATCCCCTCAAGAAAATAAAAAAATAAATTAAAAATTAATCAAAGTTTATCTCCAAACCTCTATACCCAAGTCACTAATTTCCCTCGAAGGAGACGAAGAATAGTGTTCTTCAATATCCTTTCCAAGGACATATGGAGACTTGACTCCGGTCATTATTGTGATAACTCTAACTCTTCCAGAGAAATCTTTACTAATTCTTGCACCAATAATAACCTGAGCTTCTGTACCTAAGTTTTCTGAAACTGTTCTACCAATAAGATCAAACTCTTCTAATTTCAAATCAGGTCCACAAGTTATATGAATCAATGCTCCGCTAGCACCTCTGTAATCCACATCAAGTAGAGGATGAGTAAGGGCTTGCCTAACTGCTTCATTAACTTTGTCCTGAGAATCGCTTTCACCGATACCAATAACTGATACTCCACCATTCTTCATTATTGCTGAAACATCAGCATAATCAAGATTAATTAATGAAGGTAATGTAATTGTTTCAACAATACCCTTAATCATAGTAGATACAAGCTCATTTGCAACTGCAAATGCTTGCTCAATTGGTAATTGACCTGCGATATCAACGAGTCTGTTATTATCTAATACAATACAAGTATCAGTAACTTCTCTTAATTCTTGCAATCCAAATTCTGCCTTATCAATTCTAGCTTTTTCAGATTCAAATGGCATTGTTATAACACCGATAACAACTGCACCTGATTCCTTAGCTATTTGGGATACAACTGGAGCAGAACCAGTTCCTGTTCCACCACCCATACCAGCCAATACAAAAACCATATCTGCACTTCCTACTGCCCTCTTAAGTTCAGACAAAGCTTCTTTAGCAGCTTCTCTACCTATTTTTGGTTTTCCACCTGCACCAAGACCTCTTGTCAATTCCTTACCAATAAGGATTTTCTCGTCAGCCTTAGTTACACTTAGATGAAGAGCATCTGTATTACAAGCATAGATTGTAGCACCATTTATACCTTTATTAAAAAGCCAAGTTACAGCGTTACTACCCATACCCCCACAACCAATAACTTTTATGTTAGCTTTTCCAGCTTTTAATTCATCAAAGTTAATGCTGTGTGTAGCAGTATTTGCTATTGCTTCTTTTGCAAAATCTAAAACCATCTCTTTTTTATCCTCCTTTCAACTCTATATAAACCCACTAAGCAGATTTTCATATAAAAAAGTAGCAACCTCTATTTATAAGAATTATGGAAATAAAAAATAGATAACATTACTATAAAATGAGAAAAATACAATATATTTTCAATAAAACAAATTCTTAAATAAAATATAAATTAAATTGCTTTTTCTAATCTTTTAATTTTCTCCCATCCTCTTTCCATCTTATAATTAGACATACTAAGAACAAGTTTCAAAAATTCATCGTCTACAAGTATTTTATTATTTTTAATTATAGGAAACTCAAATCTCTCACTGCTATTTATCTCAACAACTATATTTCTGTCAAAAGTAAGAATACTACTTCTTTTAAAACCAAGAAATTTTGCTTTCTCCAAAATATATGTTGCTTTTTTTAAATCCCTACAAGCAATATGTAAGATAGGGGGCTCTAACTTAAACTTAATAATATCATTTTTATTTAACAACGAATTCAAAATTTCTTTAAAATCATCAAAATACACTTTCTCGTGCCATATTTTCAAAAACAAATCTTTTCCTTTTTTATCTTTAGATATCATTAAAATAACTCTTCCAGAACAACTACTAGTAGTATAGAAATCAGAAGTTTTATTTATCTTTTCACATAACTTTTTAATCTTATCGTCCCATTCTCCTGCAGAAGACCTATCTATTTTTGAAAGCACTGCATTTTTTCTTTGAACAAATCTATCTCTTGGCATATTATTCCTTAATCTTCTTAGCTTTCTTAAATTCTTTCATTAAGTATTTATCAAGTTTTTCTGGATGTTTTCTACAATAATATTCTATTTCACTAGAAGATTTATGGGCCTTCTCATAACCTATTCCTTTACTCATCAAATTCCTTTCATGAACCTCATGCAATAAAACAAATTTTATTTCAGAAGGGTCTAAGTCATCATCTAGCCATATCTCATTACTCGGTATAAAACTATAAACTTTATCGTGTCCTCCTTCAGTAAAATCCAAAAAAAACAATCCTCTCACCAATTCTCCATTAACAATCCAAACTTTAATCTTCCCCTTACTATATTCTTTTATTAATTCTTTATATACACTTTTAAAAATATCTCCTTTATTCTTTTTTATACCAATATGTTTTTGAATTAGTTTAGATTTACTTCTCTCTCTTTTTTCAATTCTATTTGCAATTTTACGAGCAGATTTATAATCCATACCTTTAGAAAGAAGTCTGTTCATAATAAACATAGTATCAATAAAATACCTTGCCTCTCCAGGATTATTTTCCTTATCTATCCAAAACTCGTCCTTAGGTATAAACCTAAACCTATAATATTGACCATAATTAGTAAATTCTCTGTCAATGTTGCCCCTTATATATTTTCCATTAACAATCCATACTTTAAAACCAGAGATTTTTGTTAATTTTTTAATATAAACCTTCTTAATCACACTCTCTTTCATTAAATGACTATGAAAGATTAATTTAAATATTTGATGATTTATTTAGATTAAATCTAAGAAATAAATATTTTCTTGAATCTATTCATTCTTTCTCCAATATTTCACACTTTATATTATTTTCTTCACAAAGGTCTTTAAATTCATTAGCATCTTCATTAACTCCTACTATAGAACCAAAATGCATTGGGATTGCAATTGAAGGTTTTATAAGTTTAGCTGCTTCAACAGCTTCTTCAACATTCATTGTAAATCTTCCCCCAATAGGAAGAAGTGCAACAAATTCTTTTCCAGGTTGTTTATATCCAGTGAGTTTTTGCATCTCAGGAATTAAATCAGTATCTCCTGCATGATAAATAATCAAATTATTAAGTTTAAGCAAATAACCCACCCATCCTTCGTCCTTTAAATGAAAATGTTTATCTAAATTATAAGCTGGGAAAGCTGAAATCTTAATCTCCCCAATCTCTAATTCTTTTCCAGGTTCAACAATATCAATTTTAACAGGAACATCAAATCTAGTTATTTTACTCTGAGAATCTGCTGTCAAGATTATTCTCGTTCCATCTTGAACTATCTTCTTAAGGTCAGCTACACTACAATGATCATAATGACTATGAGTAATTAAGATTATATCTGCTTTTTCCAAACCTTCTTTTATATTATACGGGTCTATATAGATTATTCTTGAATTTTTTATAAAAAATCCAGAATGACCCAACCACTTTAATTCAACATCTCCTACCTTCATTAAAGTAAACAAAGAAACATGTTTTTTAAAGATTATTGTAAAAATTAAGAAAATGAGGGAACTTCTATCTAATTTAAATATAAAGGTACAGAAGCCCCATGAAAACTATTAGAACTTACATATCATCATCGAAGTATTCGCCATCAGAATCTTCGTCATCAAATTCTTCATCGTCTTCATCTTCAGGCATTTCCTCTTCATCATATCTAGGCATTGTTATACCTCCAAATTTAAATATCATCTACTTTTCTTCAATATTTTTAAATCTATTGATACACTCAAAAATAGATAAAAATAAGTGGAAAAGCTTAAAAAAGCATATTCTATGGATAAATTATCAAAATGGGAAATTATTATGTTGATGCGCTAAGAGGACGTGAAAAAAAGACAGAAACAATTCTTTCTCCAAAAAGACAAATTGTAAAATATCAAAAAGAAAAATGTTATATGTGTGAAAAAAATCTTGGAACTGCAATGTGTTATTTTGCAGAGATTGAAGGCCCAGATATGAACACAGGCATAAACGGAAAATCAACAAGAGCAATTTGTTCTTCATGTTTCTTTTCTCTTGGAAAAAATCCAGTAAAGCAAGCAAGAAAATCAAGAGACACAGAAAAAGAAAAAACAAAAGCAAAAGAAAAACAACAAGAGGAAGAAGAAGTTAATTTATTCAAAGAATTAAGACTTAAACACAACACAAAAGAAGAAATGTATTCTCAGTGGGATTAAATATAATTCTATAAAATTAATTAGAGATTTAAGGAGTAAATCTCGTCATTGTTCTTGGAAATGCAATTGCATCCTTTATAGTATCTAATCCACATATCCAAGATACAACTCTCTCAACACCCATACCAAATCCTCCGTGAGGAACACTTCCGTATTTTCTCGTATCCAAATAAAATGAATATTGTTCTGGTTTTTCTCCCATCTCAATCAATCTTTTCTTAATTTTATCAGGGTCAGCTTCTCTCTCACTTCCCCCAATTAATTCTCCATATCCTTCAGGCCCAATAAAATCACATCCATTAACAACTTTAGGATTTCCTTCTGTTCCCTTCATATAAAATGCCTTAACTTCCTTAGGATAATTTGTAACAATTATAGGAGTATCATACAACTTACTCAATTCATCTTCTTCAATTGTTCTCAAATCTTTTCCCCAAGGAATTTTAACCTTACATTTATCTTTCAAAATTTTCAAAGCATCATCATAAGTTATTCTTGGAAAAGGTTTTTTTACAGTCGGTTCTAATTTTTTAATATCTCTTTCTAAAATTTCTAATTCTGGTTTATTTTCATTTAAAACTCTTTTAACAATATTTTTTATTAGTCCTTCACCATGGTCTTGTATGTCTTTGAATGTAGCCCATGCAACTTCCATCTCAGCATGCCAATATTCAGTTAAATGTCTTGAAGTTTTACTTTCCTCAGCTCTAAAAGAAGGAGCTAAAGTATAAATTTTTTCAAGAGAAAAAATAGCAGGTTCAGCATACAATTGCCAAGTTTGTGCTAAAAAAACTCCTTTTTTTCCAAAATAATCCACATTAAACAAAATGCTTCCACCTTCACACTGAACTGCCTGAAAAATAGGACTTTGATATTCATAAAATCCATTATTTCTAAAATATTCATGAATTGCATTAAATACTGTACTTCTAATTTTCAAAACAGCAGTCATCTTTCTGCTTCTTAACCATAAGTGTCTTCTATCTCCAAGCAATTCTTCATTCAAATCTTTATTTATTGGGAAATCCTCTGCAATTTGAATTATATTTATTTTTTTAACCTGAATCTCAAATCCAGTAGGAGCTCTTTTATCTTCTTTTATCTCTCCAATTATCTCTAAAGAACTTTCAATCTTAATTTTATCAATTTCATCCCATTGTTTTTCAAAATTTTTTCTTTCTAAAACACACTGGATTATATTTGAACTATCTCTTAATACAATAAATTTCATAGCATTGCTCCCTCTTTCTCTATAAACCCATCCACGCACTGCTACTTCTCCTTTGGCTTGGTCTTTGGACGAGCCAGACCTAACTTGTGAGTGTCTCGCCTTTTCAATTGCCTCTTGAATTGAAATAAATTTTTGAGTATGTGTTTTCATAATTAAACTTAAGAAAAAATGGTTTAATAAATTTATCTACTATTACTAATCTTTATATACAAGAATTTTTAATGAATTTAATGGTAAATAAAGACACATTCACAATAATTCACAAAGACAAAAAAACCTCTGCAAGAATAGGAATTCTTCAAACAAAAAAAGGAAAAGTTGAAACTCCTTTTTTTATGCCTGTTGCAACTCGTGGAAGTGTTAAAACTCTCACTTCAGAAGAACTCCAAGAAATGAAAGTTCCTGCAGTTATATCTAATGCACTAATACTCTCTTTAAGAGAAGGTATAATAATCACAGACAAATTCAAGGGAATTGGAAAATTCATGAACTACAAAGGAATAAATTTTACAGATTCTGGAGGATTTCAGATGTATTCTCCAAGCATTTATTTAAAATCAACAAAAGAAGGAGTTATCTTCAGAAATCCTCTAAACGGTGAAAAAATATTAATGACTCCTGAAAAAAACATGGAGTTACAACTGAAAATATCAAGTGAAGTTGCAATGTGTTTAGATTCTATGCCTATGTACCATAACACTACAAAAACACAAATTGAAGACTCTGTAAATAAAACAACAATATGGGCAAAAAGATGTAAGGCCCACCACGACACACTACAAAAAAACTTACCAAAACCCAAACGTCAACTTCTCTTTGGAATAATTCAAGGAGGGAAATATGAAGACCTTAGAGAAACTTCAACAAAACAATTACTAAAATTAGATTTTGATGGATATTCTATTGGAGGATTTGGTTTAGGTGAAACAATTCAAGAAGAATTTAATATTGTAAAACAAGTAAAATCTCTTCTTCCAGAAAACAAACCAGTTTATTTAATGGGTATTGGAACCCCTATTGAGATATTAAAAGGAATAGAATTAGGAGTTGATATTTTTGATTCAAGAATGCCAACACAAAATGCCCGCAGAGGAACTCTTTTCACATCAGAAGGAAAACTACGTATCTTAAGAGAAAATTGTAAATTCAGTCCTGAACCAATAGACAAAAACTGCAAATGTTTTGTATGTAAAAACTATAGCAGAGCCTTCATCCGTTACCAATTAATACACGATGAACTTACAGGAAAAAAACTTGCAACTTACCACAATATTTACTATTTAACAAAACTTATAGAAACTGCAAAAGAAAAAATTAAGCAAGGAACATTTCAAAGCTTTTTAAAAGAAGTTGAAGAAAAGTATAACGAATAAATAAAATTAAGGAGTTAATCTAGTTCTATCTCTTGGAAACATTGTAGCTTCCTTAACATTATCCAATCCACATATAATCTGAGTTAATCTCTCTAATCCAATTGACCATCCAGAATGTGGAGGAGCTCCAAATCTAAAACTATCAATATAATCCTTAAAATTATTTGGATTAAGTCCTTTAGCTTTCAATCTTGCTATCAGTAAATCTGGTATATGTATTCTCTGACCTCCAGAAGAAATTTCAATTCCTCCATAAAGAGCATCAAAGCCCTCACTTAATTTAGCATCTTTCTTTTCATCTTTAGTCATAATATAAAATGGTTTAATTGAAGTAGGCCAAGAGTGTGTAAAAACTATATCTCCAGGATACATCTCGCAAAGTTTTCTTTCTTCTTCTGGAGTAAAATCCTCTCCAACCTTTCCACCAACTTTCTTAATTGCTTCTTCATAACTCAAATAAACTCCTTTTGGAACTTTCAAATGTTTTATTCCAAGAATCTCAAGTTGGTTCTTACATTTTTCTAAAACTTGTTTAATTATAAACTGCACAACTTCTTCAAGCTCTTTCATAATAGACATCTGGTTTGTAAATGCACATTCAATATCCATCTGTCTTATTTCATTTATATGTCTGGTAGTATTATGTTTCTCTGCTCTCCAAACAGGAGTTATTGTAAATGTTTTTCCTAAAGAACAAGCCAACATTTGTTTATACAATTGAGGAGATTGAGCTAAATATGCTTTCTGCTCAAAATACTGCACAGAAAATAATTCTGTTCCTCCTTCTGAAGCTGCACTTATAATACAAGGAGGCTGTATCTCAATAAAATCTTTATTGCAAAAATGCTCTCTGAATGAATTAGCTATAACTGTCTGTATTTCAAAAATAGCCTGAATCTTTGGTTTTCTTATATCTAAAAATCTATAATCTAACCTATTCTGGAATTCTGTTGTAGTTGTTTTCTCATTAACATGAATAGGCAACTTTTCTGCAGGACTTACAATTTCTAAACTTTCAACATCAATTTCAATATCTTTTCTTGTAAATTCTGCTTTAACTTTCGCAGATTTTGTCTTTCCTTTAATTTCAACTGCACTCTCAAGACTCAAATTTGATAATTTCTCTAATTCTTTGCCTTGAACAACACATTGAACAATACCTGTTTTATCTCTAAGTAAAACAAAACCTAATTTAGCAAGAACTCTTACTTCATATACCCAACCTTTCAACAAAACTACTTTTCCTACTTTTAATTCTTTAACATAACTTGTTTCCATGATTAAAATAAAAGAAGAAAGGGGTTTTTTAATTTATCTAGTATAAAAAATCTATAAATTAATTATCTTATGTCCTGCAACACCCAAATTATAAACTTCTGTTTTGCCAATTTTGGCTTTACCTTCACCTTCATGGATATGCCCGCAAAAAACATATTTAGGTTGATATTTTTTAATATAATCTAAGATAACTTTACTTCCTGCATGTTTCCCAATCCAATCTTTAGGTGGATTATATTTTGGAGAAACTTTATCTAAATAACCATAAGGAGGCTGATGACAGACTAAAATATCTAAAGATTTAAAATTATTCAAAATCCTCTTTGCCTTAACTGTTTCTTTTTTTGCTTTCTTTAATTTTTTATTATAATCAGAAGGTTTAAACTCTTTAACCCAACTTGTATCTATAAAATACTCTAAAAAACCTATTCTTAAACCAGAAATATTTCTAACAGCATTTTTAACTAAATAAAAATTATTAAGATTACTAACACCTTCCCTAAGATAAGGTAATTTAACTTTAAATTTAGTTTCATCTTTTTTAACCTCTGAACCTTTTATCATATCTACTCCAACATTTCCCAAAATAGAATAAGTTGGAACTGTTTTTGAAATATATTTTAAAATACCCATAGTAGAATCATAAATCTCCGAATAAATTCTCTTAACATCTGGTTTAGTTAATTCTAATTTTGGTAGTCCTTCTTTTTGCCTTTTAATATCCTCAAAAAATCTTTTTCTAGCAAAATCAGCTTTACCTATATCTCCTGTTATTAAAACCAAATCAATTTCTCTCAAAGAAATATTCTTAATTTTGTTTATCTCCCCATGTGGGTCTCCCACAGCTAAAATCTTCATCTTATTACTTATTCATCAATTTATTTATTACATCCATTGCTTGTTTACCATTAATCTTTCCTTTAAACTTCGCCATAACCAAACCCATATATGCATTAGCATTTAATCCTGGTTTTTCTTTTATTATCTTAAGAATTTCTTCTTCAATTTCAGAATTATCTACTTTTTCTATCTTTATAGCTTCTTTAAAGTCCATTCCTTTAACAAGATTAATTAGAATATCCTTAACATCTCCTTCAACTATCTTCTTTTTATTTAATAACCTTAAAATATCACCATAATAATCCATGACTTGTTCTTCAACTTCTTCAAGAGTTTTGTTTTCTTTAGAAGCTATTTCTTTTGGGAATAAAACAATCATCTTGGCAATAAAATTAAGATTAGAATAAATTTCTGCAAGAGATTTCAATTCTTCTATCTTGTCCTCACCTAAAATTAATTTAACCATCTCTTCACTCAATCCTCTTTCTCTAAGTTCACCTGCACTCTCACTTCTCAATTTAGGTAAATCCTTCTTTAAACTATCAATAAAATCTCTAGATAGTTTAAGCAAAGGTAAATCAGTTTCAGGATACATTCTATCTGCACCAGGCATAGGTCTTAAAAATTCTGAACTAGAGTCAGGTAAAGCATTCCTAACTTCTGGTTGAGTTGGAGTTCCCTCATCATAAAGTTCTTTTTGTCTTAAAACCTCGTTTTCAATTGTTTTAATAAATGTTCTCATATCCTGAACACCCTTCATTTCAACTCTATTGCCTTCTAAAATAGAAATATTAACATCCTGCCTTATAGTCCCAATCCCTCTTTTAACTTTACAACTTCTCAAAACATCTCCAATATACATTGCAACTTCTTTAGCTTGTTCAGCAGATTTAATGTCTGGAGATGTTGCAATTTCAACTAACGGTATCCCTAATCTATCTAAATTCCAATACACTTTCTCTCCTTCCACCTTCACCTTTCTTGCAGCATCTTCTTCCAAACAAATTGTTTCAATACCCACTCTCCCAAAAGCAGTTTCAACATATCCATCTCTTGCAATTAAAACAGTTCTCTGAAATCCAGAAGTATTACTCCCATCTATCACTGTCTTTCTCATAATCTGTGTTACAGGAATTATTTTACAATTAAGAAGCAACGCAATCTGAAGTGCTATCTTTAAAGCATCTTCATTTATTTCGTGGGGGGGCTCTTCATCTAATTCAATTAAACAAGTACTATTTCTATACCCCTGATAAACAAAAGTCTTCTTCAAAGAAGCCTGATATTCTGCAGCCCTATCCACTTCTCCTGATTCTCCTGCAACTGCATGTAATTTTCTCTCAACATAAAAATCAGGTAAATCTCCTCTTAATATAGAAGGACAATTACAAAATAATTTATGCGTATCTAATTGTTGATGTATTTCCAAACCTGATTTAAATTTCAGTTTTGAATAATCGATATCTGACATAAAAAAATTAAACAAAGAGGGTTTATTAAAATTTTGAATTAAAAAGAAGGCTTAATTAGATTTACCATTAAACCGCCCTGCTCATTTTTAAAGTATTTAACCTGGTTAAAACATTTGTGCATTGTTTTTGTACCAACTCCACTATGTCCTTTTGGAGCATAATTTTTTCCACAAAAGGAATAAAAATCCTTTGCAGAATCTAAAGAATTTTCTTTTTTATTTTCACGTATCAAAAATATGTAAGGAATAAAATTACCATTAATAGTCCCACCTTCATCTCCCACAACATATTCTATATTTCCTTTTGAAAAATTTCTTAATAAAAAAATATTTTTATTATTATCCTCTAAATTACCGTGCTCATATGCATTCTTAATTGCCTCACAAATACCTGGAATTGTTTGGCTTAAATAAAAATAATCTGCTCCTTTTTTAGTTAAATCATCTTCCAAAATATCAATTATCCTACTTAGATTAAGACCCTTCTTAGGAATAAATGAAAAATCTTTAAAATTCTTTGGTGTTCTAAAAAATCCTGTGTCATAATCTTTTAAATTAATCTCTTTATTAAATTCAGCTCTAACTAAAGAGTTTAAGTTACTAATATCAAATAATTCGTTGCATAAGGGAGTCATTTTAAGTAAAATATTAAGGCTTATTTTACTTATAAACCTTTCTATATGTTACTATGTGTTAGTTACAACTAATTAATAATTAAACTTATAATTAGATTTAAACTAATTAAATAATGAAAAAGAAAGAAGTGATAAGAAAGAATGTGCGTTCAATATTTCGTCCAACTAATTTTGGACAAAAAGCATCAGATAAAATAACTATTTGGATAGGTAGTTGGCCATTCATTATTTTATTTGTATTGCTTTTAATAATCTGGATTGTTGCAATTATTCTATTATCAAAAGATACATTAGATATAGACCATTTTCTTATACTTAATTTATTTTTATCTTGTGTAGCAGCCATACAAGCACCAATAATATTAATGTCTCAAAATAGATCAAGTCAAAAAGACAGAAAAAGAATGGAATATGATTACCAAGTAGATAGAAGAACTGAAAAAGAAATTAAAAAAATAAAAATACAGCTTGATAGGATAGAAAGTAAACTAAATCAAAGAAAATATTAAATACTTAATAAAATTAAATATAAGATGGTATTAAAAAACAGTATAATAGAAAAATTAGCTACTGAAGGAAAAATAACTTATATTCCCACTGAAGAATCAAAAAAAATCTATGACAACCTAATTAAAAGAGGTATAGAATATAAGAGAAAATATACAAGAAAAGAGTTTTATTCACATATTGCAGCAAGTGAATTAGTTCTTAATTCCTAATTACTCTTCCAATCTTTTATTAAACTCCCCTGAAATATTCTGAAGCATTTTTTCTTTTATTAAATTTTTAGATTTCATCCATTCTTTATTTCCCAAAACCCATCCAAGCTTAACTAATGCTGTTTCTGAAAGCATATCTCCTAAATAGATAACTCCTGCATCAATAAGTTTTCTTCCATTTGAATAAACCAATCCATCCACCCTTCCATTAATACACTGAGAAGTTCCACAAAAAATCATGCCTTTCCCTGAAAGAGTTCTTATCTTTTTTATCCAAGACTCTGAAGAATTTCCAATTCCACTCAATTCTAAAACAATTCCCTTATACTTCTTTCCATAGTAAAAATCAAGTATATCAGGAGATTGACCAGGATAGAATTTAATCAATGCTACTTTTTCTTCAAAATTCTTAAGACATTTAGCTTTTTTCACATCTCCTCTTTTGTTAAATGAACTTAATATTTCCAAGTTTCCATTAGGATAAACTCTTGCAATACTTTTTCCATTAACCACCTTAAACGCATCCCTTCTTGAAGTATGCAATTTCCTTACTTTTGTACCAGGCATTACATTGCAAAAATTATCTTCTGAATTAGCATGTCCAACTAAAACAACTTCAGCAATATCACTAATTCCAGCAATTATAGAAGAACAAATCAAATTAAGATTTGCATCAGAACTTGCTCTGTCAATACTTCTCTGAGAATAAGTTAAAACAACAGGCTTATTTAATTTTCCAAGCATAAAACTAAGTGCAGCAGAAGTATAATGTAAAAAATCTGTTCCATGTGTTATAACTACCCCACGAATATTTGAATCATTTAATAATTTTTCACATAATTTTGCTAATTTTTGCCAATCTTTAAAATTCATTTCTTCAGAAAATTTCATAAATGGAGTTTCTATCTTTAAAACATTAACTCTCTCAAATAATTCTGGATAAAATCTAAACAAACTTTCAGGACTATCTAAAGGATGAACTCCTCCTGTTTTTGAATCATATTTAGAAGAAATTGTTCCTCCTGTTATAATCATAGCAATATTTGGTTTTGAGGGGTCTTTTTTAATTTCTTTATCTATATCTTTCTCTTTAAACTCTTTCAAAACCTTTAACTTAATTATCTCCTTTTTGTTTAATCCAATATTATATCCATTACTCAATTTAAGTAAGATTATTCCTTTCTCAGAATCAGGACTTTCAAGAAAAGTTCCTTCATATATAACCTTTCCAAAATGAACCTCAACTAAATCTCCTGGTTTAGCTGACTCAATCTTTGAAACTCCAGAAAAACGCTCTGATTTTACTCTTACTTTTTTCTTTAAATTTTTTACCATATTAAATAAAAAGAAATACTAATTAAAAACTTAATGATATGAGCCCAGGAGGAATTGAACCTCCATCATCGGGGTATTCCGAAGCCCGCTCGCGATAATAAATGATTTAGTTTCGCAAACTTCTTCACCGAAACCCGAAATTCTATCCGTTGAACTATGGGCCCTATATATTAAACAGGTCTAAAACCTTTTTATACTTTAATATTTAAACATAAACAATCAAATCAAATAATTTTAAATATGCTCTTTAGTTCATATAAACATGACAGAAAAGAAAATCAAAGAAAAAACTCAAGAAAAATCACAAGAAGGAATTACAGTTAAAAAAGAGGAAAATTTCTCTGAATGGTTCACACAAATTATTGAAAAAGCAGAACTAGTTGATTTAAGATTAGATGTTAAAGGATTCACAATAATCCGCCCATGGGCAGCTTTAACAATAGAAAACATGTTTGAACACTTGGAAAAAGAATTACAAAAAAAAGGACATAAACCAACATTCATGCCTTCAATAATACCTAAAGAAAACCTAATGAAAGAATCAGAACATGTTCAGGGGTTTACACCAGAAGTATTTTGGATTAAGAACACAGGAGACAACAAAGAACTTGCATTAAGACCAACTTCTGAAACTCTTTATACTCCTATGTTTAAACTCTGGATAAGAAGTCATAGAGATTTACCTTTAAAGCTATACCAAAGAGGCTCAGTTTTCAGAATGGATACTAAAGCCACACGTCCATTAATAAGAGGAAGAGAATTTATTTGGATTGAATGTCATGATGCCTTTGCAACAAGAGAAGAAGCAGAAGCTCAAGTACAAGAAGACATAGATACAACAGAAAAAGTAATGCATCAGATTTATGGTGTGCCTTTCTTACCTATGAAAAGACCAGAATGGGATAAATTTGCAGGAGCAGAATACACTGTAGGCTCAGATTGTTTTATGCCAGATGGAAAATTAATTCAACAACCTTCAACACATTTAATGGGACAAAAATTCTCAAAGGCATTTGATGCAACATTCAAAAACAAAGAAGAAAAAGAAGAACATCTCTGGACAACTGCCTATGGCCCTGCAGTCTCAAGAATATTGGCCTCAGTTATTGCTACTCATGGAGATGATTCTGGAATGATTTTACCTTACTCTATCTCCCCAATACAAGTAATAATAATTCCAATATTTAATGCAGAAAATAAAAATAAAATAATAAAAAAAGCAAAAGAAATATCTGATAAATTAGAAAAAGAAAATATAAAAGTAGAGATAGATGAAAGAGAATACAAAAGACCAGGAGAAAAATATCATATTTGGGAACTAAAAGGAGTTCCATTCAGAATAGAAATAGGTGAAAAAGAAATAAAGAACAATGAAGTAATACTATTTACAAGAGACATAAAGAAAAAAGAGAAAATAAAGTTAACTGAATTGAAAAACATCCAAAAACTAGGAAAAGAGTTTGACAATAGATTAAGGAAAAAAGCAGACAAGTTTATGGAAAATAGATTAGTTTCGTGTTTCAATAAAAAAGAAATAAAAGAAGCCCTCTCCTCTGGAAAATTAGCTAAAATAAACTTTTGTTCTACAGACAAATCAGGTATAAAATGTGCTGAAATAGTTGAGAAAGAGCTTTATGGTGATGTTAGAGGAACACTAGCTAACAAAAATGAAAAACCAACAGGAAATTGTGTAATATGTAACAAACCTGCAACAAAGGTTGTATATATAGGAAGAAGCTATTAACTAATATTTACAATAGACAAAACAATTCAAATAAAACATCCCTTTTAATTTTCTAATTTTATGCAGTTGTTAAGTTCATCTTCAAGCTGTATAGTTAAAGCTATTAATTTACTCAACTCTTGCTCAACTTTCTTTTTTTCCATGTTTGTTTTTTTGCTTTTCATTTTATATAAAGCAAACATCTCATTAATTCAAGTTTTTCAAATCTAGAAAGAAAGTGCCTCAATCCAATCCAGATTTTAGAACTGAATTAAATTGAGTTCGGTTTAATATTGAAAGTATAAACTAAACACGAACATCTATCCCACATAGAGACATTCAGTATGTTCAGTTTATCAATCATATTAAAAGTAACAATAAATACTTTATAAATATTTATATAAACAATCAGGCTTTCGGGCACTACAAATTTACTGAAGTTTCTTTAGCTTTTCTAAATCTAAAAAAGATAGCACATGCAACCAATATCAATGCCAAAACTATAATTCCTACAAATACAAAATAAACCACAGATTTACTTTCTTTTTCCTCTCCATTTATTCCAAAAATATTTATAGTTGATTTATTGCCCAAAGAAGTTTGATTCAACGCAGGTTTATTTGAAGCAGGGATTTCTTCATTTATTTCTTTGAAATTAATTCTTGAACTATTGCTTGCTGTAATATCCCTAACTGAAATTTGTAAATCATAAAAGCTATCATTATTTAAATCAAATTTAAGAGATTCGTTCAATCCAACAGGATACTTACCTGAATTAAACAAAATAGTAAGATTTTTTGTAAATCTATTGATATCTCCAATCTCAAATAGATATGTTCCATTTTTAGATAAATTTATTTGAACAATATCCCCTTTTCTGAAATATGTTTCATAACCTCTTTGAAGAACCTCATAAGAAGGTCTGTACAAAGAATCTTCATTTTCTTGGCTTGGAGTTTCTTTCTTACCTCCTCCACCTCCTGTTCCTTCTCCCCCACTTTCCTCCTTTTCCTCTGTAACTAATTTATAAATTGGAGTCATATTCATATTTCCAAAAGAATCACTGAAATACCACCTATATCCAACAACATCTCCAACAGTTGAATTTAATGTTACAGATACATTTGCCCAAGAAGGTGTTGAAGTAAAGTTAACTGCACTATCGTTTTCCCAAGTACCAGTATTATTTGTTGAAAATATATAAACTCCATAAGGGTGAAGAGCCCCTCTATCAGTAAATTTAATCGAAAATTTAGATTTCTGTCCTGCAGTAGTTGAGCTATGGCCAACATAACCATAACTAGGAGGGAATGTATCTAATTCCAATGTTAAAAAATCTTCAACAAAATTTCCTTTGGTTGTAAAATTAAAAACATTACTTTCCATATTATACAACCATTTACTTGCATTAATTGAATAATTGCTATAATAATTTCTTATACCATTATAACCAATATAATCTGTTAATTCTTTTAATGGAATATATCCTAAAGAATCAGTTAAATGTGTAAATTGGATTTGTCCTGCTTTATTGTATGCAGTAATATTTGCTCCTGCGACTGCAGTCCCATTAGTATAATTTACATAGGTTTGATAATACCACTTACGTATTAAATTACCTCTAATACCTAAATATTCTTTATTTATGTCATAAGAACAATTCAAAAAAGTATTATTAACATTATTATCTCCAATATACACATCATAATCTTCTCCTGAAATACTCAAACAATCCTTAATCAAAGAATTATTAGAATTAGAAATTCTTATAGCAACAGAATCTCCACCAAGATTATAAGAAGTTGCATTCTGACTAATAAAATAATTATTATTTGAATAAGAAATTAAAAGCGCAGTTGAGAAATTACTTGTTGCTGTATTATTTATAAGAATATTATTATTAGAAGATTTATCTCCTAATAGAATACCAGAATAATTTCCAATACCTGTATTATTAATAAGAGTGTTCTCATTTGAACCATTAATAACAATTCCTGCAGATAAACTCATCAAACCAATTCCAGTATTATTAATCAAATTATTTTTAGAAGAACCCCTTAATTCTATTCCATGATTCAAGCTTTCAGCATCATTATTGATTAAATTAATATTTGTTGAATTAGAAGAAACAAAAATTGCCTGTGAATTAGTCGTATTAACATAGACATACTCTATATTTCCATTAGATGCTCCAGAGAAATAAACACCATATCTTTCATTATTTGGGCTAGTATGATTCATATCTATAACTTTACAACTTTTTATTGTCGTATTAAATCTATCAGAATAAATTCCATATGTTCCATTTTCTCCATTAATTGAATAATTTATCCACGCTGCATTACAATCTAAAGTAATATTATCTGCTGCAATAGTAAAACAAGTTCCCTGAGATAAAACATTTCGTGTTAAAGTATAAACTGTATTTGGAGAATCTAATACTCCACAAGCATTTTCTCCTGGAACTAATGGATTGAATGTAAATACATCATTAACCTTATTTTGAGTTGTGGTGAAGTTGAAAATATTACTCTCTGTTTCATGCCCAAATAAAGTTGCATTTATTGTATAATTATTGTAATAACTTCTTGTTCCACCTCTATTTACATATTCGGTTACTTCTTGTCTATTAATTAATCCACTTGGGTTAGTTAAGGTTGTAAATTGAATATCTCCAGTTGTATTGTAAGCTGAAATGTTTACTCCTGCAACTGCAGTTCCATTAGAATAATTAGTGTATGCTTGATAATACCACTTTCTTATTAATTCATTTTCTTCTCCATTAACAGTCTCTTTATTTATATCATAAGAACAATTTATGAATGTATTATTCACACTTAAGCCATATGAAGAAGAGATAAATACGTCATCAACATTTCCACTTAAATTAATACAGTCCTTTATTATAGAATTATTTGAACCCCATATCTCTAAACCATCATCTCCTCCATAAGCAACTTGATTCAATACAACTGTATTTAAAGAACGATACAAATTAACTGCACGAGCATATTTCCCTGTTACTGTATTGTTTACTACAAAAACATCGTTGCTATTTACTATATATACTCCATCACCTCCTTCTCCTATATTAGATACATTATTATTGATTAGAGTACAATTATCAGATGAAGAAAGTAAATATAATCCTGCAGAACCATTTGCAATGACTGTATTATTCTCTATTATGCTATTTTTTGAACCTGCGAGATAGACAACTGGTCCAGAATTACTTATTACAGTATTTTTTGTTATATTTATATAAATAGAAGAATGACGAACATCAATTGGATGAGAACTTTGTATATTTATATAGTTGTTAAAAATAGTTGAATTACCTGCCTCATAAAGATAAATACCGTGTTTATTATTTACTGGGTTTGAGAAATTTCCTTCAACAATATTACAATTCTTTATTGTTGTATTAAACTGATTTGAATAAACCCCATAGGTATTATTTGAACCATTTATAGAATAATTTATCCAATATCCTGCACAATCAAGAGTTATATTTGGTTGAGTTATTGTGAAACAAGTTCCAATTGAAGAAACATTTTGTGTTAAAGTATAAACTGTATTTGCAGAATTTAGTTCTCCACATTGCAACCCTCCAGGTATTAAATCAGTTGTTGTCAAAGTATAAATTCCTGTTGAATTTATATTTCCTGTACTATCATTAAAATACCATCTATAACCAACAACACTTCCAACATTCGAATTCAATATCTTTGTAACATTTGCCCAAGAAGGATTAGAAGTAAACAGTACAAATGAATCATTAACCCATATTCCACTATTATTTGTTGAAAAAATAAATCCTCCATTAACAAGCGCTGTTTCATCAAAAACATTTACTGAAAACAATGCAATATTATTAGCTAAAGTTGAATTATGAGAAACTGAATTATATCTAGGTGGAGTTGTATCTGCTCCTGAAGAAACTACCAATGTATTATTTGTTGAAGAGAAACTAGATGCAGAATCTCCATCATAAGTCAAACAATTCCATGAATAACTGCCT
>MWBV01000002.1 GCA_002069705.1 Candidatus Diapherotrites archaeon ADurb.Bin253 | reverse complement strand
AGATGATTGTTGGTTGATGGGTGATAAGTGTGAATATGATTGTAAATGTGCAAATGGATATGTTTCAAATGGATTAGGATATTGTGAACCAAAACATGTTTGTGATTCTGGAGATGAATGTTGGATAATCTCAAATGGATGTCAATTTGATTGTACTTGTGAAAACCATGACCCAGATGGATTAGGGGGATGTAATAGCGGAGGAGCAAATACTTTTTCTAGACCAGGTGAATGTACTGGAAAATCAACAGGAACTGAGGTGTGTGAAGAAGGTGTGCAGTCAATTACTCGTATATTAACTAGTACATGGACTTGGGATGAACAAAATAGTTTCTCTGAAATTCCTGCATGGGGAGGAGATGGCTCTAAATTTGTAGAAGAAAGAGATTCTTTAGGAAATATAATATATAGATATGATCCATTCGGCGAGTCTTCTTCATGTTCTGGTTCAACTAGTCAAACAATAATTTGTCCTGCATTAGTACAGCTTCCATTCTTTGGAATATATCATGTAATAATAGCGTTAATATTAGTTGCATTAATTTATTTAACATACCATTATTTAACAAAGAGAAAGAAAGTTGTTTCTAAAAATTCAAGAAAATCATCGAAGAATAAAAGAAAATAAATTAAAAAGGTTTATAAAAAAGGTTTTGTTATAATAATAATGAGGTGTAAAAACATTTTTATTCTTGTATTTGCAGTTGTTTTATTTGGATTAGCTTCTGCTTCATTTCAAGTATCAGAAAAAGGAAGTATGATAAAAAACAAATATGAACCTTCAGAATATCTTCAAGCAACATTGAATATAAGCTTTTTTAACCAATCTTTGAACTCTACATTCAATGATTCTTTAGGAAATAGTGTTTCATTATCCACATTATTAAGTCAATCTTACAATATTGAGTATTCTTCTATACCATTTGATTCAACTAATACTTCAATTAATTCTGCTCCTCAATTATTTTATATTGCAGGAACAAGCTTTCAGATGCCTGCAACAGAAGGAAATATAACTTACAGATTAGACCTTGATGGTCAAAAATTGTTTGAAAAAGTATTAGAGATTAGTTCTAGAGGAAAAGATATAGAAAAGATTCTTGCTAGTAAGTATGTTGATTTGAATATTTCAAAATATGAAATAAGCGAATATGATATTTCTACACAAAAAATATTGAATGAATCTTTCAAAATAAAACAAATTGAAGAAAAATTAAACTTAATAAAATCAGAATATGAAAAGGGTTCTTCAAGCGAATATGAAAATTTATTGGAAAATCTAACTGAAATAAGAATACCAAAAAAAATAAGTAAAACAGCTAATGTAAACCCTATGACATTTTATCCTGACAGAGAAGCAATAAATCTTCATATTCTAGCACAAATAGACGGAGGAGAATTTTTAGGTAAGGAAAATGAATATATTGATGCTGTTTATATATGGAACAATGAAAAATTAAAGACAACTGTTAAATTCAATGAAATAACTGCTTATTATGAGGCAGGTAATCAAGAAGTAGTAAATGTTTATACTTTCAACTTTGACAAATCAAAGATGAAAGAGGAAGCTTACATGATTATAGGAAACTTAGAAAATGTTGTGTTTGAAGATGAAACTCTTCCTGTTAAAGAATATAATGGATATCTTTATTTTAATTTAAATGATGTTTATGATACAGTAAGCTTCTCAACAACTTCAAATATCAATTTCCTAGATATCCCTGTGTTTATCTCTCCTTCAATAGATAAATTAACTCCTCCTAAAATAGGAGATTATGAAAGATGGCAAAAACCTAAGAAATGGGCTCTTTTTGTTCTTATAGTTATAATTTTAGTTTTAATTAGTGTAATCTCTTATATTCTTTTACAGATATGGTATAGAAAAAAATATGAAACTTATCTTTTCAAAACAAAGAACAACCTTTACAATATAATGGTATATATTCAAGGTGCAAAAAGAAAAGGAATGTCTAGAGATGATATAATAAAAAATCTTAAAAAAGCAGGATGGACAAAAGAACAAGTAAATTATGCATTGCAGAAGTATGAAGGCAAAAAAATTGCTGGACTAATACATCCTCCACTCAATATAGGTTCTCAAGAGCAAGAGAAAAAACCTAAAAAGAAATAGTAACAAAAATTTAATAAACCTATCTGAATAAAACATATAATATGGCAATAAAAATATTCAAGAATTTTTTTAAAAAGATATTTAATAGTCTTTTCAAGAATAAAAAAGAAATAAAATTAGGATTCTATGGGCCTCCAAATGCAGGAAAAACGAGTTTAGCTAACAGAATATGCAAAGACTTTACAGGACAAGAAATAGGAAGTGTGAGTAAAGTTCCGCATGAAACAAGAAATGTTCAATTTAAAGAGAAAGTTGAAATAAAATACAAGGGTAAAACTCTAATGTTTAAGATGATTGATACTCCAGGTATTGCTACAAAAATAGATTATGAAGAATTCTTGAAGTATAATATGAAGAAAAAAGAAGCTAAAGAGAGAGCAAAAGAAGCTACACAAGGGGTTATTGAGAGTATAAAGTGGTTAGATGATATGGATGTTGTTGTAATAGTCCTAGATTCAACAGAGAACCCTTATAATCAAGTAAATATAACTATAGTGGGTAATTTAGTTGCTAGAAAAATACCTGTATTAATTGTAGGTAATAAAATAGATTTAAAGAAATCTGACTTAAAAAAAATAGAAGCAGCTTTCCCAGAATATGATGTAGTTGGAGTTAGTGCAAGAAGTGGTGAGAACTTTGAAGAATTTTACGAATCAATATTTAAATTGGCAAAAAACATTTAAAAAATAATTTTACATAACATAATAAGATGGCAAAGGGTGATAAAAAACTAGGAAAGATAAAGGGATTTTCTATACAGTTTCTTCCTTATTCTGAAATAAGGGACTTAAATAGTCATGAAAGGATAAGAAGGATTCTCAATATAGTTTTAGGAAATAATATATTGTTAATACAAGGGAGACTTAGGTCTGAAGAAGAAGCAAGACTTATTGGAGACACTATGGCAATGATTGGACATGTAAAAGATTTCAAAGGTATTGAGCTTGCAGTAATAGAAGGTGGTGGAGATATGAGTATTCTTGATAGAATGAGAAGCAGCTTAATTAAAGCATTAAGTAAAGGAGATTTAGGGGCAATAACAATAATAGGACCTGCAACAATAGTTAAAGAGATTAAAAGAAATCCGAAGAAGATTGAATTGCTTTTAAGTAAGTGAAATTATTAAAGAGGATGTTATAGAAATAAATTCCAGTATCCTTTAATTAATTCATCAGCACAAAACTGCACTAATTCAAAATAATTATTAACATCTGCCTCTAATAATCCACTCTTATCAGCTTTTCTTAATGCTTCCAAATAATCTTTCCTTGTTTTTTTATGTATAATTATTGGAGGGTATTTATTCCTGAGTAGAATATAAGTAAAAAGCATTCTTCCTGTTCTTCCATTCCCGTCCATAAATGGATGTATTTTCTCAAACTTATGATGAAATACTGTTGCAAGAGTCAGAGGATGTAAATTTTTCTTATTCTTGTTATACCATTTTAATAATAAATCCATATCTGTTTTAACATAGGAACCAGGAGTTGCATCAAAATTAGATTTTATAACTCGAATATCTGTTGTCCTATATCCTGTTCTTAAATCTATATTTGCCATTAATCCTTTATGAAGATTAATAATAAATTCCTGATTAATCTCTTTTTTTGAATTATAAATATCAAAGAATACTCTTTCTGTATTTTGTAAATCATAAATCTCTCTTAAACTTTTATCCTTAGGAGTTAATCCATTCTCTAGTAAATTTCTAGCTTCTTCTAAATTTATTGTATTTCCTTCAATAGAAGCAGTATTAAATGAAAACTCTATAACAAAATCTTTTAGTATTTCTTTTTGGGTCAGTAAATCCAATTTCTTGAAATGCTTATCAAAATGAAGCTTACATGCTTCTACATATTCAAGTTTGTCTTTTAAAAAAACATCTTTCTTTAATTTTAATTTTTTAGCTTTTTCAAGATAATAGTTGGGTTCAATGAAGTTATGTATCTTTTTGTATGATTTTCTTATCTCATCTTTATATTTAGATAATTTCTCAAGATTTTTCTTAACTTCATCTATAGAACTTCCTAAATAAGCAATGTCTTTTGAAATTACTCTTTTTCCTTTCCTCTCAGATAACCTAAGGTAGTAATAATCTTTATTTCCTACTATTTTCTTATAAATATATACCATGATAATTTATACAAGAAAACATACTTTATAAACTTACCCTCTACAATACATAAAAATAGATGTAGAGGGTAAATCATTTTAATCTAGGAAAAACTTGGAAACTGAATAAAATAGATATATCTATACGACTTAAATCGTCAATCTTTCATAGAACATAAACTGAATATGATGCATTAATTTTATAAACTTCTCTTAATTTTATGTCCTATGCCACACCAATGCGTCAAATGTTCTAAAATAATACCCTTAGGAAGCAAAGAATTGTTGACTGGATGCAACAATTGCGGAGGGAAATTCTTTTTTTACATAAAACAAGAACAATTAGAACGGATAAAGAATAAAACAATAGAAATACCTGAAACAGAAAAGAGTGTAATAGAGAAAGATATAAGAGAAATGGTTGGAATAACCGACGAGGAAACACCTGTTATACTGGATTTAGAATCTGTCAGAGTTTTGGGAGATGGTAAATTTGAAATAGACATAGTCAATGTCTTCAATAAAAAAAGACCTTTAATATACAAACTTGAAGAAGGAAAATATATTATTGATTTAGCTTCGACTCTACAAAGAAGTGTAAAGAATATAAAGGAGATAAAAAACCCTAATGAAAACAAAAAGAGTAAAAAAAATTCTAAAAGAGATAACTGAAAAAATAAGACCTCCTGAAGAAGATTTAAAGAGAATAAAAAAAGGTGTTGATTCTTTCTGTAAAGAAATAAAATCAAACATAAAGAAATACAAAATAGATGCAGAAATTTTTGTTGGAGGGAGTTTTGCAAAAAAAACTGTTATAAAAAAAGACAGATATGATGTAGATGTTTTTATAAGATATGATAAAAAATACAAAAACACAGAAATTTCAGATATAACCAGAAAATTAATAGATAAATCAAGAACAATAAGTGTTGTTCATGGCTCCAGAGATTATTTTAGAGTAGACTGTTCTGAAGATTTTTTTATAGAATTAATTCCAGTTAGAAAAATAAAAAATCCTAAAGAACACGAGAATATAACTGATTTATCTTATCTTCATGTTAAATACATTAACAGGAGAGTTAAAAAGAAAAATATACTAGATGAGATAAAAATTGCAAAGGCTTTTTGTTACGCAAATAGATGTTATGGGGCAGAATCATATATACATGGTTTTTCTGGATATTCCTTGGAATTACTCGTTTATTATTACAAGGGATTTGAAAAATTCATAAATGCTATGGCTAAGCTAAACATCAAAAAAGAGAAATTGATAATTGATATAGAAAAGCAGTTTAAGAATAAAAAAGATGTTTTAATGGATTTAAACAGCTCTAAGCTGAATTCTCCTATTATCCTCATAGACCCAACATACAAACAAAGAAATGTTTTAGCTGCATTAAGTAAAGAAACCTTTGAAATGTTTCAGAAATCCTGCAAAGAATTCCTTGAAAATCCCTCTATAAACAAGTTTGAGTTGAAAACAATAGATTTCAATAAAGTGAGGCAATATTCAATTAAAAGAGGAAAGGACTTTATTAGAATTAAAACTAGCACAAGCAAACCTGAAGGAGATGTAGCAGGTAGCAAACTCCTCAAATTTTATGAATATTTAACAAAAGAAATAAGCAGATTTTTTATTGTGAAAAAAAGAGGATTTGAATATTCCAATAAAGATTATGCAGATTCCTTTTTTATAGCAGAGGAAAAGAAAGAGATAATTTATCCTGGGCCTTATTTAAAAGATAAAAAGAACTGTGACAATTTCAGAAAAGAACATAAAGAAGTTTATGAAAAAGCAGGAAGACTCTATGCTAAAGAGAAAATTAATTTTAATTTAAAAGGATTTTTAGATAAATGGAAAACTAAAAATACAAAGATAATAAACGAAATGTACATAAAAGAGTTTAATTATATTTGAATATCATTAGAAAAACCAGCTAATTTCTCTAATACACTTCTTTCTTCTGAAGAAACATTTCCTGATGCACACCAATCTCCGGGTCTTTCAAGATAATCTTCACTTTTAACTTCCTTATTTTTATTTAAACCCATTACATCTAATTTAGAAGTTAAAGAAATTGGGTACTCCAAAATCTCTAATATATGGTTTTTCTCTTTATCATAATTACATATTGTTATTTTCTTATTTTCACCACTATTATTTCTATAAACAATTATCCTTCCTATGTCCAAATTATTCCAAGCTGCCATTCTGTAAATTAATCAGTGTAAAACTTTTCTCAAAGTATCTTCAAGATACATCTTAAGTCTGTGATACTCTTGCTTTTCTTCTTCAAATCCTAAAATACAAACATGAAAGTTGTATTCTGAATCTTCTGAAGTTAAAACTGTTTTTATAACTCCTATACCTGGAAGAACATAATATCCATATGCTTCAACAGGTAGGCCTTCTGAAAGCAAATAAGTGCTGTTTAAAACTTTCCATCCAAGTCTTTTCAATACAACACCTACAGACTCGTTTATCCTTACAAAGTTGTTTTGCCCTGGAATTCTTTCTTTCGCAGTGTAAACTAGTTTTTCTTGCATTTTATTTTTTTCCTCCTAAATATTTAGAAGTCTTTTCAAGACCATTTTCTTTTATTCTAAGAGCAATTTCTTCTGATTTGCTTGCCTTATTCAAATAATCTATTTTTAGTTTTTCAAGAACATTGTATAATTCTTTTTCTACTTCTTGAAGATTCTCACCTTTAAGATCAATGTGTTTTCCAGCAATTTCTCCCCAACAATGAAATCTTTTTGAAGTTTGAATCCCCATAAGCCAATTTCCTTCTCCCAAAGGGTATCTTTTTAGGTTATCTGAATATTTTGGTTTTTTATTGTAATTTTGTTGTTCTTCCATTTTACTTTTTCTCCTTTTTATCTGTGCCAAAAGCTAATTCAAACAATGAAGCAAAATATGCTGAAAAGAATTCTGAATTAAGCCAGATTGCTGATTCTTCTTTGCTGTCTGGTTTAGATAAATAGAATAAAATTTCTTCTCTGTCTATAATAAAGAATTTAGCAATAACATCAACTTTCTTTATTTTTATTCCAAATTCATTTTCTGCTTTCTTTATTAAATTGTCTTCTCCTGAAAGGCAGAGTCTTATCTTGATGTTTTCTTTTTTCAAAACATTAAAAGTTTGTTGGAATAATTTTGTTTTTGAAAGTATATCTCTTGCACTTGCACATATTAATACTTCTCTTTTAGCATTTCTTATTATTTCTCTTAAATAATTTGAAATATTAGACCTTCCTTTTATTGCAGCAGAAACATCTTCTCTTTTAACAGGGTCTACTCCACCTTTGTAAATTTCTTCAAGTTGAGCAAATTCTTCTGTGTCTTTTATATTTGAAAGACTTTGTATTCTTTCTTCTGCTTCACTTCTTACATTATTTCTAAGTTTGTCAAGAATCATTCTTGGTTTTACACCCAAATACTTAACAGGTTTACCAAGTTTAACTATTGCAAAACCTTTTTTTTCAAGTGTTTCTAAAACATCATAAGTTCTACTTCTTGGAACTCCTGAAAGCTCTGCAATTTCACCTGCAGAAGCTGAGCCTTTTCCAATTAAAGCAAGCCATACTTTTGTTTCATAAACATTCAAATCAAAATAATCTTTGATTTTATTAATTAATTCCTGTTTAACTAACATTTTAAATTGAACCTCCTACACCTGTTCCTGTTCCACTTTTATATTCTGATTTAATATTAAGCATATCTTTTATTTCATTAGATAGTTTCTTGATTAAGATAAAATTAGAATCTTTTTCCTTTAATTGACTATCACCATACACCACAGGAACAATACATTTTGATAATCCATACATTACTTCTACAAGGTATGTTCTGTTGCTTTCTACTCTGTCTCTATTTTCTACAAAATAATCAACTATTGTATTATATCTTTGTAAAATATTATTTATATCTTCTAATTTTACTTCTTTTCTTTGATTTTCTATTGATTTTAATTTATTTCTAAGAGATGTGGTTTTGATAATATCATCAACCTTCTCTTCCAAATTCTTGTTTTCTTTTTGTGTGTTCATTTTAATTAAGTAATGCTCCCATAAGACTTTTCTTAAATTGAGGTAGAATATTTTCCAAATAAGCATCGTATCCTTTTAGAACAGCTAAATTATCCATTACTCTTGCTTTTTCTTTTATTGCAGAAGGGCTGTATGCTAGACCTGCTTCAATTTTCATATCTGCCTCATCTTCTAATCTCCATCTTCCAAGACAGACAATATCCACTAAATTGCCATGATATTCTCTAGAATTGATACTTTCCTTCCTTATTTTGTGATAGGGTAAATAACCTGAATTTTTCATAAAGTTACTATTCTTTAGGGGTTTATAAATATTTCTACATGTTGTATTTCATAAGTAGTTACAATATAAAGATTTATAAATCGTTTACTGGTAGGATATTTATGAGCCAAAATAAATTTGGAATAGATAAAAGGAAAAGCAAACTTGAAGAATCTATTAATAAATGGTTTTTTGCAAATATTACTGGAAATATCACAATAGCAGGATATATAAAAAGTGTAGAAGGAAGAGAAATAACACTTAATCCATATAAAACTATGAGATATAATCCCCAATATGGGTGCAATTTATATGAATTAGTGCATGAAGATGCTTTTCTGGAAATATCTCCAAATGGCTATTTTCTTGAACCAACAAATGAAGAAACAATAGAATATATAATAAAAAAGCAGAATGGAGAAATCTTAAAAGAAACTATAAAAAGGGAAGATTAAAAGGTGATTAACTTTAATGCCCAAGAAATTAAAATACCTAGGAAAATACCTGCAGTTATGAAAGGCATTGCAGGATAGAATTTCTTTTTCTCTGCAAAGAACAAAAGATAACTAAGTCCTAGTGTTGCTCCAAGGATTACAAATATTGCAGGAACTGCTCCAAAGTTAGCAAGAACTACTCCTGAAGTTATTATTGGGAAAACAACATCTCCTCCTCCTAAAATAGCCATATTTACTTTAATCTTCTTTTTCTTTAATTCTGATTTAGGAGTTTTCTTTATCTCCATTCTAACTTTCTTGGAAACATACGGGATAAAGAAACCAGAGAAAATCTTAAGCTCATTTATCTGATAATTAGCCATCTTTTGCATAACTCCTGAACGCCAGACTGCCCACATATCATATATAGAAATTAATACTAATAAGATTATTACTGTCCATATATTTAAAAGAGGAACAAAAACTGCAGCTATAGCAGGGTAAATAACAAGTTCTGTTGCATTGTGAACTAAAAAATCTCTTTTAAATATTTTTAATATTGCTAATGGGAGTGCAAAGATTAATGCAATATATGGAAAGTATTTTTCATTTGGAAAAAAGGTGTTTAGGAAGATTCCTATTGCTATAAGAATAACTGCAAAAAACCACAGTTTTAAAATAAAATTAAAATTAAACTTTGTGAGAAGTATGAGTAAGAGTATTGCAAATATAAAAGCAATTACTATTGAAGGCAAAAAAGAGGTGTAAAAATCTGTTTCCTGTTCTGCTTCAGGAACTTCCATTCCATAGGGAAGTTCATGTCCATTAACTGAGTAATGATTCACAACATATAAACCAATAAATTGAGTTACAACAAACATAGCAAGAATTATGAGTGTTACTTTGAGGTTGTGTTTCATGTATTATACAAGATATTAGGGTTTTTAAAGTTTAAATAACAAGAATATAGGTGGCAAAAGAGATAGCAAGATATCACAAAAAGAACAAAAAAACTTTTCCTGTTCTTATTGGGGAAAAAATAACATTAAGACCAATTGTAGAGGACGAATTCTATGAAAAATATTATCAGTGGTTAAGACAAATAGAAATTATAGATGGTATTGGAGAGGAAGAAGACATGAGTATTCAAGAGATTATTCAGATGCATAATGAGTGGAGAGAAGACCTCTCAAATTTAACTCTTGGAATATATGATAATGAAACAGGAAAACCAGTAGGAGATATTAATTTAGTTGATAGTCCAGATTTTAAGAAAGGACCTGAAATAGGAATAATGATTGGAGATAGAGGAAAAGGATTTGGGAAAGAAGCACTTAAATTAATGATAGATTATGCTTTTAATTCAATACATGTATCTCAAATAAATTTAGATGTATATAAAAACAATCCTGCTTCAAATCTCTACCAAAAAATGGGATTTAAGATAACTGAAGAATTAAAAGAACCTGAAACAGGAAGAGACGAATACAAGATGGCATTAACAAAAAAAGAGTGGAAAGAAATTAATAAAGATAAAAAATAATATTACTCTTTGTTTAATTCTGTGTTTTTCATTGCTTTTTCTAAATCACTTCCTACTTTTTCCCAATCCTCTTTTGTTGCAAGATAATCCTGCTCTTGAGGAGTTAATCCCTCTTTCATCCAAGAGGGTAATTTAGGCTGATAGATTCCAGAAACACCTATACTAGCTAAACCTTTTAAAAAACTATAATGTCTTTCAAAATATTCTCTTATTCTTGAAGCCATATTTATATTAGGTATATCTAATTTATAATAATTTGTATAGTTATCTTATTTAAGATATAATAAGAAATATAAAATCATCTCAATCTAACAATTTCAAGATTTCTTGGAACAGTTGTTTCTACCCTATGAACTTTGTATAATGAAGAAGCTAAATCCAAAGACTTTGAAACTTCTCCATGATTAATAAGTATTCTTTTTGGTTTTGGATACATGTTATTGAAGAAAGACATTAATTCATTTCTTCCTGAGTGAGGAGTTAAACCACTTAATAATTCTACTCTCATATTTACCTTTATTTCCTGCATTCCTCTCTCTCCTTCAATAGAAACTACTTTTTCACCATCTTGTAATTTTCTTCCAAGTGAACCTGGACCTTGATATGAACTCAATATAATAAGGTTATTTGGATTGTCTGCAAAGTATCTGAAATATTCAACAGAAGCTCCTCCAACAAGCATACCTGAAGTTGCAATAACTATGCAAGGACCTCCTTCAATAACTTGTTTTCTTTCTTGAGGTGAAGCAACTCTTACAAAAATATCTGAAACAAATGGATTTTTATCTTGGAAAATTGAAGAACGTATGTTTGCACTTAAAAAATCAGGGTATGCTGTGTGAATAGCATTAATATCCCAAATCATACCATCAATATACATAGGTATTTTTGGAAGTTCTCCTGTTCGTATAGCTTCTTCAACTCTTAAAAGAGTTTCCTGAGCATGACCTAAACCTAATTCTGGAAGAAGAACTTTTCCTCCTTTTTCAATTGTTTCTCTTACCATGTCAATAAATTTCTTTTCAGTATCTTTTCTTGGAGGAAGAATATCTTCTTTGCTCCCATAAGTAGATTCTACTTGAATTGATTCTACTCTTGTATATTTGTTTACAGCAGGGTCCAAAAGTCTTGTCTTGCCGTATTTCATATCTCCTGTATATACAAAATTATGTAAACCATTTCCTATATTGATATGAACTTGTGCAGAGCCCAATACATGTCCTGCATTGTAGAGAGTTATTCTTATATCTGGTGTAACATCAGTTACTTCATTGTAATTCAAACAAATACTGTGTTTTACCATCTCTTTTATATCTGCTGAACTAAATAAAGGAGCAGCAGCTTGTTTGTAAGCAACACCTATAAAATCCAAAGCAAGAAGAGCTGCAATGTCTCTTGTAGGAGCAGTCATATATACAGGTCCACGATATCCCATCTTGTAAAGATAAGGAAGTAATCCTGAATGGTCTAAGTGTGCATGACTCAATATAATTGCATCTAATTGAGAGATATCAAATTCTGGAATATTAAAATAAGGGAATTTATCATTTCCTGAAGAAGCCACATCAATTCCACAATCTAAAAGAATATTTGAATTAGGGGTCTGCAAAAGCAAACAGCTTCTTCCAACTTGTCTTCCACTTCCTAAGAAACTCAATCTTACCCACTCTTCTATTTTATCTGGATTCCATCCTTTGTAAATTTTTTCACCTATATCATTAAGGAATTTTCTTCTGTAATTATTGTTATCATAAAGAACTTCTCTGATATTTTCTGTTATCTTGCTTCTTATTGCAGGAGAACGCTGAACCTGTGGAACCCAGAGAGTTTCTTTTCTAATATCCTCAAGTATAGAACCTCCTTTTCCAATAACTAATCCTGGTTTTTTAGCTTCTATAACAACTATGCTTCTTGGAGCATCAAATAAAATTTCTGTTATTTCTGCTTCTTCTGGAACTATTTCTCTTATTTTTTTCTCTGTTGCTTCTTTTGGAGATAAAATTTTCTGATCTGCACGAAGTTCTATTCTTTTTTTTATTTCATCAACTATCTTTTTTATCTGACCTTCTCCTTCTTTGAAAAATTTCTCATTATCAGTATATAGAACTATATTTGCTCCTTCAAAATTAGCTTCTTTAACTTTTCCATGTAATTTTTCTGTAATTCTATCTAAAATTTCCATTTTAAAAATATATGTAAATTTATTTCTTCTCGTCTATATATTCCGGAAGAATCTGTTGTTCAACGACTTTTTTAATTCCCTCTTTTGTTATTGTAAACACATCAATTCCATATCCTGAACCCATGTCTCTTTGAGTTGAAGATTTTAAGGCCTCTTTTGCAAGTTCAACTCCTTCTTTAAGAGTTAAGTCCTTTTTGTATTGTCTCTCTAATAATCCTAAAACATAAGGCATACCTGAACCAAAGTTTGCATCATAATCTTCTACTTTAACAACACTTCCTGCTGGTTCAACAGTGTAGAGTTCTATTGTTCCATCTTCATTGAAACCTCCTATTAAATTTCCAACTTGCATTGGAATCATTGAAGGTTGTCTTATTCCAGAATATAGTATACTTGAAAGTAAGTTTGCTGCCTGTTCAACAGTAGGTCTTGATTTAGCCCTAAGTTCCTTAAGTTTTAATTCTGCTGGTAAAATTTTTACAACTCTCTGAGCATCAGAAACCATGCCTGTGAAAGAAACAAGAAGATAATCATTTACCTTTATTGTCTTTGCATAATTTTTGCTTACAACCAGGTTTCCTGCAGAAACTTGTCTGTCAGAAGCCATAACAATACCGTCTTTACAAACAATTCCTAATATTGTCGTACCTGTCTTTAACATTGATTTTTTTAATTCTTCATCCATTTTAGATTTTCCGATAAAATCAATTCAGAATTTATATTATATGTAAAATTGATGATTTTATAAATTTTTTGGTTGTGGAAAAATTGTTAATATCTGAGGATTTATTTATACACTCTATCATGATGGTCAAAGTCCACAAATAAAATAAAGTTATTAGTTAAATCTACCTTGAATATTAAAACAAAATTCTTGTCAATATGCACTCTTTTAAATTCCTTTAAATCATACCTTAAATTCTTGTAGTGGTTTATAGAAACATTATCACAATTTATTATTTCCTTAATCTTTTTGTTTATAATTTCTACTTTTTTCTTGTCTTTTTTTACTAATTTCATAATAATAAGTTTCAATTCATCAGAAATATCAAAATCAAACATTTACTCCTCGCAGAGTTTGTTTAATTCTTGTAGAGTCATTTTTCTTTTTCCATACTTCTTAAGATGATTCTCAGATATTCTTATTACATTTTTAATATATTCATCTTTTGCCTCTCTTTCTATTACATCGTCTCCATAAAGTTCAATAAATTTATTCAATGCCTCAGATTTATCTTTTAATCCAAATTTCATTTTTATAACTCCTAAAACTCTGTTAGTGTAATCATTTAATTCTACTCTAGCAGAAATCGTCTTGTTTTTCATGCTCTCTCCTTGCATTTATTTAATGTGTATATGCTGTGTATTTAATATGCATTTCATATGCATATAAAGTTTATAAATTTTTGGTTGTGAAAAAAGCAAGATATTGCTAATTTTATTTAGTTTCAATAATGCTTCTCCCGTTTTCTTTCTTGAATTTTATTACATTATCTACAAAGCTTTCAATCTTCTGTTCATGACTTACAATTATTAACTGGGAAACATTCAATTCATCTAAAACCTCTCTCATCTTATCTAATTGCTGTTCTGAAAAACCATCTGTTGGTTCGTCAAGTATAACTAAATCTCTTGTTTTTATTTTACTCAAAAAAGAATTAATTACTTGATTTAGTGCAAGTCTATATGCAAGGGCAATAGCTGTCCTCTCTCCTCCTGAAAGATAAGCATAATCTATTTCATAATCCTGTTGTTCTATTATTGGTGTAAAATCTTCACTTAATCTTACATTAAAACTATCTGACACTAACATAGAGAACCATTTAGAAAAAAGTTTAGAGAATTCTATTTTCAGTTTAGTGAAAACATTTTTTTCAACAACAAGAATTATTGGTATAAATTTCTTTGAAAGCCATTCTTCTAAATCAGAAAGATAATGAGCTTGTTGTTTTATTTCTTCTGTCTTTTTTACACGCTCCTTCATCTCATTTATTTGTCTTGAAAATACTTCTATTTCTCTTTTCAGCTCTGCAACTTTTATTTCTGCTAGTTTTTCTTCTCTCAAAGCTTCATTAAGCTCTCTTTGCTTTGCATCATTAATATTATCATATTTGTTAAGTTCAAAAACACTTGATTTAAGGAGATTTATTTGGCTGTCAAGCATCTCTAAATCTTTAGTTAAAGCAAGATTTGTTTTTTCCAGTGTTGTTAGATGTCTTTGTTTATCATCAAGTTCACGTAATCTTACTTTCAATATTCTTAATTCGTGAATTCTTTTTTCTTTTATTGAAGAGTCATAATCAAGTTTAAGCATTTGGTCCCTTATGGCTTCTTTTTTCTCTGTGTTTTCTTTTATCAAATTATTATTTGCAGAAGTGTCTGAATCCATTTGATTAACAACATTTGATTTGTATACTGGGTCAACTTCCTGAAGACATGTTGGACAGACTTCAAGATGTTTAAGTTTTTCTTTTACTTTTTCATTGTCAGAATTTTTAGAATTAAGAGAATGGATTAAACTTGTAATGTGTATATTTTGTTCATTTAACTCTTGTTTCTTTAATTTTAATTCAGAAATATCTTTTTCCAATTTTTCTATTTCTTTTTCATCATAATCTAAATCTTTTAGTTCCTGAATCTGAGATTTAAGCTGAGTCATCATGCGTGAATTGCTTGAAATAGTGTCTTCTTTAGTTGATCTAAGAAATATTGTTTTTTCGATTTCCTGCTGAAGCTTTCTCTTTTCATCTATTTTTCTAAATATCTCTTCTTTTTCTTCCTGAATAATTTTTCTTTTTTCAGATTTTTTCTTTAAATCATCTTCAAATGAAAGTATGCTAAATGATTTTTCTGAAAGTTCTTTTTCTTTGGTTTCTATGTGTAATTTATCATGTTCAAGATTTGAAGTTATAGCATCCTTTATTCTTTTTTCTTCTCTTACTTTAGCAATTAACACAGAAGCGTTTTCAAGTATTTTTTTGTATTTATCTATTCCAAAAACATGTCTTAAAGTATTTATTCTTGTCTCTGAATCCTCAAGAATGATTTGCTTCATTTCTTCTTGTGGAGTATAAACTGTGAACTTGTAAAGTATATTCTGTTTCTTTGAAAATTCTTTCGGATAGTTTAATATTTCAAGGACTTTACTTTTTAGTTCTGTAACTGAAATTTCTTTTTTATCTCCATCTATTGAAATTGAACAGTAATCTTGAGAAATAGATTTTGTTTTTTTTAAGGTTCTCTCAATAATTATTGTTTTATTGTCAACTTCAAATTCTATTTCAACTCCTCCATTAACTTGCCCATTGCGTAAGAGAGAAGAACCTTTTTGTCCAGGTTGTAAACCAAATAATGCAAATTCTATTGCCAAAAGTATTGAAGTTTTACCTGAGCCAATATCTCCTGAAAGAAGGACTGAACCTTCTGGAAAAGTTATTTCCTGATACTCATAGCTTCTTATATTTTTTAATATTATTCGTTTTATTTTCATTTTAATTAATTAGGAAATTTAAAGAACTTTTTAGTTCCTTGAAGTATCCTGTTATTGAAAGTTTCTGTTGTTTCTCCTTCTTGTTTTTCTATTGAAAGTGCATTCATTAATTCTGGAATTATTTTATTGAAAGAAGAAGGGTTTTCTTCAGAATAAACCTTTATTGTTTCTTCTTCTATATTCTCTGAATCTTTTTCAGGTAGTTTAAGGTCTAGTTCCTGTTCTTCAGAAATTAAATCATGAGTATTTCTTAATAAAAAATAAGCTTCTTTGCCTTTAACAAATTCTTCAATCTTAGAAAATTTTATATCAGAAGATTTTCCTCTTTTTAATTCACCATAGACCCTAAGAAGAATTATTTTATCTTTAAGATTTCTTTTATTTAATTCATAAATTATTTTTTCTGTTCCTGTTAATGCATCTTCTATTTCAATAACCATGTGTTCTATTTGCTTTGTTGGCAATTTTATTCTTTGTAATCTTGAATTAGATTCAGTATCAACAATTACAAAAGAACCTTGCTTTAAATCTTCAAGTTCTTTGAAATTGTTTGGGAATAGTGGACCTGGATAAACAAATCCTCTATCGCTGTAAAAAACATGAATATGCCCAAGAGCATAATAATCTGCATGAGGAAGTCTATCTGGATTAATTGATTCAATTGGGAGTGTTCCTACAACTCTGTCTATTGTTGTGTGAAGCATAAATATTTTGTATAAACCAGGAGCATCATTGAATTTAACTTTTTTCAAATCTGCTATTTCTAAACCAGATTTTCTACCTGGATATCCATATATTGCAACATTTCCGTAAATAACAGGATTTAGAGTTATTGAATTTTCTTTTTCTTCTGCATTATATACATTTTTACAAAATCCTGCTTTCTCCAGAACATCTAGAAAAGTTTTACCGGATACAGAATAATCATGAGAACCTGCTATTGTGAAACAAGGTATTCCTGCATCTTTAAGTCTTTTAAATTGTGCAAAAGTTTCTTTCAGTATCTCTATTGGAGGGTATGCTGAATCAAATAAATCTCCTGAAAACAGCACAAAATCTAATTTAGAAGTTATGCATATATTCACAGCCTCTTTGAATGACTCAAAGTTTAAATTCTGCATTGGTTGTTGTTTCCATCCTCCAAGATGTACATCTGCTATGTGCGCAAACCTTACCATTTTAGCAGACTCCTCCTAAAGTCGTCGTGTGCAAACCTTACCATTTTAGCAGACTCCTCCTAAAGTCGTCGTGAGCAAACCTTACCATTTTAGCAGACTCCTCCTAAAGTCGTCGTGAGCAAACCTTACCATTTTAGTATTAATTTAATGAATATTTTTAACTATTTTTATACAAAAAAGTTTATAACAGCTCAAAACTATTACTATATATAAAATTAATTGCGATAAAGAGGTACAAAGTGAGATATAATATACTTATAGGGGGTGAAGCAGGACAAGGTCCAAATATTTTAACTCAAATTATAGGTGATGCTATTATAAAAAGTGGAAATTATGCTTTTTATTCAAGAGATTATCAATCACTTATAAGAGGAGGACACAACTTTAATGTAATTACTTTTTCAGATGAACCTGTATCTAGTAATGATTCAAAGATAGATATTTTAGTTTGTTTAGATAGCAAAACAGAAGAACTCCATAAAAAAAACTTGAAAACAGGAGGAATATTGCTTAAAGATTCTAAGGAGAATATGTATTATGCTGGGAGAATTTTCAAATTATTATGTATGGATTTTAAACTTCTTGAAGAAGGATTGAGAAAGCTAGAGAAAAATTTCAATGAAAATCTTGCAAATGCAAAAAGAGGATATGATGAAGAAACAAGAAATGTATGCAAAATAAGAACAGTAAAAAAAGAGAGTTATTTCATAAATGGAAATATTGGAATATGTAATGGGGCTTTAAACTCAGGGATAGATATTTATTATGCATATCCGATGACTCCTGCAACACCTATACTTAGCGAGTTAGCTCCAGTTGATGGTGTAAAGGTAATAGAATTAGAAAATGAAATTGCTGTTGTTAATGCAGGATTAGGGAGTGCAGCATTAGGAAAAAATGTTATGGTTGGAACTTCTGGAGGAGGATTTGATTTAATGACTGAGGGATTAAGTATGGCGGGTGTTGCAGAAATACCTATTGTTGTTTATTTAGCACAAAGACCTGGTCCTGGAACAGGTGTTGCGACTTACACTTCTCAAGGAGATTTGAATATGGCATTGAATTTTGGACATGGAGAATTTCCAAGAACAGTTGCTGCACCAGGAGACCCAAAAGAAGCACAGGAAATAACAAATGAAGCATTTTATTTATCTCAAAAATTCAAAATACCTTCTATAATTCTTGGAGATAAACATCTTGCTGAAAGTTATTACACACTTGAAGAAGAATCTTCTATAAAAAAAGTAGAAAATACAACACAACTTATAAGATATAATAGTTATGAGAAAGACAATATTGGAAGTGCTACAGAAAATGCTCAGATAATAAAAGCAAATGTAGATAGGAGATTAAGAAAAACTCAGGAAATAAAAAAAGAGGTTGAAAAATTCCCAAGATTTTCTGTTTATGGTGAAACAGATTCTATGAATGTAGTTGTAAGCTGGGGGTCAACTAAAGGAGCTATACTTGATGCAATAAAGGATTTAGATGTTGAATTTTTACATGTAAAATATCTTGAACCTTTTTCAGACGGAATAAAAGAAAATCTTCTGAGGAAAAATATAATTCTTGTAGAGAATTCTTCAACAGGACAATTAGCAGGAGTTATCTCAAAACACACTGGTATGTTTATACAAGATAAAAATAAAATATTAAGATATGATGGACGTCCTTTTCTTGCAGATGAATTAAGAAAAGAAATAGAAAAGAGGTTAATATGAAAATAGAAACAAAAAGATTGACTTTGAGAGAACCAAGAATTGGAGATTGGAAAGATTTAGTAGATGGGTTAAATAATCTAAATATCTCAAAAAATACTCTTACCATACCCTATCCATACACTAAAAAAGATGCTTTAGAATATTTGAATAGATGTTCTAAAAAAAAGAAAGATAAAGAATCTTATAAATTTTTTATTGAATTAAGAAAAGAGAAAAAAGTTATTGGTGCAATTGATTTAAATGATTATAAAAAAGATCAGGGAACTGCAGAAACAGGTTCATGGATAAATGAAAGGTATCAAAAAAAAGGATATATAACTGAGGCTAAAATTGCAGTAAATGATTTTGTATTTCATAAATTAAAATTAAGGAAACTAAAATCAAAAGTTTTTAAAGAAAATAAAGCCTCACAAAAAACACAAGAAAGAATGGGATATCAAAAAGAAGGTGTTTTAAGAAAAGAGTCAATATGTAAACCAACTAAAAAAATTCATGATGATATTGTTTATGGTTTATTAAAAGAAGAGTGGGAAAAAGCTCGTCCTAAAGTTATTAAACACTTAAATAAAAAGATAAAAAAATTAGAAAACAGAAAATGAAAAAAAATAAAGCAAGAAGCAAAAAAACAAAAGAAACAGCAAAAAAACAAAAAGTAAAAAATCAAGAAAATAAAAAATTAAATACAAAAACTGAACAGCAATTAATTTGGATTTCTTATACTGCAATTTTAATGGTAATTGGGCTAATATTTTTTAAGTATTTACCAATGTATTTATCTGAGGGAAACATATTATATGATGCATCCTACCATGTTTTATTTACAATTCTTTTATTGTATATACTCTGGTTTTTTATTGACCAGAAAAAATCTTGGAGAATTCCTTATTTTATATTTTCAGGAGTATTAATAATAATTGTAAGTTTACAAAGAATAATTGCTCAAGAACATAATGAAGTGGGAATTATACTTGCTTTGCTTATAGGAGCAGTTTCAATTATAATTCCAAGATGGAAAGAATTTATGGGAGGTGTTAAGTTTTAAAATAAAATGTCAGCAAATTTAAACACAAATACAAAACCAACTTGGTGTCCAGGATGCTGGAACTTTCAGATACTTGCAGGTGTTAAAAATTTCTTAAGTAAAAAAATAAAAAATGATGGAGACAAGAAAAATTATGCAATAGTTACAGGAATAGGATGTCATGCTAAAATATTTGATTATATTAATTTAAATGGAATAAATTCTCTTCATGGAAGAGCTCTTCCAACAGCATTAGGAGTAAAAGTTGCAAGTCCAAATCTGAATGTAATTGCATTCTCTGGAGATGGAGATGCTTATGCAGAAGGTATGGAACATTTAATTCATGCTGCAAGATACAATAGCGATATAAAATATTTGGTTCATAATAATCAAGTATTTGCTTTAACAGTGGGGCAACCAACCCCTGTAACAGAAGTAGGATTCAAAGATAAAACAAATCCTCGTGGAGTTAGAGTTCCTCCAATTAATCCAATAAAATTAATGCTTTCTGCTGGAGCTACTTTTGTTGCAAGAGTTTATGCAGATGCAAAACAAATAGAAGAAGTTCTTGAAGAAGCATTTAAGCACAAGGGATTTGCATTTATTGAAGTTATACAGCCATGTTTAATTTTCCATTCTAATACAAATTATAAAAAATACACATATATGTTGAAAGAAAAAAAGCATAATGAGAAAAGCTTTGAAGCTGCTATGAAAAGAGCACAGGAATTTGATTATAATGGTATAAACAGAAAAACAAAGATTCCTTTAGGAATATTCTATAGAGAAAAAAGAGATGTTTTTGAAAAGAATATCAGATAATTTTCAATTCCCAGATACATAATCTTTCAAAAAATAATTTTTCACAGCCTAATTCTTTTTCAACATACCCTAAATCTTGGAAATTAATATCTTCAGATAAACTGCTTGTGATTAAAAATATTTTTCCATTTTTTTCAAGGTGAAATTTTGCATCATTTAAAAATCTTAGAATAATCTCATTCCCTTTAACCCCTCCTGTTGTTGCAAGAGATGAATCTTCTGGTTCATTTGAATCTTGAGGAAGATACGGAGGATTGAAAATTATCAAATCAAATTTTCCTTCAATATTCTCAAACAAATCTGAATATATACAATTAAATCCAAGAAGATTACAATGATTAACAGAATTTTTGTTTATATCTGAAGAGAAAATATTTTCTTTTTTAACTCCTAATCTACTTGCTGTTTGAAGATGTATTCCTGAGCCAGCCCCTATTTCAAGGAATCTTAAATCAGGATTTTTATTTAATAATTCTGGTAATTGTTCTTTTAATATTCTTGACATTAGATAAGAATCTTCAGCTGGTTGGTATATTGAAGCCATTTCTTATTAAAAAAGAAGCATATTATTAATTTATCCTAAACCTAATTCATTAAACAATCGTATTAATTCATCTTTAAACAAGAAAACTGCAACTAATGCTCCTAAAAGAATTATAAGGATAAATATTAACATATAAGTTACAGCCTTGCTTGCTGGTTTTATTTGAGGTTCTGTATAACCTGAAACATGCTGAACAACTGTTGGAGATTTAGAAAATTCACTCCTATTAACTATTTCTATTTTTGATGGAATATTTACTGGCCTTAATCCTTTTATTGCTTCTTCTATTTTTTTAGTTAATTCATCTGGATTCTGATAATTAGAAGGAGAATCATCTGAACCATAAATTGAAACTTGTTTATTACTTGAAATATCTTCTTTTATAGATGAATCTTGAATTGATTCTGGTTTTGTTTCAGGTTTCTTTTCTGGTATATGTTTAATGTTTAAATTAGGGTCTGGAGAAACTTCTTCTGAGGATTCTTCTTCCTTAGGTTTTTCTTTTTTAGTAACACCTGCTTTATTTGCAATATCATCCAGAGCTTCCTGCAATGAGCCATTAATACCCATGCCTTTTGAGCCTAGCTTGTTATAAACATCTCTTGCAGAATCTTCAATTTCTTCTTTTTCATATCCTGCATTATAAAAAGTCATCATTGCTTTTTCAAGTGTTTCTTTTCTTGATAGAGCAGATATTAATCCTCCAACTATTTCTTCATTTACCTTTGCCATCTTTAAATCTTTATTACCTTACCATTTGAAGATAAGTGCGAGTTTTCTTGAAATTTATATCCCATCTCTTTTGCTAAATCAATTAATGGGGCTTCCTGTTTTAATGTACCATGAGCTGGGATTAAATGTTCTGGTTTTAACATTCCCAACAAATCTCTTAAATCTTCTCTACCTCCGTGTCCTGAAACATGAACATCTGTTTGCAATCTTACTCCCTGTTTTCTCAACTTGTTATCCATCTTTTCACGCGCATTGATATTAACAGAAGCGGGTATAATACTAGAAGAAAAAATAAGATTATCTCCTGTTCTAAATTTAAATGGGGTTTGTCCATGAACAACTCTATCTAATATAGAACCTTTTTCTCCTTGATGTCCTGTACATACAATCAGATATTTTTCTCTGTTAGATTCTACTCTTTTTAAAAAAGAATTTATTTGTCTCCTGTATTTGATTATTTCTATTTTATTTTTGAATGGGCATTGATTTACTTTTATTGCTGCTTCAACATATTTGTTAAGACTTCTTCCTAAGAAGAATATTTTTCTGCCTGTTTTTTGTCCAAACTCTACAATGCTTTTTAATCTTGCAATATGAGAGGAAAAAGTTGTAACAAATATAGCAGATTTTTTATCATGGATGTTTCCTAATGCATCTTCAAGTAAATTTCTTGCTATTCTCTCACTAGCAGTTCTTCTATCTGTATCTGAATATAATGCATCTACTACAAGACATTTTATTCCTGATTTTCCTAATTCTTTTAATCTTTTATAATTTGGAGGAGCTCCAATCACAGGATGATTATCGAACTTAAAATCCAATCCATAAAAGAAAACTCCTTCTTTAGAATGCCATGCAATAAAAAGAGATTGTATTGTTGAATGGGTTGTATTTATGAATTCAAGCTTAAGATTTCCTGAACTTCCTTTAATTTGATAAGTTGAGTTTTCGTTTACAATTTTTCGTTTATTTCTCATGCTTATCTTTTCATCTTTCAATATTCCTTCTAAAACAGCCATTGTAAATGGGCTCGCGAGTATTTGTGCTTTAGGATATCTATTTGCGAGATAAGGTAATGCTCCAACATGGTCAAGATGAGCGTGTCCTATTACTATTGCTCTTACTTTATCTGTCCATCCTAATTTATCAAGAACCAAATCATTTGGAATTGCTTTTGCTGCTCTCAACATATTCTCTGTGTAACTAGCTTGCACTTCTTGTTCCTGTAATTCAACTAATGGAGGAAGATAAATTCCTGCATCAAATATAATTACATCATCATCAACCTTAACAGCAGTCATGTTTTTTCCAACTTCTTCATAGCCGCCAATTGTACAAATTTCCATTACAGCAAATCCTTCTCTTTTTGTATAATTAATTAGCATAATTGCTTTAAATATGTTTTTAGGAACATTTTTAGATGAGAGAATATTAATTTAGAGATGAAAAAAAAGAGATTTAATTTGAAATTAACTGTATTTTTTATAGTAATCCTTATAATTGTGTTAATTGTCTTATTTATAGTGACTAATAAAAATAAAATAAGCCAAGAAGAAATAAGGGAAGCTAAATTTGCTGGAACATGGTATCCTGCAAATAAAGAGAATCTTGAAAAATCAATTCAAGAATATTTTAATAATTCTAAAAGAATAGATTTTAAGGGAAGGGTAAAAGCAGTTATTGTCCCTCATGCAGGATATGTGTATTCTGGGAATATTGCTGCAAGTGCATTTAACCAATTGCAAGGAGATTATAAAACAGTTTTCTTAATGGGACCAAGTCATAATTATTATCTGAAAAATGTTTCTGTTTCTGGTTTTAAATATTATTCAACCCCATTAGGAAAAGTAAAGGTTAGTAAAAAGGCAAAAGAGATGGATGAGAAAGAAGAAATAATAAATAACATTGAAGAAGCTCATGAAAAAGAACACTCCTTAGAACTTGAAATTCCTTTTTTGCAAGTTAAACTTAAAGAATTTGAGATTGTTCCTTTATTGGTTGGAGAGACAAATAGCACAGAATTAAAAGAAGTGCTTTTGAAATATTTAGATGAAGAAGACTTAATTGTTGTGAGTGTAGACCTTTCACATTATCACAAATATGATGAAGCGTTGATACTTGATTCTTATTCTTTAAATAAAATACTGGAATTAGATTCAAAAGGGATATTTAATGCAGAAATAGATGCTCCATGGGCAGTTGCAGGTTTATTAGAAATTGCAAAAGAAAAATCTTGGAAACCATATCTTGTTTCATACACTAATTCAGGAGAGATAAATGGAGATAAATCAAGTGTTGTAGGATATTCTGCAGTTGTTTTTATTGAGAGTTTTAGTGAAGAAGAAAAAGAGTTTTTGCTTTCTCTGGCTAGAGAGAGTGCTGAAAAATATCTTAAAGATAAAACAAAACTCAAAATAAATCCAGAAAAGGTTCCTGAAAATTTAAGAGTTGAAAAAGGGTGTTTTGTTACATTTACTAAAGATGAACAGTTAAGAGGATGTATAGGATATATAATCCCTCAAAAACCATTATATGAATGTGTAATTGAAAATTCAATAAATGCTGCTGTAAATGACCCCAGATTTTCTCCTATGAAATATAATGAATTAAAAGAAGCTAGAATTGATATTAGTGTTTTAAGTGTTCCGACTCTGTTTAAGCATAGTAATTATCAGGAATTACTTTCAGAATTAGAAAATAAAGTATATGGAGTTGTTTTAAAAAGAGGATTACATCAAAGCACTTTTCTTCCAAGTGTATGGGAATTTATACCTGAAAAGGAAAATTTTTTAGGTAATTTGTGTCTGAAAGGAGAGATGGAAGCTGAATGCTGGAAAGACAATAGAACAGAAGTTTATCTTTACACAGCAGAGGATTTCTCTGAATAAAACTTTATACAATAACAAATATAAACTATTTTATCCTTAATAAATTATGAAAGCACTAATAGCATCTCATAAAGAAAACAAAAGGTATCTTGTTGTTAGGGGAGAGGGTAAATACTTAAAAGAAAATATTGAAAAGGCAATTCTGGAATTTTCAGGAAAGTTAGGAATGAGCAAGTGTGGTTTAAGTTTTATTAAATCAGATAAAGATAAAATAATTATCTCAGTTAATAGGGAAGCAGTTGATTTAGTTAGGGCGAGTATTGCTGTCTTCCATGAGAGAATGGAGGTCTTGAAGGTTAGTGGAACTTTGAAAGGTTTAAGCAGATAAAATACAAAGAAATCCTGTTTAAATTAATAAAAATGTTCACCAAAAACCTTAAAAACTTCTAAAAATGTTAAATTTGAACAGGAATAGAGAAAAAACTAAATAATTATAAAATTCTCTTGATATAGAATGGATATGCCTATGGACATACAACATCAAGCAATGGGTTATGATAGAACAGCTACTATGTTTTCTCCAGAAGGACATTTGCTTCAAGTTGAATATGCTGAAAAAACAGTAAGACTTGGAAGCTCAAGTATAGGGATGGTTTGTTCAGATGGAGTGTTTATACTGGCAGATAAAAGAACAGAAGACAAACTTGTTGTTAAAGGGTCTGTTAATAAAATATCTGAAGTTGATTCTCACATTATAGCTAGTTCTGCAGGAATATTTTCTGATGCAAGAATACTCATAGAAAGAGCTCAGCTTTTCTCACAGCAACACAGAGTAACATATAATTCTCCTATAGAACCTGAATTAGTCATAAAAGAGATTGCAAATATGAAACAGCAATTCACCCAATATGGAGGAGCAAGACCTTTTGGAGTTTCAATGATGATTGCAGGGATAAATGGAAAGAAAGGAGAAGTTTTTGTGAGTGATGTAACAGGAAATTATTTCTCATATTATACAAATGTAATTGGAGAGAATGATGATAAAATAAAAGAAGAATTAAGAGAAAAATACAAACAAGACCTCTCTATAAAACAAGGGGTTAAACTTGCACTTGAAATATTTGAGAAAGTGCAGGGAAGTAAATTTAATATTAAAAAATTTGAATTAGCATATATTCCAAAAGAAACTGCAAAATTAAAGAAACTGGAAGGGGAAAGCATTAAAGAATTATAAAATCAAATGACTAATACAACTGCAAGAATAAAAAAAACAGGAAAGAATTTTGAGATAATAGTTGATTTGGATGATGCGTTAAAATTCAAAAAAGGTTTAAGTGAATTTATTCAAGCAGAAACTGAATTTATATTCAAAGATATGAAGAAAGGTGAAAGGGCTTCTGAAAAAGAACTTAAAGATGCATTTGGAACAACAGACACTCATGAAATTGTAAAAAAGATTGTAAAAGAAGGAGAGATACTGACAACACAAGAGTATAGAGATGCTGAACAGGAAAAAAGGTTCAAGCAGGTTGTTGATTTTTTAACTAAAAATTCCTATGATCCTCAAACAGGAAGACCTCATACAGCCGAAAGGATTAAAAATGCTCTTGAACAAGCAAATGTTAATATCAAGAATACATCAATAGAAAATCAAATTAACGAAATTCTTGAAAAGATAAGTTTATTGATTCCAATCAAAATTGAGACAAAAAAAGTCAAGATAAAAATCCCTGCATTACACACAGGAAAAGCTTATGGAGTTGTTGCAACTTATAAGACCTCAGAAAACTGGTTAAATGACGGGAGTCTTGAAGTTATTGTAGAAGTTCCATCTGGAATGATTATGGACTTTTATGATAAATTAAATTCAGTAACGCGCGGAAGTGCAATAACAAATGAAATAAAAGAATAAAATGACAGAAGAACATAAAAGAACAGTTGTAATACCCGGAGAGACAATCAAAGAAGGAGATGCATATTTACCTGGAGAAGGAACTGAGAAACAAGGAAATAAGATAGTTGCTTTAAGATATGGTTTAGCTGAAGAGCATAACAGACTTGTAAAAGTAATTCCACTTTCTGGAGTTTATCAACCAAGAAGAGGGAATATTGTTATAGGAAAATGTAATTTAATAACATTCAATGGATGGGTGATTGATATTGGGACTGCTGAAAATGCTTTCTTGCCAATAATGGAAACTCCAAGATATGTTGCTAAAGACAGATTAGATGAAGTTATGAAAATAGGAGATATTTGCGTTGTTCAGATTTTCTCAGTAAATGGAAGAGGAATTGATTTAACTATGAAAGCAAGAGGACTTGGAAGAATAGACGAAGGAATTGTTTTCAGAATAAACTCAAATAAAGTTCCAAGAGTTATTGGAAAAGAAGGAAGTATGATAAAAATAATAAGAGATTATACTAACTGCAATATAACAGTCGGACAGAATGGGTATATTTGGATTAAAGGAGATAAAATAGAAGATGAATTATTTGCAAAAAAAGCTATAATGTTTATAACTGAAAAATCATTCATGGAAGGATTAACTGAAAAAGTTGAAGAATGGTTCAAGGAAAATGGAGGTGTGAAAAAAGAAACTAAAAAAACTGAAGAAAAATCAGGAGATAAAGAAGAAGATTAATATGACAAGTAGTTTTAAAAGACCAGATGGAAGGAAAGTTGATGAGCTTAGAGAATTTGAGGCTAAAGTAGGAATAGTTCCAAATGCAGATGGGAGTGCAATGTATAGGTCAGGTGAAACAATTGCAATAGCAGCTGTTTATGGTCCAAAGAAAATGCATCCTCAACACTCACAGAATCCTGAAAAAGGAACTTTAAGGTGCACTTATAATATGAATAGTTTCTCTGTTTCTGAAAGAATAAGACCCGGACCGTCGAGAAGAAGCACAGAAATTTCTAAAATAACAGAGTGGGCATTAGAACCTGTTTTAATGCTTGACAAATTTCAGAATATGGTTGTTGATGTTCATATAAATATAATTCAGGCAGATGCTGGGACAAGATGTGCAGGAATAAATGCTGCTGCAATGGCTCTTGCTCATGCTGGAATACCTATGAAAGATATGGTATCAAGTGTTTCTGTTGGAAAATTAGACAAAACAATTGTTGTTGATTTAAGTAAAGAGGAAGAAGATTATGAAGAAGGTGAAGGACCTACAGACATTCCAATTTCAATGACACACTCTGGAGATATAACTCACTTTCAATTAGATGGAAAAATAGATTCTAAACAATTAATGGAAGCAGTTGAGCTTGCAAAAAAATCATGTGAACAGATTTATGAAGTTCAAAAAAAAGCTCTTAAAGATTCAATTGATTTAACAGGAGGAGAAGATTAAAATGGGCGGAGAAGAAATAGACATAACAACTAAAGTGACTGCTGAAAGAATAAAAAAATATCTAGAGCAGGGAAAAAGATTTGACGGAAGAAAAACAGATGAATTCAGAAATATAATTGTAGAGCCAAATGTTTCTAATAAAGCAGAAGGTTCTGTAAAAGTTAAAGTTGGAAAAACAGAAGTTATTGTCGGAGTTAAAATGGAAACTGCTACTCCTTATCCTGATTCTCCAAATAAAGGAAATTTAATGGTAACAGCAGAATTCTTACCTCTAAGTTCATCAAGAATAGAACTTGGACCCCCTAAATTTGATTCAATTGAAACTGGAAGAATAATTGACAGAATTATAAGAGAAAGTAAATTCATTGAACTTGAAAAATTATGTATTAAAGAAGGAGAAAAAGTTTGGACAGTTTTCATAGATATTTATACAATAAATGATGATGGAAATATTCTAGATGCTGCTGGAATTGGTGCTGTTGCGGCCTTGAAACTTGCAAAAATTCCAAAATACGATGAAGAAAAAGAAAAAGTAGATTATAAAGAGTATATAGGAAAACTTCCTTTAAGAGAAATGAACCCATTTACAATCACAGTTCATAAGATAGGTAAACATCTTATTGTTGACCCAACAAGAGAAGAAGAAGATGTGAGTGAAGCTAGAATATCTATTGGAAGTTCAGAAGGAATTATACACTCTTTACAAAAAGGAAATTCAGGCTGTTTCAGTGCAGAAGAAATTAAAAAATGCTTTGAAATAGTGGAAAAATCCTGGAAAGAATTATTTAAAAAGGTTAATGCACAATTGAAATAATAACAAAAAGATAAAATGGCGCCTCCAACAGAAACTCAAAACTTCACAAAATATGAAAAAGCAAGAATTCTTGGTGCAAGAGCATTGCAACTTGCTATGAATGCTCCTCTTTTATTGAAGATAAGTGAAGAGGACTTGCAAAAAATTAATTATGATGTTCTTAAGATTGCTGAGGTTGAACTTGATTCAGGAGTTTTGCCAATATCAATAAGGAAACCTTTCCCTGAAAAGAAAGAAGGAAAACTAAAGAGAGATGCTACACCTAAAGCAAGCGATAAGAAAGTTGAAAGTGGTGAAGATATTGAAGAAGAAAAAATGGCAGATGAAAGCGAGATAATGGAGCTTGCAAATCCTGAAGATGAATATGAAGGCTCAAGTGATGGAGATGGTGATGGAGAATACGGAGAGTAAACTGTATTTTGTATTAATTCTAAAATAGTTACAATATCGAAATATTTATAAAGAATTTACGCTTTTAGAAAATATGGAAAAACCAGAATTAAATGAAATAAATAAGCTTGTTAGCATGGCATTTGGGAAAGGATTCTCAGGTGACTATGTTATGTTTGAAAGTAGAGGAAGACAAGTAGTAATAAAGGGAAATAAGCTTGATACTATTGCAAGAAAAAAATTTCCTTATATTCCAAAGTTAAATGAAAAATATGAAATTGCAGGAAGATTTACATCAGAAGATGGGTCAAGTATGAATGTTGATTTGCGATATGCGAACTCTGCAGAAAGATATGCTGATTACTATTATCTTCATTTTAAGAAGAACCCTTTAATAAATGGAGAAGAGGTTTCAATAAAATTTAAAGGACTTAAAGTATAAACAAAACCTTATAAAGAACTAATTTTTTCTTAAATTATGGTTGTAATAAGAGAGGTTTCGGCCAAGAGCATTTTTGATTCAAGAAAAGAAAAAACAATACTTGTTTCTATAAAAACTAATTCAGGAAAAACATTCAAAGCTTCTTCTCCGTCTGGAAAATCTACTGGAAAATATGAAGTTCATTGTTATAAAAAAAGCCTTGAAGATGACATAAAGACAATAAAACAATTTAAAGAATATTTTTCTGAAGAAATACTTGATGAATATGAGGATTTGAAAAGAGTAGAAGATATTTTAGATGGACATATAGGTGGAAATACCTTATTTGCATTTGAATCTGCAGTCTTAAAGGCAATTGCAGATGAAAAGAAAAAACAAATATGGGAGATAGTTAATCCAACACTCAGAGAAGAAAAAGAAAAGAAATTCCCAAGACTTGTTGGAAATTGCATAGGGGGAGGAGCACATTCTGAAGTAAAAGGTAAGAAACCTGATTTTCAGGAATTTCTTTTAATACCCGAAGGGAATTCTCCTGAAAAATCATTTAAAATAAATAAAGAAGCAAAAGAAAAAGCTGGATTTATTTTGAAAAAGAAAGATAAATCATTCAAATACCAGAAAAACGATGAAGATGCCTGGATAACATCACTAAATGAAAAAGAAGTTTTAGATATTTTAAAAGAACTTGATGTTCCAATTGGATTAGATATTGCTTCTTCTGGATTTTATCATAGAGGAAAATACCATTATGAAAATCCTATGTTGAAAAGAGAAATTGATGAACAATTAACTTATGTTGGAAATTTAATTAAGAATTATAATATTTTATATGTTGAAGACCCTATTCAGGAAGAAGATTTTGAAAGCTTTTCCAAACTTCTAAAAAAATGTCCTAATTCACTTATTGTAGGAGATGACTTAACTGTAACAAACTCTAAGAGATTAAAAAAAGCAATTGAAATGAAATCTATTAACGCTATAATTGTTAAACCAAACCAATGCGGTTCTCTTATTGAAGTTAAAAAAGTTTGTGAAATTGCTAAAGAAAATAATATAAAAATGATATTCTCACACAGAAGTGGAGAGACAAATGAAACAATTTTATCTGATTTAGCTTTTGGATTTCAGGCTGATTTCTTGAAATGTGGAATAACTGGAAAAGAAAGAGAATACAAAATAAAAAGATTAATTGAAATTGAAAAGAGTTTGAAGTAGGAAATGATTCTTTTAATTTAATGCCTTAAAAACAAAACCGAAGAACTCTTAGATATCACTTTGTTCTATCTAAAAACTTTAGGCAAAGTTTTTAAACTAATTTTTCTCTAAATCCTCATGCCAAGAGTAAAAAAAACTGAAAATGCAACTACATCTAAAGAAGTAGATAAGAAGAAAAAATCAGAAAAGAAAGAAAAAATAGCAGATAAAGTTTCTAATAAAGAAGTTGAAGAACAGCTTGAGGGCAAATCGCTTGAAAAAGCTGCTAAAGCTGAATCTCTTGCTACAGAAGAAATGGATGAAAAAAAGAAAAAAATTCTTGAAAAAGCTGCTAAATTAAAAGAAAAACTATCTGAAGAAGCTCCAAGTTCAGAAGAACTTAAAGAAAAAGTCAAAATCAAAAAAAGAACAGATATGCTTGTACCTCTTGAAGAGTATGTTAAAGCTGGAATTTATCTTGGTACAAAAGTTGTTACGCCTGAAATGAAACCTTTTGTTTATAGAAGAAGAGCAGATGGGCTAGCTATATTTAATACTGATTTAATTGATGAAAAATTAAAAGAAGGAGTTGAATATCTTTGTAAATTCAATCCTGAAGATATAATTCTTGTATGTAAAAGACAAGCTGGATGGAAAGCAGCAATGAAATTTTCTGAATTAACTGGAATAAGAACTTTCACTAAAAAATATCCTGCTGGAATATTAACAAACACTGCACTTCCTGATTTTTTTGAAAATGAATTAACAATAGTAGTTGATTCTTGGCTAGATAAAAATGCACTTAACGATACCTTAAAAGTTAAGAAAAATATCTTGATGATTTGTGATACAAATAATTTTTCTAAAGGAGCAAATCAAATAATAATTGGAAACAATAAAAGCCCTAAGAGTTTAGGAGTGATATTTTATGTTTTAGCAAAAGGATATTGCAAAGAAAAAGGAATTGAAGCAGATATACCGGATTTAGATTGGTGGACTGAAGAATTTGAAGAAAAAATTAAGGGTGCAAGTAAAGGTGTTTAAGATTAACTGAAAATAATTTTTATTTTTTGTAAAGATAAAATTCTATTTAAAAGATAAACTTAGAAAAATTAATAATCTTCTTTTATTCTTCTAGAAAGTTCTGGAGAAATCCTCATAAAAATTTGCATCAATTGTTTGTTGTTTTTGCCTTTATTTGCCTTATCTCTTTTTATCTTAATTATTTCATTTATTGCAGAGATTGCATAGATTTGGATGTCGTTTTTTATTTTCAAATGATTAGAATCACTCATAAATTTCTTGATTATTTCAGCTGCATCTGCATTGTAATGTTTATCTTGATAATCAAGGGCAAAAGTTGCAGCATTCACCATTGCTATTTCAGCATCTTTTATCATTTTTTCACCTACTAAATTTTGATGTTTAATTGCTTTTTAAAATTTGTTATTGAAATTTATATAATATTTTTAAATATTATTATGAGTACTTGAAGATAATTATCCTTATAAATAAAGGACTTAATTTCTAAAACATGAAAGAATTTTTAGATTATGAAGGTGAAAAAATAAAGGAAGGATTTTACAATCATTACGAACATAATATATTATTTTATTTTACAGGAAAATATGATATAGAAGAACTCCCTATGTTTGAAATTGAAGGAGGAGACAAAAGCAGACATTCTCTTTATCCAAATTTAACTATGCAATTAGTAAGAATAGACAGAGAAAAACTAAAAGAAGAAATGAAGCAATCTAAAGAGAAAAAAAGTTGGATTGAAAGAAGATTGAGATAAAATATATTCTTTAAGATAATCATTTTTATAAATAACAAGATAATTCAATTACTATGGGTAACGACCTGACAGAAATATTGTGGTGGCATAATTCTTATTTTATTAAGAAAGAGGATAGAGAAAAAGAAACTCCAAAAGAAATTCATCCTGTACCTATTGGAGAACCATTTAAATTGTATAAAATATATGATATAGGAAAAGATTTAGATGAAAAAATAAAAAATAGTATTAAAGTACAAATGAATAAAATGCGTCCTCAAGCAAATGCGTACTGTGAAGGAGTTAGTTCAATGGATGGTTTTTATTTTAGTATTTATCAAGCATATAAAATCTAAATTTCTCATCTCAGTAAATTTTAATTTTATTATCGAAAATCTCACGAAAGATTTATAAACCTCAATTTTTTGATTTAGTTTGTTAATTAAGATGAGTGCCTTAACAATGATAATATCAAATTCTAAGGTATGAGGTATGTAGAAGCAGTCATCATTTGTAAATGTTTTTTAGTCAACCAATTTAATGTTCAAAGCCAATAGTTAGGAGATGTGTGAAGTAGTTTTCTTTCTTACAAGGAAATTGCGCAAGGAGATTTTTTCGATTTATCGAGTAAAATTCATGATATGTTTAAATCTAGTTGATCCTGCTAGCGGCTGCGGCTCTCTGATTTGCACTTAGACATGCAAGTCTTTTTGTTTCTTCGGAAGTGAAAGGCGAACTGCTCAGTAACACGTAGCTAACCTACCCTTAAGTCGAGGATACTCTCGGGAAACTGAGGTTAATACTCGATAGGAGATGTACCCTGGAATGATTCATCTCTCAAATTCGTGCTTAAGGATGGGGCTGCGGCGGATTAGGTTGTTGGCGGGGTAAAGGCCCACCAAGCCAATGATCCGTAAGGGCTCTTAGCGGAGAGGCCCTGAGAGGGAATCTGAGACACTATTCCCAGCCCTACGGGGTGCAGCAGTTAGGAATTTTCTGCAATGTACGAAAGTATGACAGATTGAGTCAGAGTGCTTTTCATATGAAAAGCTTTTGCCAAATGTAAAAAGTTTGGCGAATAAGGACTGGGTAAGACGAGTGCCAGCCGCCGCGGTAATACTCGCGGTCCAAGTCGCAGCCATCATTATTGGGTCTAAAACATCCGTAGCTTGCTTAATAAGTTTCTTGTGAAATTCCATGTCTCAAATATGGAGCGGGCAAGAAGTACTGTTAAGCTAGAGACTGGAAGACGTAAGAAGTACGTTTGGAGTAGCGGTAAAATGTGTTAATCCCAGACGGACTAACAACAGCGAAGGCATCTTACGAGGACAGTTCTGACAGTAAGGGATGAAGGCTAGGGGCGCAAAAGGGATTAGATACCCGTGTAGTCCTGGCAGTAAACACTGCTCACTAAACATTGGGGCCTCTTCGGGAGGTTTCAGTGCTGAAGCGAAGGCGAAGAGTGAGCTACCTGGGAAGTATAGTCGCAAGATCGAAACTTAAAGGAATTGGCGGGGAGACACTACAACGAGTGACGCGTGCGGTTTAATTAGATTCTACACCGTGAACCTCACCAGGAGCGACAGCAGGATGAAGGTCAGTCTGAAGGGCTTACCTGACACGCTGAGAGGAGTTGCATGGCCAACGTCAGCCTGTGCCGTGAGGTGACCTGTTAAATCAGGTAACAGGCAAGACCCGCATGTATATTTACTACGTGTACAATATACAGATTGCCTTGGTAACGAGGATGAAAGTGCGGGCTACGTTAGGTGAGTACAGCCTGAATCCCCTGGGCAACACGCGCGCGTCAATGGTGGATACAACGGGACGCAACGCCGAAAGGCGAAGCTAATCTCTTAAAGTCCATCTCAGTTTAGATCGAGGTTTGAAACTCAGCCTCGTGACACTGGAATCCGTAGTAATCGTTTGTTAGCAGCGAACGGTGAATAAGTCACTGTCTCTTGCACACACTGCCCGTCAAACCAACCGAGTTATGTTATGGTGAAACCCTTCGGGGGAGAACCTTGATGTGACAAGGTAGGTTAAGTCGTCACAAGGTAACTGTAGGGGAACCTGCAGTTGGATTACCTCCTATATTTTTGACATTAGAGGAAGGCAAGAAACAAATTATAATTAATGAACTTCTACATACTCATCTTATACAGAAAACTTAAAAACCCATGCGGGCTAAAATAAACAACGAAGATTTACCGATAATAAAGTAGTAAATCATTAAGGGCTCGTAGTCCAATGGTAGAACACTTGCCTTGCACGCATGAGATCCGGGTTCGATTCCCGGCGAGTCCATTTTAGTTTTCTAATAAGATTAATTAACTGGGGATTTAGAAAATCCCACTATGGAAAATAAAACCATGAATCACAAATCATATTCACTCACGTGAAACTTGTTGGTATAAAAACCAACACTGGTTCCGAAGATTTTTCGGAATCAATTTGAGAATATAACTCAAATTATATTCAATGAAATAAGTAACAGAAAATCCCACTTAAAATAATGAAAATTAATTTAAAATGAAATTTTCAGGCATACTACTATTTTAAACTGGTAAACGGATAGCTTGGTTTTGGTTTTGACGAAGGACGTGGCAAGCTGCGATAAGCCTAGGGGAGCCGCATGCAGGCATTAAACCTAGGATTTCTGAATAGCTCGAGAGAGCAAAATACGCTGGGAATTGAAACATCTTAGTACCAGCAGGAAGAGAAAACAAATTAGTTATTCCCCTATTAGCAGAGAGCGAAAAGGGAAAAGGGCAAACTGAATCTATTGTCGAAAGATGGTAAGAGATGTGGTGAGGATAAATAGCTAAGTCATCGAATTAAAGCTGTCTGGAAAGACATACCTAAGAAGGTGAAAGTCCTGTAGATGAAGATGATATGTTGTTCCTCAATGAGTAGGGCTTCCTGGATTGGAAGTCTGAATATGGCAGGATTAACTGCTAACCCTAAATATAACCAAAGTCCGATAGTGCACTAGTACCGCGAGGGAAAGCTGAAAAGTACTCTTAACAGAGCGTGAAAAGATTTGAAATTTACCAGTTACAGTTTGTTACTGACCTATTCCGTATGGTAATGGTTTGTAACGTACGTTTTGAAAAACGGGCCAGGGAGTTTTTCTATGTGGCGAGACTAACTGATTTTGTCAGGTAATCAAAGCGAAAGCAAGTATGAAAATGCGTTAGTCACATGGATGAGACCTGAAGCCGGGTGATCTATCCATGGGTAGGTTGAAGTCTTTCGAAAGGAGGATGGAGGACCGAACCGGTGTTATGGACATGTACTCGGATGACCTGTGGATAGGGGTGAAAAGCCTATCTAACTCGGCGATGGCTGGTTCCTGCTGAAATATGCCTACGTATAGTCTTGTTTAGTTTGTCAGCGGTGTATAGTACAGATGGAGTTTGCAGGGTCTAATGATTACGGAATTTTTTCTAACTCAGAAACTGTTGATTACTTAAAACAGGAAACAGGGGCAGTATGTAAGATACTGTTCCGAGACCTAAACAAAGGAGACTAAAGTTAAGGTCCATAAATTTATGCTAAGTGTATCGAAGGGTGTTTGAAACCTGAGACACTAGGGATGTAAGCTCAGAAGCAGCTATCATTTAAAGAAAGCGTAACAGCTCACCTATTGAGGTTTCGAGCCCCGAAAATGGACAGGGCTAAGCATAATACCGATACTTTAGAGGCATTCATTAGAATGTTCTGGTAAGCAGGCGTAGTTTTTGTGCAGAAGGTTTTTCGAGAGAAAGACTGGAACGAAAACTAATGAGAATCCTGGTAATAGTAGGATGTGATTTTCCTGAGAATGGAAAACGTCGAAAGAGCAAGGTTTTCTTGGCAATATATGTTAACCAAGAGTTAGTCAGTACCTAAGTCGTATCTTAACTGAGTAGACGATGGATGTCAGGTTAATATTCCTGAACTGATTGAGTCTTACATAGTATAATTCGCTTTCGGATAAGTAAGCACTCGAGAGGGTGTTCTTGTAAAGAAGTTCGTGGAGGGTAATCCTTAGATGTGAATGAATTTGCAAGACAAAATTGCTGAGTCCAAGAGCCAGTGAAAAGATTATATTCTTGATTCAATTAACTGTACCCACAACCGACACTGGTGCTCAAGCTTAGTAAGGCTAAGACGTGAAGGGTAAAACAAAATTAGGGAATTCGGCATATTAGCCCTGTAGCTTCGGCTGAAGGGGTGTCTATCTTTGTGCGCTTAGAAATTCGTGTGCATTGGTAGATCTCAGTAACAAGGATGGCCCGACTGTTTAACAAAAACGTAGCCACGTGCTAATCTGAAAAGACTTGTATACGTGGTGAGACCTGCCCAGTGGTGGTGTCTAAAACTCCTTTTCAAGGGAGCTAAGGTCCATCAAACGGCGGGGGTAACTATGACCCTCTTAAGGTAGCGTAATGCCTTGTCGTCTGAATGGCGACGTGCATGAATGGTTTAACGAGGTTGTCACTGTCCCAATTTTGAGCCCTCTGAAAATATTGCCTGGTGCACAGACCAGGGACGCCTAGTGGGAAGTGAAGACCTTGTGGAACTTTACTGCAACTTGTTGTTGTAAATTTAATTGAAATGCATAGAATAGGTAGGAGCATCGAAGTTGTCATTTCGGTGGCAATGGAGCAACCTTGTAATACTACCCACTTTGATTAAATTTGCTTACTCTTTAGAAGACAGCAGCAGGCGGGCAGTTTGACTGGGGCGGTGCCCTGTCGAAAAGATATCGATAGGACCCAAAGACAAGCTCACCTAGCTTGGAAATCTAGGGATGAGTGCGAGGGCAAAAGCTTGTCTAACTGTATTTTGAATAGCAAGAAATGCAGATAGGAAACTAGGGCCTAGTGAACCCACGTGCTTTTTTAATAGGAGCCGTGTCTGATAGAAAAGTTACCCCAAGGATAATAAGCTGGTCGCCCCCAATAGTCCGAATTGACGGGGCGGTTTGGTATTTCGCTGTCGGCTCTCCCTAACCTGCGCGTGCAGTAGCGTGCAAGGGTGTCGGAGTTCACGCATTAAAAGGGATCGTTAGCTGGGTTAAGAACGTCGCGAGACAGTTTGTATAATATCTACTAGGTGTGTTATTGTCTGAGTGGAACAACTTTCTAGTACGAGAGGAACGGAAGTTGGGTGCCTCTAGTGAGCAGTTGTTATATAGCAGGCTGCATAGCCACGCACTACATGGATAAGAGCTGAATGCATCTAAGCTCGAAGCCATCCGCAAAACGAGACAATTAAGGCCGCAAAAGAAGATTGCGTTGATAGAGCTCTTGTGTAAGATTCAAGCTCACGCGAGAATTTCAGCATAGAGCTACTAATAGCTTCATTTGTATGTTTGAAGATTTCAAGATTTTCTGTTACTTATTTATTTGATTTTATTTCTGATAACAACTAACTGTTTTGAAGTTATAACAATATTTTTAAATCTAAATTACTAATTTAATTTATGAAAATAGGCCATTACATCCTAATATTCTTAGTTATAGGGGCAATTGTTGGATTCGCTCTGGGATTATACTATCAACCCTCTTGTCCAATTGACCCTTCAACAGGTATGAGAACTGAATGTATGGGGGACCCAAGAAGTTATGGAATTACAGGAGCGATACTTGGTGCTCTTATAGGAACAGTTATTGGATTAATTCTAGGTAAGATAGTAAAAAAGAAAAAGTAAATTTAATTTACATTCTCCAAAGCATTTAAAAACCAATTGTTTGTATTTATTTTGAACGTAGAATGAATAGATTCAGTGATTCAGTTTGATTTCGCGGTTCGATTAGTTCTAAGTTAGATATGAGTGTAAGGAGGATATAAGGACATGAAAGTTTATGTTGGAAATCTACCATTTAGTGTAGATGATGAAAAGCTAAAAGAACTATTTTCATCTTATGGTGAAATAGAAGAAGTCTCTGTAATCAAGGATAAATTTTCTGGAAGATCTAAAGGATTTGGTTTTGTTACATTCAAAAACGACGATGAAGCTAAAAAAGCAATCGAAGAGATGAATGATAAAGAAGTTGAAGGCAGAGCATTAAAAATTAATGAAGCTAAGCCACTTGACCCTGATGCCCCAAGAAAACCAAGAAGGAATTTTGGTGGTAGAAGAAGAGATTCAAGAGGTCCTAGAAGAGATTTTGGGAACAGTGACGGAAATAGAAGAAGATTTTAATTAAAAATCAATTCTATATAAATTCAAACCAATTTATTTTTTATTTTTAAAATTTATTTTATCTTGAAAACTTGATTTTTCTATAAGTAAACAAATTAGAAAAATTCAAACATTAAATTTTTCATATTAATTTTATTTTTTCTTACTCAATAAATTAACAATTGCAAAAGCCAAAAAACCTATTCCAAGACCCATAAAAAGCCCTGCAACAAAGAGACCTGTAAGAAAACCCCACCCCATACCTAAAAACAATCCAGCCGGGATAAACAAAGCTCCTTTTTCTTCTTTATGTTTTTCTTTTTTTGCATTCACCACTTTTGCCATGATAAGAACAAGAAGATAAAACTTAAAAACCCTTCTAATTACTTATTTTAGTAAGTCAGGTAGTTAACATCGGGACTTTGGCATTAAATTGTCAAGAAATCCAATTATATGATTTCTAAGTTCTGAGGAAGGTCCGGACACCCTTAACAATTAGTTAAGAAAAAGTTGTTGGAGAAATTCCAATTGTCGTGAGGCAAAGCTCTGATATAGAGACGAGCGTATTAAGTTACGGTGGAACGAACATCTCAACTGGTGCAAGGCATAGCCGCATAGTGGAATGTTAACATGAACTGTCTGTCTTGAAAAAGAAACAGAGTTCAACAGAATCTGGCCTATTCCTGACTTACATTTTTTATTATTTAATTATTTTCAAAAATAATTTTACAATAATTCTAAACATTTAAAAGTATAAAACATTACTCTAAATTGGGGCTTTAGCTCAGCGGGAGAGCACATGACTGAAGATCATGGTGTGCCGGGTTCGACTCCCGGAAGCCCCATTTCTGTTGAGAAGTATACCACGACTCAAATTTACGCAATGTATAAATATCCTAAATTTTTTAAATATTAATGAAACATTCTAAAATTAAATCTTATAGATTTGAAATTAGCCTAATTATTATTGCTATATTTATTCCCTTATTTTTGGAAAGCATACCTATTTTTGCTGACAGACTTACAGAAATCTTTGTTCTCCCATTAAATTTCAATATAATTAGAATTGTTTCTCTTTTTCTAGGATTAATTTGGTTATTGGTATTACTAATAGGGATATATGAATTTAATGTAGAAGACAAGATTTGTTTCCATAAAATATTTGATGTTTCATGTTGGGCTACGATTGTGGCATGTCTAATTCTTTTATTTCTATATTCAATCTATTTGATAATCTTTTTTATCGGATACAAAAGAGTTATATACTTCATCGCATTTATTTTGGGGATAGTTGTGGTATTTAAGGGAGCAAAAGAATATGGTAAAGAAAAAAAGTAATTCAAAAAAAAGCTTTTTATTCATATTAATAGGATTGGCATTAATTATTGCAATATTTTATTTACTTGTATATTCAGGAGGCAAAGGAGTATTGGTTTCTTGTGAATCAAAGGAAATTATTTCTATAAAAGATGTTCCCCCTCCATCAATGACTATGGTACAAACAGAAATCTGTAAGGTAAACTTAACAGTGGAAACAATAAATAGTAAATTAATTTGTAATAAAAAAGTTGGGGTTTTTCGGACAGAAAGAAATGTTATTTCATGTTCTGAGTTAAAGAGTTATTCTGGAGAAAAAGTTGTGGTAAATGCTTTTTTCTATGATTTGGACAATAATTTAATTGGAACAGATAAAAAAATATTAGATGTTGCATAATAATAAAATGAAAAAAGAACCTAATTGGAACAAATACTTAATTTTAGGACTTGCAACTATTATCCTTTAGCAGTTATTTTTTTGGGAAGCGACTCTTCTAATTCAAATAATGATAATATTGAAGTAATAGAAATCAAGGGAATGAATGATATTAATACAATTTCAACTCCCTTAAAACAAAAGTTTATGTAAGAAGTATGAAAGCAGAAGTCTAATTTGCTTCTACATCTAATCCTGTTGAAGTCTATTTAGAAGAAATGGATTCTATTGCTTACTTGTGTGAATGTATCCATACTCCAATAATTCAAACTTATGGAATGGGGCAAAAGTAATTTACATAAAATGTTGATATAACGCAGATATGTTTTTAAAAACTAAAAACCCTCAATTTTATGGAAAAGAAAAATACCATAAACACTAACACAAAAATTGATAAGAGTTTATTTATATTTTTCTTTAGATGACTGAATATAAATCTGAATATCCTTTTTTGTGTCTCCCATAAATTGAAGCAATTGAGATTTTTTCTTGTATTTATTTTGCAACTTCCCTACCTAATTGAGAAAATGTAAAAGAAAAACTTAGGTTATCTTCTCAGACATAAGATAATAGGTTAAATCAATGATTGGGTAATTAAAATATAAATCTAGAATACTCTCCTCCTATGTAATTTACTTATTTTTAAATTGTAAAAATATTTATTATATTAATTTTTGTTCCAGAACGTATCAATCTAGAATTAAAATTTTCTGTTCTAAGAAGTCTCAATTGCCCCTAATCCCATTTCTATTAGAAATAAAAACATTTATAATTAATAACTCAATAAAAGTATAAATGAAGGTGAAAAATCGTGATTCTAAAGAAGCAGATGCATATATACTTGGCACAGTAAGTTTAATTCTTGCTTTGTTTATCCCATTTTCAGCACTCTTGTTAAAGATATTTGAAAACAACAGTAAAATTTCTTCAATAATAATTAGTGCAGGAATTCCATTTTTAGCTGTGATTCTTGGAATATTTGGATTAATTAAAAGTTTAAAATGCGACGGTAAAAGAGCAAAAAAAGCAAAAATATTCAGTATCCTTTCAATATTAATAGGATTTTTTTTAGTTGCGATAAATTTATATACATTTATAAAGTATAGTGTTATAGGTATAAGATAAAAGATGGTGATGAAGAACATGAAATCCAAAAGAGCAGCAATGGAGATGAGTGTTGGAACAATAGTTACTATAGTTCTTTTAATGTCTGCTTTGGTTTTAGGGTTAATATTGACTAAAACAATATTTAATACATCTAAAAGTGCAATGGATTTAACAGAACAACAATTGACAAATGAAATTGGAAAAGCTTTTGGTTCAGATGAAGCTAAATTAGCAATATATCCTAAATCTGGTCGTCTAACAATAAAACAAGAACAAGAAGAAGCTATTGGACTTGGGATAAGAAACTTATTGACAGGTACTTCTGGAGCTCAAAAATTTTCATATGAAGTTAAAGTTGCTCAAAGTACATGTGGAAATGAGAATGTGTTAAGTTGGATAAAGATTGGATCTAAAGAAGAAGATATTTCTATAAGTGTTGGAGATTATTATGATACAAAGATATACTTCGAGATTCCTACTGGAGCTCCTTTGTGTACTGTTAAATACAGAATTGAAGTAAGGGCTAATAGAAATAACCAATGGTATGCATATGACAACATACCTTTTGTTATAACATCTAAAGCAAGATAAACATAAATCTATAAAATGAAAAGAAAAACCAAGATTATAATTCTTGTAATAGTATCTTTAGTAATTATAGCTATTTTAGTAAACGAATTAATTTTAAAAGAAGGTGTTGAAAGAGACTCTGCCAAGGAGAGAGTATTACCTTTAACAGAACAACAGTCAGCAAATGAAATTGGAAAAGCTTTTGGTTCAGATGAAGATAAGTCGGCAATATATCCTAAATCAAGGAGTTTAATAATAAAACAAGGACAAGAAGAAGCTATTGCACTTGGGATAAGAAACTTATTAGAAAATTCTTCTGATGTTTCAATATTTTCTTATAATGTTGTTGTTGCTGAGAGTACATGTGGTGATGAAAATGTATTAGATTGGATTTCAAATGGAAAATCTGAAGATAATATTCCTATAAGTTTTGGAGATTATTATGTTACAAAGATATACTTCGAGATTCCTACTGGATCTCCTTTGTGTACTGTTAGTTATAATATAGAAATTAAAAGTGAAATTGATGGAGTATATCAGGAATATGATAACATACTTTTTACAGCAACATCTAAAGCAAGATAAACATAAATCTATAAAATGAAAATAAAAGAGATTATACTTGGAATTGCGATAGCAATAATATTTTTGATGTTTTGTGTTTTTGGAACAAAATTAATATATGATGAACCGAAATACGAAGATTATTGCGATTATCAAGAATTTTCAGAAACAGATTATATCAATGAATCTTATTATACACAAGTTTATAGAGAGTGTTCGGATAAATATAATGAAGCGAACAAAGATTATTCTAAAAAAATGTTTATAATAAGTTTAATATTTGGAATTTTAGTTATTGTTGGATGTACAATATTTATAAGTACAAATTCTATTTCAGGGGGATTGATGTTTGGGAGTTTGATGTTCATTATTTATGGAACAAGTAGATACTGGAATTATATGGATGATTTGGTGAGATTTATAATTTTAAGTATTGCATTGGTAGTTCTTATATATGTCTCTTACTGGACAAGTAAAAAAATGAAGGATGGAAACAAAAGAACAAGTAAAAGTGAAAAGAAAAATAAACTAAATCAATAATTTTTTAAATTAACGAGTTTCTAAATAATTTATGCAAGACAAAATAGAAGAAAATGAGGAATATTTTATTCCAGAAGAAAGGTCTAAAAGCAAAATAAAAAATGAGGAAACCTTTAATCCTAAATGTAGGTGTCCTGAATTATCTTGTCCAAGACATTCTAATTGTAAAGAATGTAAAGCGTTTCATAGCAAAAGAATGGAATTAACTTATTGTGGAAAGTAATTTAATTGAAATTCAAAAACAAATAAGAATAATTTAAAAACCAAAAATATTTTAGTAATATTGTTAATGTAAAAGAGGTAAAATAGTGATGCAAAATAAATTTCTTAATTTAAAATACAAACCAAAGAAGACAGATGTTATTTGTCAATATAAAATAACTCCCTCAAAAGGATATACTTTAAAAAAAGTTTCTGAAGAAGTTGCTGGAGAAAGCTCTATTGGAACATGGACAAATATTGGAACAATGAATAAGAAAGTTGCTGAAAAATTATCTCCGAAAATATATTATATGAATGAAAAAGAAAAGAGAGTGAGAATTGCTTATCCTATTGAATTGTTTGAATTAGGAAATGTTCCTGAAATACTCTCGAGTATTGGGGGAAATATATATGGAATGAAATCAGTAAAAGGGCTTATGTGGGAAGACTTGAGAATTCCTGAAAAAATGCTGAAAAGTTTTAAGGGTCCAAGATATGGAATTTATGGATTAAGAAAATTAATGAAGATTCCCAAAAGACCTTTGGTGGGAACAATAATAAAACCAAAAGTTGGACTTGATGAAAAAAATCATGCAAGGGTCGCTTATGAAGCATGGATTGGAGGATGTGATATTGTTAAAGACGATGAAAATTTAACTAATCAGAATTTTAATAATTTCAAAAAAAGATTTTTATTAACTATCAAGGCATGTAAAGATGCTGAGAAAAAAACAGGAGAGAAAAAAGCATACTTAATTAATTGCACTGCAGAATCTGAAGAAATGAAAAGAAGAATAAAATTTGTTGAAGAGAATGGGGGGAATTATATCATGTTGGATATATTAACATTAGGATGGGGAGCATTGCAAACTGCAAGAAATTTTACAAAGCTTCCTATTCATGCACACAGGGCAGGACATGCAATATATGATAGAAATCCAGACCATGGAATGTCTATGGAAGTTATTGCTCAATTGGCAAGAATGGTTGGAGTAGATACATTACATATTGGAACAGTATATGGAAAGATGACAGGAAACAAAGAAGAAATTCTTCATATACAAGAAGAAATTGAAATGCAATTTACTCCTCAAACAAAAATGAATTTGGAACAAAAATGGTATAATATCGAACCCATTTTAGGAGTTGCATCTGGAGGAGTTTATCCTGGAATTGTACCTAAGATTTTAAAGGCAATGGGAAATAACATTGTAGTTCAAGCAGGAGGTGGGGTTCATGGACATCCTGATGGAACAATTGCTGGAGCAAAAGCAATGAGACAAGCAATTGATGCGTTTATGAAAAAACAATCACTTAAAAAATATTCTGAAAACCATGAAGAATTAAAAAGAGCGTTAGAAAATTGGGGAGAATAGATAATAAAGAAGTTAACAAGAACATAAATAATTGAAATGGAAAGATTAAGGGCAAAAAAAATAAAAGAAAGAGCAAAAACAGGAGTAAAGGTATTCAAAAGAGAATTCAAAAAACAAATGAGTACTGCAATACTAGCAGCATTTGGTTTTTTAATTGCTCTTGTCTGGAAAGATGTTGTTACAGAAACTGTTACTAAATTATCTGGTAATGCCACATTGGGAGGAACAGTTATTGGAGCAATAATTGTAACTGTTATATGTGTATTGGGAATAATGATAGTTTCAAGGATGTTAAAAGAAAAAGAAGAGGTTAAAGATGAACAAACAAACAAGTAAAAAAATAAACAATAAAAAAAATAAGATAAAAGATGAAAAATACAGAAAAGCTGTATTTGCAGTAACTTATTATATAACTCCTGAAGGAAAAATAGAATATTTGATTTTAAAAAGAAAAAAACACTGGAAAGGATGGGAGTTTCCAAAAGGTAAGATTGAGAAGTTTGAAACAAAAAAAGCAGCTGCAAGAAGAGAAGTAAATGAAGAGACAGGATTAAAGGTATTAAAAGTTAAGAGATTTAAGGAACATGGAAGTTATCTTTATCTTAAAAAAATATGGGATAGACCTGATAAAATAGGGCAGACCTATCATCTTTTTGCTGTGCAGGTTGAAAAAGGAGATGGAAAATTAAAGCTTGACCCAATTGAACATAATGGACACAAGTGGGCTTCTTTCAATGAAGCAATTAAAATACTTACTTGGCCAAATCAAAAAAAATGTATGAAAATTGTTAATGACTGGTTAATTAAGAAGAAAAGATAAAATCTAAAAACATATTTTTATTAAAAGATATATGAAACCACGAGAATATATCCTTGATTCTGGAACAAAAATATTTTTAGGTAAAAATTCTGAAAATAATGATGAACTTGTTAAAAGTTACTGTGGAAAACCTAATCTAATACTCCATACTGCTGAACCAGGAAGCCCTTTTTGTGTTATTGATAAAATAAAACCTAAACCAACAAAACAGGAAATAAAAATCTCTGCTATAATCTGTGCATCTAAAAGCCAGGATTGGAGAGACAACAAAGGAGATGTTAAAGTTCATCAATTCACAGGAAAAGAAGTTTATAAGAAAAAATTTATGAAAAGTGGGACATGGGGAATAAATAAAAAACCAAAGATAATTAAAGTAAAAAAGAAAGAGATAGAAGAATATATTGAAAAAAATAAAATCAAGGAATAAAAATGCCGGCAATAAGACAAATACAATTAGGAAAAAACGGGGTTACAGAACAATTCATTAGTAATCTTAAACACCATTTTAATAATACTAAAAATGTTAAAGTTTCTGTCTTGAAAAGTTGTTGTAGAGACAGAGAAGAATTAAGAGAGATAAATGAGAAAATACTAAGAGAGCTGGGAAACAATTATACATCAAGGATAATTGGATATACTATTGTGATTAAGAAATGGAGAAGAGATAGGAGAGAGAACTTAAAAGAAAATCCCGAAGAAGAAAAGGAAGTATAATCAAACCAAATAATTTATAAACCCTCCTTAACCATAATTTCTAGGTAAATAACTCTAAGAGTTAATCTATTGTCGTGAGACAAGCCGAATAAATTAGAATAAAACTAAAATGGAAAATCCAGTATATGATATGCGTGCTCAAGAGTACAATATAAAATTAGCTGAAGCTTTAAAAAAAATACCTGAATTTAATGAACCAGAATGGGCAAAATTTGTTAAATCTGGAGCAGGAAAAGAAAGACCAATAGATGATGAAGATTTCTGGCATAAAAGAGCTGCATCTGTTCTTAGATGTATTTACAAAAAAGGTTCTATTGGAGTTCAAAGATTAAGAACAAAATACGGTTCAAAAAAGGACAGAGGGTTTAAACCTGAAAAATTTTCTAAAGGTTCAGGTAAAATAATAAGAACAATTTTACAGCAATCAGATAAAGCTGGATTTACAGAGATTCAAAAACCAATTAGAGGTGTGAGAAGCAAAAAACCAGGAAGAATATTAACAGATAAAGGGAAAAAATTCTTAGAGGGGATTGGAGGAGGAAAATGATAGAGTATTCTCTAATGAAAAACAATAAGCCATTAACCATTGATGAATTAATGGAAGTTAGTGGTGTTGTTGGAGCATTATTTCAAGAAACAGAAACCCATAAGATGGAAAGAACTGTAAGAAAAACTTATGGAGTTAATGGACAGGCATTTCATATTTATTATAATGAGAGAGCTAGCAAAATATTTCTTCCAGAAAAATATGAAAAACAAATTAGGAATATGTTGTCTGAAAAAGGAGGATTAAAATGCCTATAAAAAACAAAAATAAAAAAAGAATTCTTGCAAAAAAAGGAAGGCAAACAAAGTGGGCACCAGTTTGGGCTGTACTTAAAAAATACGGAACAGGAAAGAGAGTACATCCTTCAATTATGACAAAATACAAGCGCTCATGGAGAAGAACTAAACTTCACGTTAAACCAGGAAAAAGGAGGAAATCGCATTTTGGTTAAAATGACATTAGAAGAAAATCCTAGATATAAAAAATATTGTGTATACTCGAATATGAAATCTGAAATTACTGGAATGGATTTGCCTAAATCAGATGAACCAGACCACAAAATATTCATAATTAATGGAAAGTATGATTTTAATGGTTTAGATTTAAGTTCTTATAATTGGAAAAAATCAAATACAATTACTCCTCAACAAAAGAAATTTCTTGAAACAACAACAGGATATAAAGATTACAAAGAAAATGTTTTTTATCAAGGGCCTCAAGGAAATGTAATGATGCATTTAAATTATAAAACAGATATTCATAAATTGAAAGTTAATCTGAATAAAGCATCAAGAGATACTATGAAAGCAGTAAAATCTATGTTTGAATTAGAATTGGGGTGTATATGTTATGAGGAAGATAATCTTCCAGAAGGATTGTTAGAAAAAATTCGGGACATAGAAAGGGCTAAAGCAAAATTAAATTAAAATGGCAAACAAAAAATCAGAAAACAAGATTGAAAGAGAATATGTTATTCCTTTAAGAGAGAAAAGTAGAGTTGTTGCAAGATACAAAAAAACTCCAAAGGCAATAAAGACAATAAAGGAATTTTTAGCTAAGCATATGAAAGTAGAAAACAGAGATTTGAATAAAATTAAAATTGACAAAGATTTAAATCAATTCTTATGGGCTAGAGGAATAAGAAAACATCCTCATAAGATAAAAGTTAAAGCAATAAAAAAAGGAGAAAATATAATTGTGCAGCTTGTAGATTATCCAGATAATCTTAAATTCAAAAAATTAAGAGAAGAAAAGGCAAGAAAAGCTGCTCTTGAGAATATAGAAAGTAAGAAGGGCATGATGCAAAAGATGAAAGAGAGCTTGCAAAAACCAGAAGAAAAAGACGAAAATAAAGACGGTGTAGATGATAAAAAAGAAATTGCTGAAAAAGAGAAAGCTACTGTAGAAGCAAACCAGAAATTCCAGAAAGAAAAAGCCAAGCAAGCAAAACATCAGACTGAAAAACCAAAAAAAGCAGTTAAACCTGTAAGAGTAGCACTTCAGAAATAAATTATAAATTTTCTTGATAAAAATATTGTAAATTAATTATCTTAATAAACCATATATATTAAGTTATTATACAAAGTATAAAGAGGATTAAAGATGCTGAATAGATTAAAAAAAGAAATTGAAGAAGCTAAAAATCCTGAACAAGCTAAAATACTCCAAAGATTTTTTAAAACAGGTAAAGGAGAATACGGTGAAGGAGACATTTTCTTAGGGATAAAAGTACCTATACAAAGAAAAATTGCAAAGGGATATACGAATTTATCTTTTATGGATTTACAGACTCTTTTAAATAGCAAGATACATGAAGAAAGATTAATTGCATTGATAATCCTCACAAATAAATATCAAAAAAGTAAAAAAGATTTTGTAAAAAAAAGACAAATATTTGAATTTTATCTAAAAAACACACACAATATAAATAATTGGGACTTAGTGGATTTAAGTGCTCCAAATATTGTTGGAGATTTTTCAAGCACAGATGGAACAGAAGTAATAAGATTTCTTGCAAAATCCAAAAATCTTTGGGAAAGAAGAATAGCAATTGTTTCAACTTATGCATTCATAAAAAAGAGAATTTTTGGAGAGACTCTTGCTATTGCAGATATGCTTCTTAAAGATGAACATGATTTAATTCACAAAGCAGTGGGATGGATGCTAAGAGAAGTTGGTAAAAGAAATCAAGAAGTTTTAGAGATATTTCTCAAAGAAAGATACAAAACTATGCCAAGAACAATGCTCAGATATTCTATTGAAAAATTTCCTGAAGAAAAAAGAAAGGATTATCTAAAAGGAGAAATATAAATTTAATTAATTATTTTACATTTTATTTTAATAAGATATACTATAAAATATATATTGCAATATATACTTTGGATAAATAGATTAATCTTTTAAATCATAGAAAATTAAGAGTTTTATGAATATAGAAGAGATAAAAAATAAAAAAACAATTAAGGAACTGCTTGAATTTGGGATAATAAATTTAGATAAACCTTCTGGTCCTACAAGTTTTAGTGTTTCTGCATTTACAGCTAAAAGATTGAAATTAAGAAAAACATCTCATTTTGGAACACTTGACCCAAAGGTAACTGGAGTTTTACCTGTTGCTCTCAATAGAGCATGTAAATTAACAGGATATTTTTTAGGTGAAGATAAGGAATATATTGGAGTTATGAGAATCCATGAAGATATTGATATTGAAATAATAAAAAAAGCAATACAAGAGAAGTTTATTGGAAAAATAATACAAATGCCTCCTGTAAAGTCCAGAGTAAAAAGACAGAATAGACCAAGAGAAATATACTCTTTTGAATTATTGCAAAAGAAAGGCAGAGATATTTTGTTTAGAGTTAAATGCGAAGGTGGAACATATATAAGAAAATTAATAGATGATTTGGGTAAAGAGACAAAAATTGGGGCGCATATGCTTGAGTTGAGAAGATTAAGTGCAGGTATCTTTGATGAAACCTATTCTGTAAATATGTATGAATTTGAAAAAGCTGTTGAAGAGTATGAAAAAGGAAATGAGAAATTTTTAAGAGAGATAATTATCCCTGCAGAGATTGTTGGAAGGGTCTATCCTGTTATGAATATAAGAGAAGATAATTTAAAACAAATATTAACAGGAAAACCTATTTACAAAAAGGATTTAATTGAAGATGAAGGGTGGAAAGTTGATTCAATTGTAAGCTGTTTTTGTAATGGTAATTTTGTCGGGATGTATAAAATCTTCAGGGGAAAAGAAATATTTGCTAAACCTGAATTTGTAATGCAGGAAATCAGAGGATAAAATGCGTCAATTTGTATATTTTTCAAGTTCAGCTGCAACATCTGGAAGTGCTTTATCTAAATATTCTCAATATGATGGGGACTTAATGAAAGCAGGGAGAATGGATATTGCAATACACAGCTTTATTCAAGGAGTTTTTTTATCACATGATTTCAGAAAAGATTGCAAATTCCATTTTGTCTTTTATGGTATGCCTGACCCTCCAAAACATATTGAAATCCAAGTTAAAGATGAAACACAAATATCTAAAAAAGATGTTGGAAATATGATAAAAAAAATACTTTACAAATACAAAGAAAAAGAAAAAACAGAGGTTTTTCCAGGATGTTTTGTTGAGAAAAAAAGTTTTCTTAGTGTTATTGAAGAATTAATTGGGCAAGGGAATGAAATTTTTATATTGGATAAAAAAGGAGAAGATATAAGAAAGATAAATATCCCTAAAAATTGTGTTTTTATAATTGGAGACCATGAAGGGCTTCCAAAAAAAGAACTTAAAAGATTAAAAAATTATTGTAAACCTGTTTCTATAGGGAATAAGATGTATTTTGCATCACAAACAGTTGCTGTTGTGAACAATGAACTAGATTATAGAAATATCTAATTATCAAAATGTTTAATAATCTCTTTAAATATAATAGAATATAGGAGATAATATGAAAAAAGCTGTGAGAATGTATATTGATGGAACAATTCAGGATGTCTTTTTTAGAGGTTTTGTTAAAGAGAATGCAGAAAGACATAATGTAAAAGGATTTGTAAGAAATCTTGAAGATGGAAGAGTTGAAATATTTTTAGAAGGAAATATAGACGATGTTAATAAAGTTGTTGAATTATGTAAAAAAGGTCCAAAACACTCTCAAATAAAAGGGATAGATATGCGTCCTGAAAAATTTCAGGATTTCAAGACATTCAAGATATTACACATTTAATCTTCAAAAAATATGCCCATACGATTTCTGTGGAAAACATCAAGTCCATGCCAATTTTTATTTAAAGTTGAATAGTTTATACTTCTTGTTTTTCCGTAAAGAGGGTCATAATAGAAAACTTTTTCGTGTTTAGTGTCATAACCATTTGCAACAACATAGTGTCCGCTTTTCCATTCCTGAATAAGTAAGATTACAGGATTTTTAGTGTTTATTGAATAAATAATGTCATCTATTGAAGCGTTATGTTTTAGTTTGTGATTTAGGTTAAAATTTTTAGATATCTGAATCATTCCTCTTACTGGAGTTCCTGTTTCAGTAGAACAACAGGACATATTAATCAATTGATATTCTGGAATATCTAACCCTAATTTATACAATATAACTTGCTTCATTGCATTTGGTCCGCATGAGCTAAGATTTATTTGTTTGTTTCCTTCTGGGAATTTCAATATTTTTTTCATTTCATATAAAAATAAAAATCTAAGAATGTTTTATAAACGTTGTCATTATAATTAATACAAATGATATATACAAATTCAGATGGAGGTGCTAGAGGAAATCCTGGTCCTGGAGCAGTTGCTGCTCTTGTAAGAAAAGAAGGGGAAATTATAACTAAATACAGTAAGTTTATAGGTGAAAACACAACAAACAATGTGGCAGAGTATGAAGGGTTAATTCTTGCATTGGAATTAGCTTCAAATATAACTAAAGATGAAATAACTTGTTTTTTAGATTCAGAACTTGTTGTTAAACAACTTTTAGGAGAGTATAAAGTGAGGAATAAAAATATTCTTCCATTATTTCTTAAAGTTCAAAAACTCCAAGAAAGATTTAAGAAAATAAAATATGCACATGTTCCAAGAACAGATAATTTTCAAATAATAGTTGATGAAATGTTAAATGAAGAATTAGATAATAAAGGATATAGAAAAAATAGATTCAGAAGAAGAAAATGAAAGTAAAGATTAAATATAAAAACTAAAATTATTTTTAATAATAATGGGACGAGAAGAGCAAATAATAAGTGAAAGAATAAGGAAACTTGAAGAGTTAAGAAAAGAGGGAATTAATCCTTATCCAAACAAATATGACAAAAAACAAACTTGCCTTGAATGTTCTAAAAGTAAGATTAAAAGCAAAGTCAAAACAGCAGGAAGATTAATGACTAAAAGAGATTTAGGTAAAATAGCTTTCTGTGTTTTAAGAGATGGAACTGGAGATATACAATTAGTTATTCAGGAAAAAGAGACACCTGAAAAGTTCAGAGAATTTTTTAAGAAATATTTAGATTCTGGAGATTTTGTTGGGGTTGAAGGAGAAATAATAAAAACAAAGACAGGAGAAATATCTATACTTGTAAAAAAGATAGAGATTATCTCAAAATCAATATTGCCTTTACCTGAAAAATGGAAAGGATTACAAGATGAAGAAGAAAGATATAGAAAAAGATATTTGGATATTTTAATGAACAAAGATGTTAAAGAGATGTTTGTTAAAAAAGCAAAATTCTGGAATTCAATAAGAAATTTTCTTCTTGAAAAAGGATTTTTAGAAGTTGAAACTCCTGTTCTTGAGAGTTCTGCTGGAGGAGCAGCTGCAAAACCATTTATAACTCATCATAATGCTTTAGATTTAGATGTTTATTTGAGAATTTCAATGGGGGAATTATGGCAGAAAAAATTAATGGTTGCAGGATATGAAAAAACATTTGAAATAGGAAGACAATTCAGAAATGAAGGAATGGATATGGAACATTTACAGGATTACACTCAAATGGAATTTTACTGGAGTTATGCAAATTATCAAGATGGAATGAAACTTGTTGAAGAGATGTATAAGAAAGTTTCAAAAGAAGTATTTGGAAAAATGAAATTTGATATACATGGGTATAAAGTTGATTTCTCTAAAAAATGGGAAATTTATGATTTTGAAACACTCATAAAAAAAGAAACAAAAATAGATATTTACAAGGCAGATGTAAATGAAATAAAGAAAAAACTAAATGAATTAAAAATAGAATATAATCCTTCAGTTGATAAATGGAGGCTTGTGGATCAGCTTTGGAAATATTGTAGAAAAAAAATATCTGGACCTGGATTTTTAACAGGGCAACCTGTTGAACTCTCTCCTCTTGCAAAGAGAAATCCAGAAGATAAAAGAAAGGTTGAACAATTTCAAGTTATAATTGCTGGAAGTGAGGTAGGAAACGGATATTCAGAATTGAATGATCCTTTAGACCAAGAAGAAAGATTTAAAGAACAATCAAAACAAAAAGAAGCAGGAGATGAAGAGAGTATGGAACATGATAAAGGATTTGTTGAAGCTTTGAAATATGGTATGCCTCCTACATGTGGATTTGGATTAAGTGAAAGATTGTTTGCATTTTTAATGGGAAAAACATTAAGAGAGTGTGTTATTTTCCCTTTAATGAAACCTGAAATAAATAAAGAGAAATAAAAATGGGATTAATAATAAAATCAAATATTCGTCCAAGAGTTAAAGAACTAGATAAAGAAAATGCAATATCTTCTGTTGCAGATGAAGTTGAAATTGCTCTTGAAAGAAAAGTTGAAGAGATATTAGATGAAGCAATAAAAAGAGCAAAGGCAAATGGGAGGAGAACTCTTCAAGCAAGAGACTTGTGATATAAATAATTATGATAAATCCTGCTTTCTTTTATATTCTGGGAATAATTATATTTGTTTTACTTTTAATCTTTGGACTTAAATTCTCAAAATACAAGATAAAATATATAAAGTATGGAGGATATCTTTTAATTATAATAGGGTTATTAGGATTAGTTATTGATTTATACAATATATTCAATAAATACTTAATGCCTTCAATAATAAACAAGTAAAATGGCAGTTCATAGATATCGTAGAACAACTTACAGGAGAAGATTTCCTGTGCTTGGATTTATAATTCTAATATTTGCAACTTTATGGCTATTAAGAGAAATGGATATTATTGATTTATATGTGCCTTGGTTACCAGTTGTTTTAATTATAATAGCAATTGGAATTATTTTTAATAGATTGATTGGATAAAAAAATTAACTAGTAGATTAGAGCAACTTAGATGTTTTTTCTAATATGCGTTATTTACCATTTCACACAATTTGCTTTGATAAGAATCTTTGTGTTTTTGTTTCATCTTGTAAAGCATTGCTATGATATCACTATTTCTTTCATCCCTTGTTTTTATCTGATGGTTTAAATCAGATATTAATTTTTTTAGATTATCTGTTGTCAATTTAGAACCTCTTTTGATGCCATAATCTGTTTCCATAATATCCATTATTCTTTTAGAAATAACTTGCTGTTCTGGTGCTTTACTTGCCCATTTCCCCAATGTTTCTACAGGGATTAAATAATCTATTACTCTTTTATTATTTATTTTAGGGTATTTCCTATAATTGCTTGTAAATACCTTGATTAAATCATCCATAGTTTCAAGAGCTTGTTCTGAAACAGCATGTTTTATCTCATGGTCGATAGCATTTAAAGTGCGATATCTGCTACCATCTTTAAATATATTAATAACTGGATTTTTTTTGTCTTGATAATAAACCCCTTTTGCTAAATCATCTCTTTTATTTGAAATATTTAGTTTTGTTTTTGCAAGTTGTTCTTTAATCTTTTGGATATCGTTTTTTATCTTGCTTTCTGACATTCCAGTTGCTTCTTTTTTTCTAGAAATATATTCATTGCTGTCTAACCACTTTAATTCTCTTTCAATAAAATAGCCTATTTTTTGTGATTGTTCACTATCTGCATTATTGATTTTTTTTAGATAAATTGGTGAATTAGGCAGATAGGTATCACAAGAACTTTTAGAATTCCATTTATTGAAATCAGTTTTTGATTCAATTGGTTGTCCTAATATATCTGTAAGCTCTCTCATAAATATACTACACGTTGCTAGTATATAAGTCTTTCTATTTGTTACCACTCGTTAGATACTAAACAATACTATTTAATAAGACATAATCAAAAATTATTTAGAGACTCTGAATTAAAAACAACAGAAATATATACATGGGATTCTACAAAAGATTTATCAAAAATAAACTCTATAAATAAATTGTAAAATGGTATCCAAAAAAGGAGTTGATATAAAAAAACAGACTAAATCAGCACATTCAAGTCAGGGTAAGAAAAATCGTGCTGCAGGAAGAAGGTTTGAAGCTAAAGTACGTGAGAATCTAGAGGAAATGGGTTGGATTGTAAATAAATGGATGAATAATATTGACTATGAAAAAAACAAGATAGTTCCTGCAAAAAGAAAATACAATCCTTTTTTGAAAGCTTTGAGTATTGGAACAGGGTTCCCAGATTTTGTCTGTTTTAAAAAAGATGAAACTGGAAGATATGAAGTTATTGGGCTGGAAGTTAAAAGTAACGGGTATTTGGACCAATCTGAAAAAGGGATGTGTTTGTGGCTTATTGAAAATAAAATTTTCTCAAGAATATTAATTGCAAAAAAGAATATGAAAGGAAGAAAAATAGAAATAGAATATATTGACTTCTCTGAAAAGTATAATTCAAAACAACAGAATACAGAACAATAATCCTTAAAACAAACTTTATTTAATTATTTAAATGAAAAAGAAATTTCTTTTTTTCATTGTATTTTTCATATTTTCAATTATAAATTTTAGCTTGATATCTGCTTCCTGTCAAAAGAATCAAATTGATATTAATACTGCTTCATTAGAAGAGTTGGACAAACTTGCAGGAATAGGTCCTGTTAAAGCACAGGCAATAATTAATTCTCGTCCTTTCAATAAATTAGATGACTTGTTAAATGTTGTTGGGATAGGTGATGTTACACTTTCTAATATAAAACAGCAAGGACTTGCTTGTGTAAGTGATGAAGAGGAAGATGGGGAAGAACAAGAAGATAATGAAGAAGAGGATGAATCTGGGGAAGATAAAGAGGATGAAGAAAAGGAAGATAAAAAAGAAACAATAAAACAAATAAAAAAAATTAGTGTAAATCCTGAAGAAAATAAAATACAAGAGGAACAAGAAATAAAGCCAATAATACTCTCTCCAATATCTCCAAAAAGTATAAAAACAGAACCGTACAAAAAAGAATTAGACAAGAACAAATTTGCAATTTATGGGCTAGTATTTTTAGGCATTTTGGTTTTTTTCTTGTTTAAAATGAAGAAACAAAAAAATGAAAAAACAGAGTTCAAATAAAGAAGATTCAGGAAAAAAAGTAATTAGTTCTACAATCATACTTGAAATAATCGGAAGACCAGCAGAACAACTTGTAACTACATTAGAAGGTTTAATAAAAAAGATGGGAGAAGAAAAAGGAGTTAAAGTAACTAACAAAAAGATAAATGAACCTGTATTAATAAAAGACACAAAAGATTTTTACACTACTTTTGCTGAAGTTGATTTAGAAGTTGAAGATATTTTATATTTAGCGATTATAATGTTTAAGTATATGCCTGCACATGTTGAAGTTGTTGAACCAGAATTGATAGCTCTTACAAATAATGGTTGGACAGATATATTAAGTGAATTAACAAGAAGGCTTCATGGATATGAAGAAGTTGCAAGAGTTTTACAGTTTCAAAATTCAGAGATGCAAAAAAAGCTTAAAGAATTATTACCAGAAAATAAAGACCAAGAAAAAAAGAAATAAAATCTATTTTTCCATTTCTCTCAACTTCTTTAAAACATCATCTAATTCTCCACCTTTAGATTTTTCTTCTGGTTTTTTAGGAGTAGAAGGCTTAGTTTGTCCTGTAAAAGTTGGTTTAGGTACTGGAAGGGGTTGGGCTGGAGATTGTCCTGAAATAGGCTGTCCCATTGTTCTCATAGGGAATCTGGTTTGTTGAGGAGGTCCTGAAGGCTGTTGCCCTGGAGGTAAAATTCTTCTAGGTAAAATTCTTCCTTGAGAAGTTGGTTGCATTGTCATAGGCATATCAGGCTTTTTCTTTGATTTTTTCCCACTCATCTTATCTTTTAATTTTATCCATTCAGTTCTCAATTTATCTCTGAAAACTATTCCTATAACAACTAAAAATATTAAAATCAGCAAGATAACTATCAACACCCATCCTTTTTTAGGTTTATCATTATCCTTAATACAACAAATTTGATTATCCCCGCAAATATAATCTTTTTCAGATTCTCCCTTTTTACAAGAATCAGAGGACCTGCACTCTCCCTCTTTATCTATGCAATTGATATCTTCTGTTGAACCTCCTTCATCACATATTCCTCCAACACAACAGGTTTCACCATAATCTAATTCATCTGATGATCTCATTTCTGCTCCACCAACACAAGATTGTTCTTCAGAACATATTTTTCCACCCAAATCTTCACAAGGCATTAAAGGGGGTTCTGTATCACAACACTTTAAAATACCTTTATTACAAGAATATTCCTGCATTATATTTCCCTTACAAGTTGATGGAGTGGTACAATAATATCCTGCATCTTCGCAACTATCAGGAGATTCACAATATCCGCTTGTTGAACATACTCCTCCATAACAATCATAATCATCTATGCAAGACCTAGGAGAACAAACTCCAGAAACATCACAGTATTCATAACCATAACAGTCAATATCACCACTACAATAATTTTTATTATCAGCCTCTTCGCATACTCCCCAATTGCACTCTTCTGTTGCATCGTCACATTCTTTTACTAATTTTTCTGTTGTACTTGAAACGCAAAGATTATCTTTACAAGTGTGCTCAAAAACCTCAATATAAACATCATTATCATCTTTCCCTCCACAAAATGTTATTCCTTCTGTATTCATGTGAGAACAGTCCTTATCCTCATTACACTCTTTATCATCGCAAACATAAGAGTAAATGCAGGTTCCAGAATTACAAGAAACCTCATAACATTCTTTCTTAGGACAATCACTCTTAGTGTAACAGACTGTTTCAGGTACACAGCTTCCTTCATGGCATTTGTAACCTGATTCGCAAGGATTTGAATCAGAACATTCTATAATTAAACAAGTTCCTTCATAACATTCTTTTGATGTACCACAAACTTCAAGCTCCTCTTCTATTTTAGTTTTAGGAGAACATAACTCTTTTTTTGTATCACAATAATAAGGGTAATAATCTTGATAAACAGCAGATTTATCTTTACTACAATATGGAGTTCCATAATATTCATAATCTGAACAATCAGAATCATCAGTACACGAACCTCCTGTTTTAATACAAGTTCCTTTTACACATTTATATCCCTCATCACAAAAAAGAGATACTATACAACTATCTTGAATACATTTTCCATCTTCACATCTTTTTGAATCAGAACAAGTTTCAACTACTTCATCTGTTACCTCTGCTTCACATATTCCCTTAGCGAGATTACAAGAATAATCATATTTTTCGCGATAAACAGTATTTTTGCTTCCGCAAATTTTTTCTTTTGAAGTAGAATCATATTCATCACATTGAGAATCTTTTGTACATTTAGCATAAACACAACTTCCATCAGATTCATAGACGCATTTCCCATTTACACAACTTTTAGATTTACAATCTATGTCTGGACAATCATAATAATAATCACAACGTCCAACAGGAGAAAGGGGATTTTTTGACCATACTGAATAAAGTAAAAATGCAGTATCTCTTATATTTCCATTGTTCCAACATCCATTTTTATCTTGTACAGATAAAAGCCAGGATTTTGAACTAGATTTTTGAGGTAGGTTATCACCAGAGAGAGGAAGTAATGCAATGGCAGTGTCATAATATTTATTTCCTGATTCTTCCCAATATGAGTTAAGTCTTTGTAGCTGAAGAAGGTCAATTTGGAATTTTCCTGTGACATAATATAAAAAAGATTCTGGGATATAAATTTGGTTAGATGTCTCGTCTTTCATTGTGATTAAATAAGGGGTGAATTTTAAAATTTCTTCCTCATAACCTAAAGAATATAGAACAAGAGCAGCCCATAAACTCCCTTCATAGTTACATTTTCCTGCTTGTGCAAAACAAAATGAATCAACTTTTTCTATTGTTTTTCCACCTGGTCCTGAATTAATAACTCTATTTGAAACATGAATTGTAGAAGTACCTTTTTTTATAAAAAGAAGTGTTGTTAAAAATGGTTTATCACAAGAAATTTCAATTTCTTTGTTGTGTATCTTATTAGAAATGCTTAATAAATATCCGTCTTGTGCTAAAGTCAAATGATTTCCTGCATTAGAAGAAATTTTTCTATCTTCTCCTATTGTAACTTTATAAGTTGCTCCAGAATAAGAAATATCACATAAAGTAGCTCCTGATTTAGATTCTATTTCCAAAAACCATTCAATATTTTCAGGCGATGTTGTTTGTCTTAAAAGCCAGTTTTCAGCTTTTTTTGTATCTGCTCTGGAATTTAAAGCCAATATTGCCTGCGCAGTGGATTTTAATGTACATCCTGATTTTGGCCAACACTCATTAGAACGATTTTCTAAAGATAATTCATTTCCACAGTTTCCTGAAGCTAGATAAGAAAAAACTTTTTCCTCAAATTTAAGAGCAGAACATCCTGTTAAATTAATTCTATTATCAAGGCAGGTATAAGCAGATTCAAGACCTTTTAATTCATCTGCTGCATTAATAGTTGATAAAGGAATTAGAAATAATGTAAAAACTAACAACAATGTCACTTCTCTTTTCATATGTTCTGAAGCAATTTCTTATTTATAAATATTTTTATAAAAATTAATTATTTTTATTTATCTTTTTAGTTGATTTCTTTTCTTTTTTATTGTTTGAAATATAATTTTTTCTTACCAAATAGTTTACTGGATTTTTAATTAGATTGCAAAATTCATTTGGTTGACATGCTCCAAATCCTTGATAAAATTCTTTGCAATTAGGAGGCATTATCGGTTTTTTTCTGTATGCCCATAAGAGTTGGGTTTGTAGATATCCCTCTCTTAGAGGAACCTCATTTTTCTTGTTCCACTCGTAAATTCTTTTTTCCATATCTTCTTTATTCATACCAACAGAACGAAAAAAGTTTATTAAAGCAAATAATCCTCTCTTTTTACCGTCTGAAATTCCTTTCAGGATATTTTTTATGCATGGAGGAAAATCTTCATCTTTAATTGATTCTAAAATTATTGGTTTAAAATCTGCATATTTCCCCTTAAGAATTTCTTTTGATTCTCCCGAGGATATTTGATTATTTTTTGTCCAATCCAAGGCCTCTCTCACAAGATAATCTGCTTCGTTTTCTTTGCATTTTGGCATAAAATTTTTTACTTTTAAATTTAGAGGAGATGCATCTTTCAAGTCAAATTTTTCTAATTCATCTTCGCTTAAAACAATGCTGGATAAACCACTATTTTCGTGAAGAGAGTAAGGCATTCTGAATAAATGTCTTGGAGAGATTAAAATTAAATCCAACCCCATTAAATCAAACAAATCTATTTCAATATGTCTTGAGAAATTATCTGGTTTATCTTTAGAAGAAATATTGCATTTTTTACATTCATAAATCTTATCTGCTCTGTTTATTTTAAATTGAGTTCTGCAATCAGGACACTTAAATTCTTTTTTTTCGTTATGAAATATTTTTTTTAGTTCTCTCCTAAAACATTTTGGGCAAAGATATTCTGTTAATATATATTCCTGAGCAATCTCTTTGCAATTGTTGCATTTTATTCCTTTTTTTATTTTTGTGTCTTTAAATGCCTCAAGTTCTTCTTCAGAAATCAAATCTCTCATCTCTTCTTCTGCTTTAAATCTTACATAAGCTAAAATCTTTCGTGGTAATTCTGGAAAGAGGTCTTTTGTTTTTTCTCCTGCAATCTCTTTGGGAAATGACTTGAATGGGAGAATAATATGAAATCCTTTATTCCCTGAAAATTTAATTCCATAATTTTTTATGTGGTGATTTTTGAAAACTTTGAGTATTGCCTGTGTTGCTTTTTTACTGAAATCAATATATTTACAGTCAATGTCTATGAGTAAATCCCATCCTATTCTTAATTCATTTAATTGCTTTTCATTCATACCTGTTTGTATTTTAAGAGGGTCTGACCACAATTCTTCAGAACAGTTAAAGGAAGTTGCTCCGCGTTTTACAAGTTCAAATATATCTCCTGGATATTCAAAAGAATCTGGTCTTTTTCCAAATCCCTCAAAATATCTCGGACAAATCTCCCTATTTTTTGAAAACTCAAAAATAGCTTTTTGAATTTCTGGTTGAGAATAGTATAGTGTAGTTATTTTCCTTATTCTTTCCTCTTTAAATGAAATTTTTTTTGATTCCATTGTTTTATAAGTGGGAAAGGATTTTAATAATTATCTTATACTTAAGAATAGCAATGCTTAAAAAACAGGAGTATCTTTTATGATTATGAAAATTAAACTTGATAATGCAACTATATTATCTAAATCCATTGATTTAATCTCTGAATTAGTAACAGAGGTAAAAATAAAAATAAATGAATTTGGACTGAGTATAACTGCCATAGACCCTGCAAATGTTGCAATGGTAAGTTTGAAAATACCAAAAAAAGCTTTTTCTGAATTTGAGAGTGGAAATGAAAGTTTGGGTGTAAATTTAGATAGTCTTAAAAGAATATTGAAAAGAAGTGGAGGACAGCTTGTTCTTGAAAGAAAAGAAAATTTACTTTATATACAAATGGATGACAGGATAAGAAGAAATTTTGTTTTAAGTTTAATTAATATTGAAAGTGAAGACAAAGAAATACCTAATTTAGAATATAGTGCAAGAGTTGAATTGAAATCTCAGGATTTAATTGATTGTGTTGAAGATTGTGCAGTTGTTGCTGATGCTTGCTCATTTATTGTGAAAGACGAAAAATTTGTGATTGAAGCTAAAGGACTTAATTCAACAAGAACAGAGTTTTCAAGTGATGAAGCTAATATAAATGCAGAAACATGCAAGGCAAGATACAGCTTAGAATATCTTCAGAAATTTGTAAAAGCATCTAAATTAACTGATAAAACCATTTTGAATTTTGCTAATGACCATCCATTAAAAATGGATGTTAGAACAGAAAGTATGGAATTGTCCTATATTCTTGCTCCAAGAGTTGAAACTGAAGATTAAATAAATTTATTTAATATAATTTAAATTAAGAAATGTTTTTAAACAACTAAAACATTAAAAAGAAATGAGTTTAAAAGAGGGAGAAAGAGGCAAACTAAAAATTTTTCCAGAAAATTTTAGAGGCCAAGTTACTATTTTTATAATAATTGCAATAATCATTGTTGCATTTGGGGTATTAGTTTATTTATATTATCCAAAAATATTCCCTAATTCAGGTGGTGGATCAAAAAATCCTGCATTATTTATTCAGGATTGTCTTGAAGAAGATATTGAAGATAATTTAAAAATAATAAGTTCTCAAGGAGGAAATTATGTTATGAATAAAAATAGCGGTTATTTTTACAAAAAAAATTATGAAGATGAAGGTAAATATGTGAGATATCTTTGTTATACTGACGATAATTACGATGTTCCTTGTGTCAATCAAGAACCATTTTTAAAAGAACATATTGAGCAGGAAGTATTAGATTCTATAAATGAAAGTATTAAAACATGTTTTGATAATATGGTTAAAGATTATGAATCCAAGGGTTATCGTACTAATTTAAAGATGGGAAAAACAAATATTCAAATAATTCCAGGAGAAGTTTATACTGATTTTAATAGCACACTTACATTAACAAAAGGGGATGAGAGTGAAACCTACAGAAATTTTGAGATAAGAATGAAAAGTAGCTTTTATGAAATAATTGAAGTTTCTAAGAATATACTTATTTGGGAAATGAATATAGGAGATTCAATACCTGAAGCATATATGTATGATAATCCTTATATTAGAGTTGAAAAACACAGAAAAGACAATGATATAAAGATTTATGTAGTTTCTGAAATAAATAGTGGAGAGGATTTCAGATTTGCAGTAAGAAGCTTTGCTTCTCCTGTTGGATTTGGAAACGTGAATATTTAAGATGAAAAAAAAGTGTGTGATAACAGTTTTTGCTTTGGCATTAGTTTTATTTGGGAGTATGTATGTTTCTGCTATTTGTTGTGAGAAGTTAAAGGAGAGTGAAATGTGGTGTAAAGCTGCAACAAGTCAAAGTCAATGTGACTCATCATATCAGATATGGTTATATAAAGAGACATGTAATTTAGTTCCAGAATGTTATGGAACATGTGTTAATCCAAAGACAGGGGAGTGTAGTCAATATACTCCTAAAGCGCAATGTATCAATTCTGGAGGAGTTTGGAGTGAAAAAGATATAGATGAAGTTCCAGCATGTCAGGAGTATTGCTGCGTTTTAGGACAAGATGCTTATTTTATGACAGAAACTGAATGTAAAAATTTAATGTCTCAACATGGAATTCAAGGAATAATAAGAAAAGATATTAGTTCCAGATTAGAATGTGAAGTTATGCAAGCAACTGTTAAAAGAGGGGCTTGTGTTGTGAGTTCTTTAAATGAAAAAGCGTGCAAAATAACTACAAACAGTGAATGTACTCCTGAAAAAGTAAATGAACTTTCTAAATATTTGCAAGATTCCCCTACAGGAGTTAATCAAATAGATGTAAGATTTTATGAAAACCATTTATGCACTGCTTCAATAAATGGTATTTCTATTTCAAATTGTGCTAAAAGTAAAAATACTGTGTGTAAAGACAATAAAGTTTATTACATGGATTTGTGTGGAAATTTAGCTAATATTTATGATTCTAGCAAATATGATAATGTTGATTATTGGAATTATATGATAGAAGAATATGATGATTCTTTGTGTAAAGTAGGTGCTCGTGGAAGTACAACTTGTGGAAATTGTGATACAACTGCAAATACAGTTTGTCAGAATTACAAAGATGTTGAGAAAAGTGCTTTACCTAATAAGCCCCAAAATAATGAAGAGGGGTTTGTGTGTGGAGATTTAAGTTGCAAATATAAGGGGGTAACTTATCAACACGGAGAGAGCTGGTGTGAAGGAACTGCAGGAACATTAATAATTAATAGAAATTTAACTACAGGAGCAATTTTCAAAAAAGATAGAGATGAATTAAGAAATGTAGACAAATATAATTTACCTGGAAGCAGATACTATAAATTAGTGTGTTCTTTTGGGGAAGTTATTGTTGAAGAGTGTGGAGATTATAGAAATAGTGTGTGTATGCAAGGAAAAGATGATTATTCAAAAAGAAGTATTGCTTCTTGCGTATATAATCCTTGGAAAGCATGTTCTGTTATAGATAGGAGAAGTCAATGTGAATCAGACAACACTTTATGTAAATGGATTCCGGGATATAGGTGGGATTTAGAAATTGCTTCTGAAGAAGAAAGAAAAGAATTTCAAGGTTCATGTGTTCCTTTAATTGCTCCTGGTTTTGATTTTTGGAACCCTACAACTCAAGGAAATATAATATGTGCTTCAGCAGGTTTTCAGGAAATTGCTTTTTTTGAAGTTCATTGGACATCAAGTAGAGAGAATATGGGAAACAGGGAGAATGGTTGGGGAAATAAAGAAATTGCACATAGATGTTTAAATGGATGTTATGCTATTCCTTATTATGGAATGGAATTCAATCAAAAAGTAGGAGAAGAAAAAAAATATCCTGAAGAAATACATTGCACAAGTATTGGAGGAGCGTGCACTGCTTATAATGTTTTAACTGAATTTTATGATGAATCTGAATTTAAGCTTCCATCTGATGTGAGTTCATATTATTTATCCACTAGAAGAGGGCAGTATTGCCATAAAGCTGGAAAACCAGATAAATGGGTTTCAGGAAAGGTGACTGGAAAAAATTATGATTGTACAACTGGTGCTGGAGATGAAGAAAAAGATGAAGATAAAGAAAGAGATTACCCAATATACTTAACAAATGATGAATGGATTAAATCAATAACAGAGAGAGCTAAATCTATGGGAGATTGTGGGTATAAAGCAAGTATGAATGGAAGATATAGTGACCCTGAATCAGAATTAATAACTGCTATTTTCCAAAAATTAAAACAGAATGGAGAAGTTAAAGAAAACGTTACAGTTGAACAAAAAATTTACAGGGGAAATGCATATGTTAAAGGGGATTTAGAAAGATATGAAACTGAAATGCCAATAAGTATGATAAGCCATTCATGTTTAGAAACTCCTGGAGCAACTTGTATATCTGCAGGAAGGAGTGAAAATCCTTGTGAAGGAGGAGAAGTTGGAACAGGAGAATGCTCTACAAATATGGTTTGTTGTGTGTTCCCAGAATTATAATAAACCAAAGATAAAAATGAAAAAAGAAAAACAAAAAAAGGAAACAAAGGTAATTGCGATTTTGCAGATATTTATATTGGTAATTGCAACAATTGCATTTTCATGGATTGTTGGAAGTTCAATTGAAACAGTGAGTGCATCAGATGGAAGCAAATGTAGACAAGAGAAAGGAGGGAATTGTATAGCTTCTACTCAAACATGTGATGGAGAAAGAATAGTGAAAACCACTTTATGTCCTACAGGATATCAATGTTGTGTTCCTAAAAAAGACAAAGGGGGGGACGGAGGAGGAAGTAATCTTTTAGACACATCTACAAAAGCAGTAGCTTTAGCAAGTCAAGGAGTAACGACGGTAGCAGGTATACAACAAATAAAAAATAATAAAGAAGTAATAGAATTAATGAAGGCGGGATTATCTCCAAAGGTGCCTCCTGTTAGTAGCCCAACATCCCAAGTGTCTGGATTAATGCCTCTTGACCCTAAATTTGAAGCAGAATTAGCAAAGGCAATGGCAGAAAATGATGCTTTTTTAGATACAATAAAACCCATAAGAGAGGGATTTTTTAAGGATTGGACTATAATGGGTACAGGTGATAGTACAGGCATTGGAGCTATGGCAGGAGATTTTGTTGCTGCAGTTGGATGGGCAGCAGTAGCATTTGCAGTTGTTTGGGGGATAACTGAATTAATGGGTGCTAGTAAAAGAAATCAAGCAGATATATTAACTGCTGCAGGAGTGGGTGGAGTAATTGGAATTGTTTTGGTAACAGTTAACCTTCTTGCTGTTCCATGGGCAGCAGGATTTGTTCTTGGTGCAGCTTTACTTTGGGGGGTACTTTCTTATCAAAATTATGCTCAGGAAGTTTATACTTATAGAGTTAAATTATGGCAACCTCCATCAGGAGGAGCTGAATGCAGTAAATGTAATTTATTAAAAGTTGGAACAGGAAAAAATCAAGTGAGTGGATGTAGTGAATATATTTGTCGTTCATATGGTGCATCTTGTGAATGGATAAATGATGAAAGTCAATATGAAACTTGTATTGAAGTGAATAAAGGAGATATTTCTCCACCTGTAATAACACCTGCAAGAGAAATTAATGGTGAACCTGTTTTCAAGGACAATAAATTCAGATATGATATCTCTGCTGCAGGAGCAAGAATTGTTTATGAAGGAGAGGGTGGAGGAGCTGCAGGATGTATTCCTACTTATACACCTATTAAATTAGCATTCACTACAAATGAAGAAGCTCATTGTAAAATAAGTCTTGAACCAAAAGCTGGAACAGCAGCAGAGGCATTTGATGCAATGAATGATTATCTAAATGAACAAAATTTGAAAACAAAAAATCATACATTACAAATTCCTTCTAGTGTTTTTGCAGATGAAAAATCATTTGAAAATGCAGGATATATATTAAATAATGGAGGAAAATATAACTTTTATGTGAGATGTAAAGACCAAAGAGGAAACATTAACACTCAAGATTATGAAATACGAATCTGTGTACAAAAAGGTCTAAATACAAATCCTCCTAAAATAGTAGGAACAAACCCTGCTAAAGATTCTTTTATCCCATTCAATGTAAGTGTTATAGAAAATTTCCAAGTTTATACAGATAGGCCTGCAGATTGTAAGTGGGATATTAAAGAAGCAAGTTATAATTACATGAGTTACGACTTTGATAAGTGTTCTCAAAATATCAATGAGTATTTAGTTGGATTTGATTATGGATGTCAAACTAATTTAACTGGATTTAAGGACGGTGTTGAAAATAAGTATTATGTTGCATGTAAAAATTATCCAGAATTTAAAGGAAATCCTGAAAAAGAAAGTAAAAGAACTCCTTCAAGACCTTATGAAATAGTTTTGAAAGGAACAAACAAATTAGTTATACAGAGTGTAAGAATAAATGATAGAGCAAATGGCACAACTATAATAGGAAGAGAAGAGAATGCAAAGATAGAGCTTTCAGTTGTAACTATTGGAGGAGCAGAAGAAGGTAAATCTAGATGTTTATATTCTGAAAATCAAGTTACTCCTACATATTCTCTTTTCAGTAATGGTAGAAGTAGAGAATACCTTAATACAAACTTTGAAGAATTTTATATGCCTCAAGGATTTTATGAATATTTAATAAAATGTTATGATTCTGCTGAAAACACTGCAACAACATTGATAAATTTCACTGTAGAAGTAGATTTACTTTCTCCAATGGTTGTGAGAGCATTTAAAGATGATAGTTCTAATTCTCTTAAGATTATAACTGATGAGAGTGCTAGATGCGTGTATTCTACAACATCTTGTAATTATAATATAGAAGAAGGAAATGAATTAAGCACAGAAAATGGAAAAGAGCATTATATTGAATGGAATCCAGAAATAGATTTATATGTTAAATGTATTGATGATTACCATAATTATCCAAATGAAGGAGAATGTAGTATAGTAGTAAGACCTTTTGAAATGATGGGGGTTTTTTAAAAGAACTAGTGAAATCTTTATAAAATACAATTATCTAGTTTAATAATGGTTGAAAAAAAAGGGGAGATGCAGATTGGATTTGGAATGATTTTTTCTATATTTTTAATAATAGCTTTTATTGCTTTTGCTATTTATGGAGTAAGCAAATTTCTTTGTGTAAATAAAATGGCACAAATTGAATCATTTAAAAATGATTTTCAAAATGATATAAACAAAATGTATAAAAGTACTTCTGGTTCTCAATCTGTAAGTTATGTTCTTCCAAAAAAAATAAAGCAAGTTTGTTTTATAGATGATGAGTATTCTAATGTGTATTTTGTTCCTAAAGACATTGGCTGCCAAATTGAAGGAGAGATGATGATAAAAAACATAGACATAACAAAAACAATTTCTGATTCAAGGACCCGTCCTAAAAAACTTTGTATTGATGCAGCTTCAGGTAAAATTACGATGGTTATAAAAAAATCTTATAATGAAGCTTATGTAACAATTACAAAATGAGAGATAAAAAAGGAGGGATTCAATTTTCATTTGCATGGATTTTTGCAATTATTGCAGGTGTTGTTATTTTAGGATTGGCAATATACTTTGTGGTACAATTCTCCGGAAGTTCTAAAGAGCAAATTAATGTGCAAAATGCTATGAGTATAGGTGTTTTAACAAATCCGGTGGAATCTAGTTTTGAGAGTGCTAAAAGATATACAATCACAACAAAGGCTGAAACAAGAATAGAGACTGATTGTAATAGTCAAGAAACTATTACTAGTAATTTTGGTAAGCAAATAATACGAACAGCTGAAAAAACCTATAATCAATGGAGTGAAGAACAAATGACTGATATGGAATTTCAGAATAAATATATTTTCGCTAAAGACCGTGTTGAAGGGAAAATATTTTATGTTTTTTCTAAACCATTTAAAATGCCATTTAAAATAGCTGATTTAATTTACCTAACATCTGCAAGAGATTTATACTGTTTTGTTAATCCTCCAGATGATATTGAAGATGAAATTGAAGATTTAATTGGTGATGAAGAAACAAGATCAGAGAGTCAAAATTTTTATTTAACTAATAGAAAAAGAGAATGTCCTCAAGAAAGCACAAGCATCTGTTTCAAAAGAACAGATAGTGGTTGTGATATTTATGTTTCAGATAATTATGTTCAAAAAAGCAGTGGTAGAATGTATTATGAAGGTGATGCTTTAATGTATGCTGCTATATTCTCGGATAAAGAAGAATATGAATGTCAAGTCAAGAGATTAATGAATAGGGCAAAAAAACTTTTTGAAATCTATCAGGACAAATCTGAGTTCGTCTTTAAGAAAACGAGATGTAATTCAGGAACTGATATAGAACTTATGCAGATGATTAGTCTCTTAGGAGGATACCAGAGTTCTCAAGACCTAGAAATCATAAACGTCCTTGCACAAGATATCCAAGATAAACAAGATAATCAATATAGAAATACAGAGGAGTGCAGACTATGGTAAAAACAAGAAAATTCAAGAGAGGGCAGATGAAAATACAACAAATGTCTTTTATGCTTATTGCAGTGTTTTTGTTTTTTGCTTTAGTTGGGATGATTGTCTTAAGTTTTATGCTTGGAAACATAAGAGAGAGTGCTACAACACTTAAAGAACAAAATGCAAAGCTTCTTGTATCTAGAATGGCGAGTTCTCCTGAATTATGGTGTGGAGAAGTTTATGAAAGAGAAAAAACAGATTGTATTGATTTAGATAAAGTAATGGCATTGAAATCTAATATAAGAGAATATTCTGAATTTTGGAAAATATCTAGTTTAGAGATACAAAAAATTTATCCAAAAGCTATTCCAGACAAAATAACAGAGTGCACTGTAGCAAATTATCCTAATTGTAATATGATAACTTTAATTAATAAAAAAGATTCTTATGATGTATCGAATTATGTTGCACTATGTAGAAAAGAGGTTTATAATAATAAGATTGTAAATAAATGTGAACTTGGAAAGATAACTGTGGGGTATGAGGGGGTCGAATAATGAAAATTAAGGGGTCAATTAAAAAAGCACAAAAAGACAGAAAATGGTTACCTGGAAAAGCTGGACAAGAGGAAATGGTAGGATTTGGTTTGATTATAGTAATAGTAGCTATAATTTTCATTGTTCTTATTAGCCTGTATATTAAAAAGCCAACTGAAGAATTAAGTGACTATGAAATCGATAGTTTTATTCAATCAGCTTTGCAATACACTACAACTTGTGAAGATGCATCAGGAAATCAAACTCTTCAAAAAGTTATAGGGAAATGTCAAGACAATGAATTGTGTGCATATAGAAATATGAATCCTTGTATTATTTTGAATGCAACAATTAAAAATATGATAAAAGAGAGTTGGGGAAATGTTGGAACAGAAGGTCAAATAAGAGGGTATAATTTTATCATAAATGTAACTGAAAGAACAAGTGAAGAAGAAATTCAGTTTTTAAATATAAAGAACGGTGTAGCTACTAATGAATATAGGGGCTCGGGGCAAACTCTCCCATATAGCAGAGGAAATATCTATGTTTCATTTTATGTGTACTATTAAAAAGATTAATTAAATCTCTAAATGTATTGTTATTTTATCCACAACAATTACAGGTC
>MWBV01000001.1 GCA_002069705.1 Candidatus Diapherotrites archaeon ADurb.Bin253 | reverse complement strand
GTACTTGATTTCTCCTCACATTTTCCATAACCTAAAACAAGATTTGTATGAACACAATTCTTATTTAATTTAAGAGCAATAGCTTTACATTCATCTCTATCACATAAATTAGAAAGACCATCTCCACATTCTTCGCAATTTTTAACAGCCAAAAAGAGTTTTCTTTCAACAGTTGAAAACATTGAAAGTTGAACATCCTTGTAAGATGTGCAAGGAGGATTAATCTTTTCATAATCACAATCTGTTGAAGGAATTGAAGGTATTCTTATTTCATCACCATCTAAAGTTATTAATCCAAATTCTTTTAATATCTTTAATCCCTCTTCGTAATTCTTTCCATTCAATTTAAGAATTAATTCCTGATTTTTATCATTAAGAGTTTTTCCGTCATAACTTCCCCCTTTAATAGTATAAGAAGGTACAGATTCCCAAGAAGAATCTAAAGGTACAGATTCCCAAGAAGAATCTGAAATTGATTTAGTATAAACATTCCATTGCCAAACATTATTATACCTATAAAATACTACGCTACTGTGTGGATTAATAGGAGAAAACATCATATGTTTGTAAACATCAGAAGTTGAAGGGGTTGAAGGTGTTGTTGGAGTAGTTGGTGTGGTAGGAGTTGAAGGTGTGGTAGGAGTTGTTGGTGTACCTCCGTTATATAATCTAACTAATTCAAAATATTTTTCTTTCACATTCCTAACATAATGAATATCTCCTTTGCTACAATCAGTATTCCACCCATTATAACCTCTTAAAGCATATTCCCATCCAAAATAGGTCTCTACAGGCATTACACAAGTATAAACTCTGCTTGAAGGACTATAAGCTTCTTTTAATATCTGAGCACCAATCTTAATATTTTTTTCATTATCATTTAATAATGTAGAAATACAATTTCCAGAATTACTGCTAAGACCTTTTGTGCCACAATGAAGAACATTAATTTGCATCAAACCTATATCTCCCCCATCAGAAGATTTAACTGCTTTACATGAAGATTCTTGTATCATAATTGCTAATAAAAGAAGTTCATCTGGAATATTGTTAGAATTAGCTGCTTCAAAAATCCATTTTGCATAATTTTCACATTCTTTACCGCAATAACACTTAAAGGTAGAAGCATAAACAGATGAAGAAAGATCTTTCATTAATTTAGTCACCTTATCTAAATCTCTTTTTTGAAGATTAGCTTCCAAAGAAGTTGCAACAGAGGTAGTTGAAGAACCACCTACAAAATATCTTTCTTGAATATCTTTTGAAGTTGGATTAAATAATATTGCTGCTCCATCATAAAATGTCTTTCCTTCTAATGCAAGCACAATAGCTTTTTGTAGATTATTAAATCCAGGAGCAACATTTGAAACACTATGTCGAACCCCTCCTCCCTCAAACATCTTATCTAATTCCCAATACCACTCTCCATTTTCATATTTATAATAAATTTTTTTCATAGGTTCATAATTGACATCCTTAAATTTAACAGTGAATAATCCTTCTTCGTCCATACTAGAAACTTTAAATGTTTTTTCTGAAAGCTTTGCATTTCTATCTTCCATAGTTTTATCTATAAGAACCTTTAATCCTCCAACATAATCTCCATTGTAATTTTGAAGAGAAGTAATAATTTCTTTACTTCTTTTAGAAACAGGGTTTGTATACTCATTACCTAAAACATCTACATTAAACCAAGCAACTGTAGGATCACATGAAATTGCAAATTGCCATTTGGAATTAAAGTATCTATAGCACCTATCATCTAGTGTAAGAATATTTTTATCACTAGGAAGAAGATGTGGTGAAGTATATTTTATATTGAACCACGAATCTCCTCCAGATGTTGTAGTTGAATCTTCAACATAACCACATTTTCCATTAACTTGCCCTTTGTTTACCCATTTATTATCTTCACAAACAAAGTGTGTTGTTCCTTCACATTTAGTATTTCCATTGGTTGCACATTTTCCAAAATTATTCATTGCTAATTGAGCATAAGATTTTCCTCTCCAGAAAAATAAATATGCTTTATGATTATTAAAGAAGATTTTGTCAATTTCAAAAATAGAATCAATTAAATCTATTCTCTTTAATGGGTCATCTTCACTTTGAATATCTTTTTTCTTGGCTTCAAATTCTTTTTGAGTAAAATAATCTTCAGAAAGATAAGATAAAGTTTCATCTTTAATACTTTCAATTGCATCTTCTTCTAAATTAAGATTTTTGATTGCTTTTCTAACACTTTCTGTATCAATCCAACATCCAACTCTCTCATCACCACAATGTCCAACTTTTTGCCATCTTAAATCTTCTGAATCATAAGAACTAACTTCTGGTCCTAGTCCTGGATTATGAGTAGAACAAACTCTTGTTATACCCTGAGCATATAAATCAGGATTAATTAAATTTTCAGCTGCACTCAAAACATTTAAATCTAAAAGACTGTAAATGCTAGCTGTTCCAGACCTACAATCCTCTTCTGAATCAATATTCTTCTTTTTAACTTGGTCCTTCAAAAACAAATCACTTAAATAATTAACAGAAAAAGAAGTTGAAACTTCCTTGAATCCGCATTCCTCTACACCATTAACCTCAATACACAATTCCCTATAACCTGCAGGAGCAGTAAAGTCAATAGTAGCGTCAGCATATCCTCCTTTAGGGATATAACTTGAATTAACAACTCTCCTCTGAACATTATCCATATAATAATTGCTTGCAGAACCTCTAAGATAAACTCTGTAATAAGCTCCAGAATCTTTTCCAGCATAAATATGATACCAAACCTTGTAATGAGAAGTAGGAGGATTTGTAGATGTTGTTAAAGGTATCTCTTCAAATTTACCTGTAAATTGTGAGGGAGAATCAGGGGCAATTAAATTACTAATAAAACTTCCAGAATCTGCATAAACTGCAGAAACAAATCTCCCACAAGCTTTTGTACCTACAGTATCCATTGAACGAACTTGGAAAGCTCTATAGGACTCTTTAGCATAATAATTCTTAAGATAATCTACAGTATTTTGAGAATTTTTTAAAGCAGAAGCAAATCCTTTATACTCTCCACCACCTTGAGATTTTTGTCCTAAAATTCTCTCCAATAAATGAGAACCAAAGTATTTTATTATAGGAGTTGCCTGCTCCCAAAAGAAACTACAAAGATAAATACTATGTATTTCATCACAAATACCGATGGTTTCTCCTGTCTCTAAGCTTTTTTCAAGGCACTCTGAATATGCTTTCTGAACAGAAATAAAATTATCTATACCTGCTTGAACTCCTGTTAAACAAACAGGAATATAAACATCTCCTCCAGTAACTTTCCAATTAGGTAAACACAAAAATATACTTCCAATTATTCCAGAACTAATAACATTCTTAACAGGATATTTTCCTCCAAGATCGCATCTTGAGCTTGGACAAATAACAGGGTCACACAAATTAAACAAAAGATTACAATCTTTAACAGACATAAAATCAGTACACCTAAATCCAAAATCTTCAGAAGGAGGCTCTCCAATATTCAAAGAATTACCATTTATATTTACAGAACTTCCAGGAGATATTCCTCTCATACATGTTTGCTGTGCTTGCGCTATTGACCTAACAGCTAAATCAAAATAATCTTGAATTGATTTCCCCTCTAATTGACTAAATTGAGAACTAGATAATCCAGCAGCAGTTAAAAGTGTACAAAAATCATCTCCAAATCCACTAACTGAAAATTCTTCTATGCCATTATCTCCAACATTACATAGATAAAACATCTCAATCCTTCCTGAATCACTATAATAAGGCATTTCAGCTGATTTCATTCCAGCATACCATCCATTATGAGTGTCTAATGGAACAAGTGCAGGCCTACAAGAATGAGAAGAACTTTCAAAGAATTTAATTAATGGTCCTGTCTTAGCACTTCCATAAGAAGAAAGATATCTGTTTTTATATAAGCTGTCTCTTTTAACTATAGTTACTTCTCTTCTTAATTTACTTAAAATCTCTTTATCTGTAAACTCTGTTCCATCAGTATAATAAACTTTATCTATAGGATAAACCCCGCTTCCTTTAGATTTTTCAAGTACAAAAACAAGATTTCCTTTTTCTATAGCAGGTATTGTTGTTATAACGATAGGAGTATCTTTAGGAATTGTATCAGGTAAATTAGTTTTTGTGTTTCCTTTTGTATTTCCCCTATAATCATATTTAACAGCATTTTCATCTTTAAGTTCTATATAGACAATATGTGAAGGATTAACTCCCCCTAATGTTTTTGCTGTTTCTAATGCATTAAGATATTTATCTGAATTAATCCCAATCTTAGACATTGCAGAACTCAATCTTGAAGAAGCTTCTATATCTCCACTATTCTTATTCAAATAAGTAGCATAAAGCTCTATTTCTTTTAATTCATTAACTGTAAATGCTCCCTCAGAAACTAAATAATCTGTACCATATTTGCTTTCTGAAGTTCCCCTGTTATTAAGTATACTTTGAATCTTCTGTCTGTTCAATTCAATCATCTTCTCTTCACTCATTCCCATTATTTCATCTGGACTTAAAGAATCCTTATGTAAAGACTCAGTCAAAGAAATCAAAGAATTTCTATCCATCTTAGATAAAGAATTATCAACAGAATTATAAACATGATTAGAATAGCTAACCATAAAAAGCTTTTCATTCAGTTTTCCATCTTTTGTATATGTGGCTTCTAATTCTCTTATTTTATTATTTTGTTGGGAGATAATGTTTGCCATATCTTCAACTTCTTTTTCAATCTCCTCAGCATTATCTAATAAACAATCCTCAACTGATTTATATTTATATAAACCACTATTATAATCTTCTTGACATTTTTCATTCCATCCTCCTGTACCAGCCATTACTTTTTCTCTGGCTATTGCTTTACCATTTCTATTCGCAATCAAATTCTTAACAACCAATCCAGCACCCGTAGCTCCACAAGCGAATTTCATTCCCCTATTTATTGAATCTAAAGTGCTAGATATTTTTGTTAAATCATCTATTCTTTTTTCTAATTCTCTTAATTTCTCTTTTGTTTTATCTGGTGCAAGTTTTATTGCTCTTTTTTCAATTCCTATTTTAAATTTAAAACTAGAATTACTTATAGCTCTCTCAATATTTGAATCAATAGAAACTTTAGCAACACTTGCAAGAGTTGTATCTACAAGTGTAAAAGAATAATCCCCTATATCTGGCCTCTGAACATTTAAATTCAATTTTTCAGATTTTGTAGAAACAGTAATCTCTTTATCTCCTTTATTATTTGTAGTTGTTTTGCCAACAGCAAAAGTTATTTGTGCAGAACCTGTATCTAAAGATTCTAATAAAATATATTCTCCAGAATCTAATTTCTGTGTATCTTCCTCTGTTCTAAATCCAATTAAAGGAATTTGTTTATTCTTTCTTAAATTATATCTCTCTGTTCTACCATTAGGACCTTTAACAACTACTTCTGCATTATATTCTTCTAAACTTGGCTCTTTAACTCCCAAAAAAGAAATTCTATTAGTAATATCATTTATAGTTACTTCAACTATTGAAGCTTTATTGTTTGAAAGTAAAATATTACTATCACATATTCCAATTCTTGCTTGAGAGTTAGGATATTCTTCATTAAATTTTTTACATAATTCCAAAACTGTTCTCATTTCTTTAACAGATTCAGCCAAATAAATTTCCTCTATTAATGCTCTCTCTCCAAAATCTTGTATATCACTTTCATACTCTCTCTCATTTGAATAACTATCTATAACTTTTTCAAAATCCTCTATAGCAGAATCATAATAACTTTGATAAAGTTCTTCATCACTCTGAACTACATCAAGGTAATTTCCTACTGCAAATCCTCTAAGTGCAACTTTTTTGTCTGCAAATTCAATACCTTCAGAAATTGCTCCAGTTTTTTTATTTTTATATGGAACAACTTTAAAAGATTCTCCTGTAATAGCCCACTTAAAGAAACGGACTGTATTTACCCCAAGATTACTTAAAAACCCGTCCTTGGCTTCAGCATAACTTGCAATAAAATAAAGCTCTTCTTCATCCAAAGAATTTTTCTTGATATTTTCAGAAATAGGTAAAGAAACAAGTATAACATATAAATCATTTAAATCCTCTTCATTTCCATCACTTCCTATATATCCTAAATAAACTTTTTGATACTGTCCTTTAGAATCAGTATATCCATATAAAAAATCTCCAATACTATATTCTTTAGGATTTCCTCCATCTAAACTCAAATTAACTTGTGGAGATAAACTTAAGGTATAAACTTTTTGTTTCTTCTCTTTACATCTTATTTTAACTTGAGAGCTTAAACCAGTTTTAAAAATATCTATAACAGTACATCTTTCATCTAGAAATTTCCCATCTTTTCTTACTTCTACATAATCTCCGTTTACTTTAAACATCACAGCAGTATCAGGACGCTCTATTCCATGTAAAGTTAATTGTAGATTTCCTAAACAAGGATTTATTCCAGGCAAAAATATCTTTCTTGAAGAATCTCCAACACCAAGTTTAATGTTTGAGGCATATCTTGCCAATCTATAATCAAATCCTCCTTTTCCAGAAGGTCTTGCAACAGAACTAGCAGAATAAATAGAAAGAATCGCACTGTCCTCTGTAACTGATTCTGCTCTCAAATATCCTCTACCATCCCAAAAACCATAATATAGATAATTATCTTCCCATTCTTTATCGTTCATAACAGGAAGATAAAATTCTGCATTACCTAATCCAAATGAATTTCTAACATCATACCTCAGTGTAGCTGTGATGTTCCCTTCAACCCAACAAACCTCAGACAATCCAAAAGCTGCTTTTTCACAATTAGTTAAAGCAGATTCATTAGGTTGTCTTCTTAATGTAATCACAACATATCCAAAATTATTATTAATAAGTGAACCATCTAGATTATCTCCAGTATATCCTAATGCTGCTTGAGCAGGTTGATAACCAATATTCAAAACTTCTCTAGGATATTCTCTATCAAATCTAATACCATCTACATCTGTAACTTCAATAAATGGATTAATTTTTATTGCAGTAAGTTTACAGAATACATTAACATTTTCTTCTTCTAATAAATCGCTCCTAACAGGAGAAGGAATACATTCTAAAGGATTTATTTGTATAATAAAATCTGTTCCCTGTTGACACATAGATTCATCTATTCTAAGGCTCTCTCCAGTAGAAAAAACTCCCTGTCCTATAGCCCTATTATACTTACTGGAATAAGTAAGAGATTCTGTATATACTGCATTTATCAAAGGAACAAATAATAATATTCCAAATAAAAAGAAAATTAAAATCTTAAATGATTGATTTATTTTTTTCATCTTAAGTTTATTTTCAACTCCTTGTTTTCAAATAAATTATAATTCTTTTGAATTTGTTCAAGAGTATTTGGTTCTGGAAGAGTCTCTGCATAAATATCAATAACTCTTGAACCTCTCAATTGATTCTCAGAGAAAGTATAATTGAGTTTCCCTCCTGCTGAAAGAGCATTTGAAAGAGTCTGTGCAGGAACTTGAACATCAAAACAAACTTCTTTTGTCAAACCAATTAATCCTCCTATTGATGAACGAGGAACTTCAACACACTGCTTTTGAGTCATATTCTCTATCTTAAGATTAGAATTCTTATATACATAAACTTGCACCTCATATTCCCCCTCTGCCAATTCAACATACTTTTGTCTTGGATAATATATCGTCTTTGAAAAATCATCTGAAACAAAATAAATTATCGCATCACGATTATAATTTTGATTATTTAATTTAAGTTGAACACTGAGATTATACAACTTACTTAAATAAACACTCATTACTCCCTCCTTAACTGTAGAATACATAATACTTTCTGGCTTATATCCCTCTGATTTAACATTGATAAATCCATTAATACATTGAGGGAATTTTTCAGAAATTCTCCCGTTTTTAGTTGTTCCGATGCTACAAGTAGAACCTAAGCAAGAATAAGAAACATAAGCTTCAATAGGTTTCAAATTTGTATCATACACCTGTATATTCATGTAAGTATTTTTATTTGTACATAATTCTTGAGAATCAATTAAAGGAACTGATTCTCCAGAAGCATTTCTCGGTAGATTCCTCTCAATTACCACTGCCATAGGAAATTGAAAGATTTCTTCTGAACCTTTTCCTGAAATAATCTGAATTAATACAGGATATCTAAGACTATAAACAAAATGATAAGGAACATAACAAAAACCTAAAATATCTAATCCTGGTTGATTTCCAACAGGATTTGCAGTCATAACAGGACCATCAGAAGGATTAACTTCAAAACTATAAGTCCAATCTTTAGAATTCAAAAACCTAACTCTATGATTTGAAGGAATATCTGAAATCTCAACTTCAAAATAATCTTCTTTATTGTTTGAATTTTTTAAGGCCAAAGTATTTGCTTCTATTGCTTCTCTCAGGTCTCTAAATATTTCATTAGCTATCCACACCTTAGGAGAACAAGTTAACTCAAACCCATCAACAGGAGCATATAATCTTAATATATCTATTGCATAATCTTCCAAAAATAAACTACTTTGCTCTTCTTCATAAACTTTAATTGCAGATTCATAAAGAGAACCAAGCTCAGAATCAAGAACAACTTTATGTTCTTTAATCACATGATTTTCATTTTCTCTTGAAATTATTAAATCCATCTTCAAATCCAAAACAACTTCATGGTCTTTTATTGTTATTTTTGCTTTTGGTTTTTCCATATCTATCCAATATCCTTGTGAATAATAATCATCAAAAAAACAAGCCCTAGATTTTGTTTCCATAAACATTTCCAAATTTTTTTCCATAGAATCCTTTGATGGAACTTGTGTTCTAGGAATACCATTTCCAGATATATAGTACCAATACGGAATAGGATTGCCTAAAAAATCTAATTGTGAAGAAAAGGGCATGTACTCTGAACCGTCTTCATACTCAGGTAAAAAAATATATCCTCCTTGGCTTTCTAAAATTTTAACACCACGTTCTAAATCTTGTTCTAAACAACTTATAAAAGTAGTATAAATAGGTTCAATTTCAGAAGGAAGACTGCCCTTGTTAAATAAGCTATCTTTAAAAACAAAAACCAAAAAAGCTCCTGCAACAATTAATATTGCTAAAATAATAAAAATAGTGACTTGCCCTCTTTTAAACCTCATGGAAAACTAATGAAAAATATGTATATAAAGTTTATTGAAAATCCAATTATCTAGCTCTATTATATCGACTAGCTCTATTCGCTCTAAGATAGTTTACCCCACCAATGATTAGTAAAATCCCTCCAGCAAAAATAATCCACCTATTAATATTTGCAGCAATTTCTGGTAATTTAATGAAATTCAATCCAAAATTAAGAAAATATGCTCCTATAACTAAATACAATACAAAAAAGAACAATCCTCCTCTTGCCATATTTAATATAAAAAAAGTATATTTAAATATTTTACTAATTATAAAAAAGCATACAAAGGTCCCATAGTCCAATGGCTAAGACATGTCCTTGACGTGGACAAGATCCAGGTCCGATTCCTGGTGGGACCATTTACCGTTAATTCTCTAATAAATATAGAAAATAAAAATAATCTAAAAATAGAAACTATCTTCTACTTATTTTTCCACCCTTAACCTTTCCCCAGTTCTCTTCAATTAATTCAAATTTAAAATCACTTATATTAATACCACTTATTCCTATTAGCTCCTTAAAAAGATACTCTGGAATTAATCTTTCTTCATTATAGTAATTCTTAAGAGTAGAATAATTTACATCAATCCCTCGATTAATTAGTTCTCTAAGAGAAGGGCAGTTTATAGTTTCCATCACCTTTTTAAAAAATTCTCTTTGTTGACCTTTTGAAAACTTAACTCTCATTTTGTTTGATTTCAGCAGAGGTAATTTAAAATAAACCAAATGATTTCCCAAATATAACTGCGGGACCATAGTATAAAAAACTTTTTAAACCAACTAAAACAAAGACTTCTATGAAAATACCTAAAACAACTAAAAGATACTGTCCATACTGTAAAAAAAAGACAGAACAAAAAATAAAATTAGTTGGTACAGGATTTCAAAGAGGTACTCTTACTAGAGGTTCAAAATACAGAGCTAAATTAAGAGGATTAGCGAGAGGAATTGGAAACAAAGGAAAATGGGGTTCAAGGCCAGCTGCTTCAAAATTCAAAAGAAAATCAAAAACAACTAAAAAAACAAACTTAATGTATACTTGTAAAGAATGTAATAAATCAAAATACCAAAAAAAAGGTATAAGACTAAGCAAACAAGTACAAGAATAAAAATTAAATAAGATTAAACAAATACAAAAATAAAATGGCACAAGCAAAAAGGAAAAAAAAGTTTTTTGATGTAGAAATGCCTATAATCAATAAACAAACTCAAATATTTGCATATGAACTAGCAGAACTAGAAGGAAAATACATTAGATATGATTTGACAAGAATTCTAAGAGGAAAAAGTATATTGATGCAATTTAGAGTTCAAGTTAAAGATAATAAAGCAATAGCTATTCCAAGAGGAGCAATATTAATGCCTTACTTTTTAAGAAGAATGATAAGGAAGGGAACAGATTATGTTGAAGATTCTTTTATTGCAGAGTGTAAAGACGCATCTCTTAAAATAAAGCCATTTTTAATAACAAGAAGAAAGGTTTCAAAAAGAGTCAGAAGAGGATTAAGAGAAAAAGCAAAACAAGAAATAATAAAATATCTAAAAGACAAACCCTCTCAAAAAATATTCGAAGAGATTCTAAAGAATAAAATGCAAAAAGATTTAAGCATATTATTAAAAAAGATTTATCCTCTGGCACTTTGTGAAATAAAATCAATAGAAATTAAAAAGGATTTAGAAGTAAAAGTAAAAGAAAAACCAAAAGAAGAGAAGCAAGAAAAAGAAGAAGATATTCAAGAAAAGAAAGAGAAAAAATCAAAAAAGAAAGAAGAAAAAGAAGCTGATTCTAAAGAAAACTGAGGATAAATCCTAAAATACGAAATCTTTTAAACCAAGATAATTACATAATCTTATACATAATTAGGTACAAATAAGCCTGTATAGCTCAGCGATAGGCTCAGATTACACCTGGCTAAATCGCTTTGTTCATGCATAAATAAGCCTGTATAGCTCAGCGATAGAGCAACTGACTTGTAATCAGTAGGTCGGGGGTTTGAATCCCTCTACAGGCTTTTTATTTTTTAAACTCCAATAATATTTATAAATAAACTATACTAATCTATTTAATGGTAAAAAAAGAGGGAATCACACTCAACAAAAAAGTTATTCAAGAAGCAAAAAAAAGGCATAGGGATGCAATTGATACTTGGAAAAAGAATCTAGAAGAAGCTATAATTACAAGTTATAATCACATAAAAAAATATCCAAATAGTTCTGAAAAAAAATTCGAATCTGTTAAATTATTATTAAAAGATGGATTAGCTCTATTAGAAGACAGAACATATAAAGAAAATTTTTCAGAAGGAAGAGAAATATTCTATTACATGAAAGATGCGATTGCCAAAAAAGAAAGCAAAGCAATTCTATCCAATGAAATAGACAAATACAGACAAGACCTTGCTTTAAGAGGAGGATTATTAGCTGAAAAAGCTCATTTAAAAATGGATTTTGTTGATGGAGATGCAAAAATACTTCATTATTATGACAAGTACTTTGGAAATAGGTCTCCAATTTTAGAAAAATCAATAACAATGGTTTCACTACTTTCAATCCTGTTAGGAATTTTTATTGGATATCCTGCATTAACAGGAAATCTAATAGCAGAAACAGTAAATGGTTCTCTTGCATATGGAGCAATACTTTTCTTTGTTGGACTTCTTGGAGTATTCCTTGCAAACAAAAGATAAGAATTCAAAAGTTTTATTTTAAAAATATCAAGCTAATTTAACAGCTGTTCCATAGGAAAGCATCTCAGAAGCACCCATCATTATCATAGCAGTCATAAATCTTACTCCAACAACAGCATCTGCTCCCAATTCAATTGCCTGATTTATCATTCTATTATATGCTTCTTCTCTAGATTGAGTCATCATTGAAGTATAACTTTTTACTTCACCTCCAACTAAATTTTTTAATCCAGCTCCAATATCTACACCAACATTTCTTGTTCTGACAGTATTACCCTTAACAACACCCAATACTTCAACAATTTTTCTACCAGGAATAGTTTCAGTTGTGCTTACAATAATTTCCTTTGCCACATTATCTTTTAATTTTAAGTTTATTTAAATCTTGTCTTTGTTCTATTTCATCTTCTTTTTTATTGAGAATAATTACTAATCCAATGATTAAAATTGGAATTGAATATATCAGCATAAACAATAGAGTAAAAAAACAAACAATAGTCCAAATTAACCCTATACCAAAAATAATTCCCCCAATAATAACTCTTTCATTTTTCATATAGCCAAAAAAAGAATATTCTTAATAAAACTTACTTTTCAAGAATTTCAACTTTCTTTCCTTCAGAAAGTATCTTAGAGATTTCTTTAGGTAAATTTGCAATATCTCCCTTCTTATAAGGGCCCATTTTATCTTCATCTGCACTTAAAAATTCCCCAACATCCTCTAAAAAAACAACCAAATCATTATTTTTAACAAGCTCTCCTTTACCTATTCCATTTAGAGACTCATTCAATCGTTTCTCTGAATAATCCATACATCTCATTAACCCCTCAAAAAGTTCTTTCTCTATAGCAAGCATATTTTCAAAATCCTGTTTTGAGATTCCTGTTTCTGCAGCAATAAGAACTAAGTTTAGAATTTTCTTTCTTCGTCTTATTATAAGTTCCTTAAATAAAGTCGTAGCATTTTCCAATTGTTTTTTTGTTTTAATTGCTGTATCTGAAAAATCTTCCTCCTCTTTTGAAGCAACTTCTTTTTTCTCTTTAAGATATTTTGAGAATTCAGAAACAAAATTTTTAGGTATCTGTTGTAATTGCTCAGAATACCTCTCTTTTCTTGCTGCCTCATAGATATCATTATAAGTAATCATAAAAACAAAAAACATCAAGTGTTTTTAATAATTATTGTATTTTAAAAATTAGTTACAATATCTAGGATACAATCTGGATTATCTTTTAAATCCAAGATAATAAATTCTCGCCTTATGCATTCTAATATCATCTGGGTTTCTTGAACTATAACTTCCTCTTCTTCTATACCAATAATCTTCTATCTGCTTTAATGTGAAAATTTTTCCATCAGGACAAACAACAGAATTACTTGGGTCAATAACTGAAATATCAAAAGAAGAGGCAAGCATACCAAAACCTTCATTCTCTAACTGCTGACATCTATAAAATAAACTTCCTTCTTTATCTGAATCAAAAACATCTTCTGATTTCTCTGTCCAAGGAATTTTATTTACTAAAGTTTTATTGTTATTTTCCATACAAAATAATTATAAATCAATTACTCCCTCTTTGGTCAAAGCAGCAAATCTGATACCAACAGGCAGATTAATCAAAGCAGAAATCAAAGCCATATGCTCTTTTCCTTCTCCACTTGCAATAGAAAGTGCAACTTCTGTTCCATCGATTTTTCCTTTTAATTTTTTCAAAAATTCATCTCTCAAATCTTTTATCTTTGATTTTAAATCAACTTTAATAAATTCAAATTTTTTTTCGTGAGTAAAACCTGCACCAAATTCGTCGCCTAGAATAATAATCTTATCCCACTCTCCATGTTTCATTAAACCAGATACCTGTCCCCATGTTCCTTTTCCAGATGAAAGTAATGCCACTAATTCCATTTTAAAGTTTCTCCACCAATCTTTCTATAGATAAAGCATTATTCTTAGTAAGAATTTCCAATGCAGAAGTTTTAGTTATTTGGACTGGGGGTAAAAAACATTTTGGGACAGACAAATCACCATTATCATCTAATTTAATTCCCATCTTTTGGAGAGAGAGTAAACTTCCCAAAATATCCAAGTTACCCTCTGATTTATGTAAGACATAAGAAACTTTCTCAGGGGAAGATTTATATCTTAATCCATAATATTCATCCATATTAAAACTTAAAATTCTTTGTTTTTAAGTATTATTGCAATACAAAAACAAATTACTTTAACCAGAAGACTTAAAAACCCAAGAGAATATAAAAAATCAACCGTTTGAACCATATCGGACTGGAATACTTTCTATATCCAGCACGAATAATGTGGGAGGTTAAAAATAAGAAAATGGCAGAACTAGAAGTTGAATTAAAAAAAGGTTTATCTGAATTGAGAAAAACCAAAGAAAGGAAATTTGACCAAACAGTTGATTTAATTGTAAATCTACAAAAATTCGATGTTAAAAAAAATAATTTAAATTTATTTGTAAATGTTCCTCACAAAGTAAAAGACAAAAAGATAGCTGGATTTCTAGAAATTAAAAATAAGGATGTTGAAACAATAACTCCAGATGAATTCAAAAAATATTCTGATAAAGCAAAAATGAAACACCTGGTTTCTACATATGATTTTTTCATAGCTCAAGCAAGTTTAATGCCAAATGTTGCTACAAATTTCGGTAGAGTATTGGGTCCAACAGGAAAAATGCCCTCTCCTCAACTAGGAATAATCTTAAATGCTGATGAAAAAACAATCAATGAACTAAAAAACAAAATAAACACTAGCATAAAAATAAAAGTAAAAGAACCAAGCATAAAAATCCCAATAGGAAAACAAAGTATGAAAGATGAAGATATTATAGAGAATGTAATGTCTGTTTACAACTTGCTTCTTAAAACCCTTCCAAGAAATAAAGAAAACATAAAAAATATTGAAATAAAATTCACAATGACTAAACCATATAAAATTTATTTAAGGTAAAATGAAATCTAAAACAACTACAAAAACAAAAACATCAAAAATTCCTGAAAAGAAGAAGAAAGCAGTTTCAGAATTATCTAAACTAATCCAGGAAAAGAAAACAATATTAGTTGTCTCTATAAAAAATATTCCAGGATCACAATTTCAGGAAATAGTTAAAAAATTAAGAGGAAAGGCAATAGTCAAAGTTCCAAAAAAGAATTTAATAATAAAAGCTTTAGATTCTTCAAAAGAAGAAGAAATAAAAAAAGTAAAGGAAAGTATAACTCAGGATTTTGCATTATTATTTTCAGATTTAGATTCTTTTGAACTTGCAATAGATTTAGTAAGAAAGAAAAGTCCCTCAAAGGCAAAGGCAGGACAAATAGCTCCAGAAGATATTGAAATACCTGCTGGACCAACAGATTTAGTTCCAGGACCTGCAATAAGCGAACTCGGAGCATTAGGAATTCAAATACAAATTGAAGGTGGAAAAATAACAATCAAATCTCCTAAAGTTGTAGCTAAAAAAGGAGAAAAAATCTCTCAAGGTGCTGCAGACATGATGGGCAAATTAGATATAAAACCATTTAGCATAGGGTTTATACCTGTTGCAGCATTTGACAATACTCTAAAAAAATTCTATCCAAATATTGATATTGACCCAGATAAAACTCTTGAAGAATTTAAAGAAGCTTATAGTAAAGCATTACCATTTGCAGTAAATATAGGATATGCTACTCCTGAAACAATTACATTCTTAATTGGAAAAGCAGGAATGCATGAAAAAGCAATAAATGCGCTATTATCTCAAACTCCTGAAATAAATTCTACAGGAGAAGGAAATTAAAATGGAATACATATATGCAGCACTTTTGTTGCACAAACTTGGAAAAGAAGTTAGTGAAGCTAACATAAAAAGTGTTGTTGCGGCTACTGGCGCACATGCAGATGATTCAAAAATCAAATCACTTGTCGCTAGTTTAAATGGTGTGGATATAGCAAATGAATTAGCTAATGCTAGTTTAGTTGCTGCTGCTCCTTCTAGCTCAGCTCCTGCTGAAGCAAAGAAAGAAGAAGCTCCAAAAGAAGAGAAACACGAAGCTGCAGCAGAGGGCCTTAGTGCACTATTCGGTTAATTTTAAATTTTTTAAAAAGTAACTAAGCCCTTTACACTTTATTAGTTTGCACACAAACTAAACACATCAAAGAACTAACGGCAAGAATAAATGTATTTTCAATTCTAAAAAATTTATTATTCTCTATTTAAATAATCTGGAATAGAAAACTTTTTGAATTCTTTAAATAAATTTTTCCCGTATTCTAATCTGTAATAACATTCACCAGCTAATTTACAATCTTCTAATGCATTATGTACAGTTCCCTTTTTTGTAACATCCATATTTGATTCTAAATTCATTCTTTCATCAGGAATACCACAAAATTTCAATATTTTTGTCAGGTTCATACTACTTTTACCCTTTTCATCTTTCATATATTCCCCATTTATCTCACGATATTTTTCCTGAGCGAGAGTATGTAATTCTATTGCTCTTTGTCCCATAACCTCACACATTTTATCCATAATCCCATATTTTATACATTTATTCTGTATAAAATTAAAATCCCATCCTACATTTTGCCCAATATTTATTTTTTCTTTGCAGCTCTTTCTCCATTCTAAATAATTAGAAACTAACTGTTTTTGAGGTTGTTTTTTAGTATTCCTTAAATACTTTTCAGTTTTCCCTGTAACTTTTAGTGCACCTTCTGCAACAATATCTTCGTCATCAATTCTTCCTTCTTCTAAAAAATAATTTTTTGGATTATCCAAATCAATTGACGCAATCTGCCAAATTCCACATCTTCCTGTGTCTATTCCACTTGTTTCAATATCCAAAATAATCATAGTCCTACAAATAATAAGTTAATTTTTATAGATTTGTACGATAAAAAAGCTACTTCACAAACCCAACTTTCTTTAAAATTTCTGGCCCCATAATTTCCCCTAATTCTCCTTTCCTACATTCCCTTTCACAAAATTTCTTTGCTACAGGAACTTTTCCACAATTATAAAATAAAACAGGAACAGGATCAGCAGAATGTCCTTTTAGTTTACAAGGAGTAGAATGATCTCCTGTAACAAGAACTTTTATTTTATTTTGAGGAGCAATACCTCTTAAATATTTAAATAAAGTTATATCAATATACTCAATCATTAATTTCTTTTCAATCGGCTTATTATCATGCCCTGGCAAATCTGTTTCTTTAATATGTATATATGCATAATCTGCCCTCTTGAGATTTTTTTTAATTACATTTACAGAATGTTTACATGCTTTTCTAAGCCCTTTCCACAAATTTTCATATGCATCAATTCCAGTTAATTCAGGATAATCAAAAGAATAATTTTTCATCCCACACGCATTTGAAAAACCGATTTCTAAAGGCATATAACTTGCAGAAACCCAATTCTTATATTGTTTAAGTTTAGGAGGTTCAATTCCTGCTCCCCTAATCAATAAAAAATTCGCAGGTAATAATCCTCTTCTAACTCTCTCTACATTAACAGGGTGTGTATTTAAAATAGAAAAAGCCTTTTCTAAAAATTCATTAACAATATTTGCAGTATATTGGGAATTTTCTTCTTCATCTAATGCTTTACATTTAACAATCCTATTGGAGATTAAATCCATACCATCCATATATGTTGAATCATTTCCAGAAACATTATCAGAAAAACCCCCTCTAAAAACCAAAGAAGCCCTGTGTTGAATAGTTGGCTTAAAAACAAATTTGCAAGGCATTTTTATTTTATTCAATGATTTTGCAAGTTGATTAGCCTCAGAATTTGTTAAAGTTCTTCCTGCTCTCCTATCTAAGATATTCCCTTTTTCTAAAGAATCAATTGTACCAAAATTAACTCTAAATGCTAAATCTCCCCTAGTTAATTTTAAATTACTTCCTATTGCCTCCAGTTGTCCTCTTGTGCTTGAAATGAGTTCATTCCCAAAAAGAGAAACTATTGCCTCGTCTGATTCTGGAACAAAACCTGGTTTAACAGTATGAACATATCCTAATTGTCCTCTTGAAGCCAAAAAATCAAGATTTGGTGTTTGTGCGGCCTCTAAAGGAGTCATATCCTCAAGCATTTTATGAGGTAAATCGCCTAATCCATCCAATATAATAAATACTCCTTTCATCATAATATAATGTATATCCTTTTATTTATAAAAATTTAGATTAATCATTCTATCTCTAAAACAAACTAAACCAAAACCTTAATAACTAATTATTTGCTTTAAAAAACATGTTTAGAAAATTAAAAGAAAAACTAAAAAACTGGACTCAGGGACTAATAAAAAAAACAGTTGAAGAAGAATCTGAAGAAGAAATTAAAAAAACAAAGGAAAAGGAAAAGAAACCTAAAAAACAATCTAAAGAAAAATTTCAAGAAGAAAAAAAAGAAAAGAAGAAATTAAAAAAACAAGAAAAAGAAGCTGAAGAAATAATTCAAGAAATTGAGCAAAAGGAAAAGGCAAAAGAAAAAATAAAGCCAATAGAAGAACATGAATATGTCAAACCTTCTCCAAAAACATTCGACAAAGAAGAAAGAGCAATAAGTGAAAAAATAATACAAGATATAGAAGCAGAAGAACAAGAAAAGAAAGGATTCTTTAAAAAAGTATTTTCAGGCATAAGCAAGGTAAAAATATCTGAGGAAGAATTTGAATCTTACAAAGAAGACCTAGAAATGATTCTTTTAGAAAATAATGTTGCTTTAGAAGTTTCAGATAAAATAATACAACAATTAAAAGAAAGAATTGTAGGCAAAGAATTCCTTAAAAAAGAAATAGAAGGACAAATAAAAGAATCTCTTAAAGATATAATTTATGAAATACTCCTAGAACCTTTTGATTTAATTGAAAAAATAAAGGATAAAAAGCTTTCAGAAAAGAAACCTTATGTAATTTTATTCTGTGGCATAAATGGAACAGGAAAGACAACTAGCATTGCTAAAATTGGAAACCTGCTAAAAGAAAAAAAGATATCTTGTGTTTTTGCTGCAGGGGACACTTTCAGAGCAGCTTCAATAGAGCAATTGAAAAAGCATGGTGCCAAACTAAATATCGGAGTTATAGCCCATGAATATGGTTCAGATCCAGCTTCTGTAGGATTTGATGCAATAAAATATGCTGAAAAAAACCACATAGATGTTGTTTTAATTGATACTGCTGGAAGAATGCACACTGAAAAAAACCTAATGGCGCAAATAGAAAAAATAGCAAAGGTCTGTAACCCAGATACAAGAATATTTGTAGGTGAAAGTATAACAGGAAATGATATAATTGAACAAATAAAAACTTTCAATCAATCAGTTAAAATAGATGGAATAATTCTAAGTAAAGCAGATATTGATGAAAAAGGGGGTACAGCCCTCTCAGTAGGATATACTACAGAAAAACCAATATTATATCTTGGAACAGGTCAAGAATACAAAGACCTACAAAAATTTGATAAAAATAAATTTGTTGATAACTTAGGATTATAAACGCCGTAACCAGGAATCGAACCTGGAAATCCTTTCGGATCACGATTTCCAATCGTGTGGAGTACCATTGTCCCATTACGGCATAAAAATCCCATTTAATAACAAACCCAAACTTTATTAACTTATAATTTGCTATTTTTTCTATGTTAGAAAAGCTCGGAGAAGCATTAAGAAAGGCAAGAGATAAACTAGCTAATGCTTTATTTTTAGATAAAAACCTAGTTGAAAGCGTAGTAAAAGAATTACAGAGAGCACTTATTGAAGCAGATGTAAATATTATTCTTGTAAAAGACATCTCAGATAAAATAAAGAAAGCTGCTTATGATGAAAGGATAAAAGAAATAGAGAAAAAAGAACACATAATTAAATTACTACATGATGAATTAGTAAAGATTCTTGGAGAATATAAAACTCTTGAACTCCCATCAGGAAAACAATCCAGAATAATGTTCTTAGGTTTATACGGTGCAGGTAAAACAACTACAATTGCAAAACTAGGAAATTGGTATTCTAAAAGAGGAAAGAAAGTTATAATGGTTGGATTAGATGTTCATAGACCTGCTGCAAAAGAACAATTAGAACAATTAGGTAAAAAAAATAATATTCCCTGCTTTGTTGATTTCGATGAAACAGATGCTGTAAAAACTTGGAAAAAATTTGAAAAAAAACATGACTTAAAAAAATATGATTTAATTTTAGTTGATACAGCTGGACGCCATACTCTGGACAAAGAACTAATTAAAGAAATAAAAGAATTAAACAAAGAAATAAAGACAACAGAAACAATATTAGTTATGCCTGCAGATATAGGACAAGCTGCAAAAAAACAGGCAAGTGAATTTCAAGAAGCATTGAAGATTTCTGGAGTTATAATTACAAGAATGGATTCAACAGCCAAGGGAGGAGGAGCATTAACTGCATGTGCAGAAACAAAAGCAGGAGTATATTACATAACAACAGGTGAAAAAATAAATGACATAGAAGAATTCAATCCAGAAAGTTTCCTTTCAAGACTTTTAGGTATGGGAGATTTACAGGCACTAATAGAAAAAATACGCTCTGTTACAGATGAATACCAACAAGAAAAAATGCAAAAGAGACTTGAAGAAGGAAAACTCTCTCTTGAAGATGTAATTGAACAAGTAAAATCAATGAACCAAATAGGAGGATTTGATAAAATCAAAGGCATGATTCCAGGATTAGGAAAAGCAAAAATACCTGAAGGCATGCTAGAATCTCAACAAGAAAAAATTGCAAAATGGGAACATATCCTTAAATCTATGACAAAAGAAGAACGTGAAAATCCAGAATTATTTGATAAACAAACTTCAAGAATAGGAAGGGTAGCAAAAGGGGCAGGAGTAAATAATAGCGATATTCGTGCCCTTCTCAAACAATACAAGATGCTTCAAGATTTAGTTAAAGGAGGAATGACTGATATGGACATGTCTAAAGGTTTCTCGCAAAAACAAATGCAGAGGATGATGAAAAAATTCGGTAAAAAGAAGATGATGAGATTTAAATAAAATTCAAAAATTAAAATAAAAAATATTAAATACTAACTCTTTCAAACAATTCAATGGAAAGTAAAACAAAATACACAATAATTTTAACAATATTCCTAATTTCATTAATATTTTCTGGAATATTGACATTTGTATCTCTTGAAGAAGCTTGCGGAGGAATTCAAACAACTTGCTATGCTGTTCAAACTTCTCAATATGAAAGCACATTTGGAATTAAAAATTCCAACATAGGTTTAGTTGCTTTCTCTATAATGGCGATACTGGTATTTTTACATATAAAACAACCTACAAAGTATAAAAAGCAAATGATAATAGCAGGAATAATTGGAGGAACCATCTTTGCATTATACTTTTTGTATATTCAATTTTTTGTAATTGATGCACTATGCAAATATTGTATGGTAATAGATATTGGAATGTTACTTAATTTAGGAATAATAATTTTTTGGAAAGACAAATAAAAAATATTAGTTTAAATAAAACTTATTTTAATCTACCTTCTAAAGAACCTTCTTTTCTTTTTTTAACATTAAGAAATCTAGTTGAAAAACCAATTATAACTCTCTTGCCTTCTTTTTCAACAACAGCCATTTCAATAGGATATGAAAAATGAAAATCATCTCCTGGTTCAAATTTAATTGCCTCATTCAAACTAGAAGAATAAAAAGTTGTATCTCCACTCTCGATTTTATCAATTTTCAATGAATAAGGCAAGCCCATCAAAAAAAAGTGTAAACTATCTTTATCTTTAAAACCATCCTCTCTAAAATCTTTAAGAATCTCTGGAAAAGTTTTATATTTCTCATCAAGTTTTTGATTAATTAGTTTCTCTTTAACATTTCTGAGTCTCCCCATCTCTACAGAATAATCTAAAAGAATATATCCAGAACCTTTAGCATAATCAAAAAATTCTTTCTTAAACATAAAATTCTTAGTTTCATTATAAGTAGAGTCATTAATTTGATTAAATTTCATTGAATAAATCCCTAACAAAAAAGAAAAATCTATTTCTTTTTCACTTAAATTAATAAAACTAGTTGTAGCTGGAAATCCTCCACCCTTTGTTCGCACCTCATAATTCAGTTTATCCTGAGAAAAAGAAGGCAATATAGTTGATAAAGTAAGTGCTCCTGTAAGGAAAATGTCCTTAAATCTCATAAAAAAAGGATTGAAAATAAGTATAAAAGCATTTATATAGAAATCTTAGTAGGACAAAACTTAAAATATATAGAAGATTAAATTTTAAATGAAATTAATTCAACAAGGAGCAGAAGCTAAGATATTTTTAGATGAAAAGAAAAACCAAATAGTTAAAGAAAGAATATCTAAATCGTACAGAATACCTGAAATAGATAAAAAAATAATAAAACAAAGAACAAAGGCAGAAACTAAGCTTATTGAGAAAGCAAACAAAACAATACATAATTTTTCACCTGAAATCTCAAGGGAAGAAAATAAAATAAGAATGCCGTATATAGACGGAGAAAAACTTTCTGAAGCACTAAACAGTTTTCCTCTTGAAAAACAAAAGAGAATATTAAACAAAATAGGAAAATCAATCTCTAAATTACATAAATCAGATATTATCCATGGAGATTTAACTACAAGTAATATGATTTTAAAGGACAATGAAGTTTTTCTAATAGATTTTGGGCTTGGATATATTTCTAAAAAAATAGAAGATAAAGCAGTAGACCTCCATTTACTAAAACAAGCTCTAGAAGCAAAGCATTTTCAACACTGGAAAGAACTTTTTGAAGAATTCAAAAAAGCATATTCAAAGGATTATCCTGAATCCAAACAAATATTTGAAAGAATTATTTCTGTTGAACGAAGAGGACGTTATAGGCATTAAAACAAGATTTAAATAATAAAAATATCTAAGATAGATATGATAAAGATTTTTTCGTTTTCAAATGGAAAGTTAAAAGAAATAGATCCAACAACATTAAAAAAAGAAAGAAGGACTTCTTATTGGATAGATTTGTTCTGTTCAAATATTGAAGAAATAAAATCAATAAGAGAAATATTTGATATACACCCTGCAGCAGAAGAGGACATACTTTCAAATCAAACAAGAACAAAATATGAAGAATTTGAAGAAAATACTGCAGTAATAATGCAGGGCATAAAAGAAATTGAAGAATTCAACATAAAAATATACAATTTATCTTTTATCTTTGGTGAAAATTATCTTATAACCTCTCATTTCGAAAATAACGAAGCAATAGATTCGCTAATAAGCAATCCTAAAAAATTAGAGAATTTAATGAAAAAAGGAGCAGGTCATATATTTCATTACCTTTTAGATAAAGAAATAGACAAATGTATGCAAATAAAATCTATATTGTTAGAAGAATTTAAACAAACAGAAAAAGAATTTATAAAAAATCCAGAAAAAGAAGTTTTAGAAGATTTATTCCAAAAAGAATTGACTCTGTTAGAAACAAGACAAGTAATGGAATCTTTAACTGACCTATGTCTCAGCTTAACAAGACCAACAGATAATTACTTAGATAATGAATTACTCCCTTATTTTAGAGATATTTACGACCATTCTTTTAGAACAACAGAATCACTAAAAAGCATGTTAGGAAGAATAAATGGTATGAGAAATGCTTATCAAACAATAACTTCCAACAGGTTAAATGAAACTATGAAGATTTTAACTATGATTATGGCTATAATGATGCCAATAACAATTGTAACAGGATTTTATGGAATGAATGTTAGACTCCCATTAGAGGATAATTATTACAGCTGGATATGGATACTAGCAATAATGATTTTTGTATCCTTGATAATGTATCTTATTTTCAGAAGAATCAAAATAAATTAACAAAATATTAAAAATTAAAATAGCCCCACCAGGATTCGAACCTGGGTCACGGCCTCTCTTCATTTATCTAAACTCCAAAGGGCCGTATACTTGACCGCTGTACTATGGGGCTTTTTACACAATAAAAGAGGGTTTAATAATTTCTTAAACCTTACTATTTGAGAAAAATAAAGATATAAGGGTTTTGTATCAACTCATTCTTTCAAATAAATCTAAAACCTCCTTTCATTATTTAACAAATATATTAAAAATATGCTAAAAAAGAGACAAAATCATAAGCTTTAAAAAACCCCTTTACGAGGTATTTAGATGTCAACTGAAAAAGATGAAAAGCCAAAGAAAGAACAAGGAAAAATGAGCTTAGAAGAGTATGAAAAGGAAGTAATTAAACTAGCAGATAAAGGACTAACTTCTGAAAAAATAGGAGAAGAACTAAAAAGAAGAGGAATCCACCCAAAAGAATACAATAAAAAAATCTCTAAAATACTAAAAGAAAAATATATTAATCCAGATTTAAAGAATGTAGAAGAAAAATTAGAAAAAATAGAAAAACATCTTAAAAACAACAAACAAGACAAAAGAGCAATGAGAGAAAGAAGCAGAGTATTCTCTCAAGTTAGAAAGATAAAGAAGTATCAAAAGAAATTATAAATTTTCTTATATTAAAATGAAAAAAGAGGATGAAATATTCGAAAAGGAACTTAAATCATTTGCTGAGGAATTTTTAAAAAAAACAGAAAATAAAGAGATTCTCATAATGAGTCACTTTGACACAGATGGAATAACCTCTGCAAGCATAATAATAAGCACTCTAAAAAAATTAGATAGAAAGTTCTCTATAAGAATATTAAAAAATTTAGAAGAAAAAACAATCAAAGGATTACCAAAAGATAAAATAATATTTTTCTTAGATTTAGCATCTGGAAGTTTAGAACATATAAAAAACAACAACTTAAAGGATGTATTTATTATTGACCACCACGAAATTTCCCAAAAAATTCCAGAAAATGTAAGAATAATAAATCCGCATTTAACAAACAAACAAAAAATAAGTACTTCTGGACTAGCATATTTATTCGCAAAACAAATAATTCCAGAAGCAAAAGAATTATCAAAATTAGCTATCTTAGGAATGATAGGAGATTGCTTGGAAAAAGAAATAGATTCTTTAAATCATGGGATACTGGAAGAAAGCGGAGTTCAAAGAAAGAGAGGATTACTTATTTATCCATCAACTAGACCATTAAACAGAGTATTAGAATACTCATCAAATCCTTATATCCCTGAAGTCACTGGAAACCTTAAAGGAGTCCTTGAAATATTAAGAGAATCTGGAATTATACCTGAAAGAGGGAAATATAAAAGTATAATGGAACTAGATGAAAAAGAAATGAAGAATTTAACTACTTCTATACTTCTTAGAAACCCTAAAATAAAAAGCAAGGACTTAGTAGGAGATATTTTCTTGATAAAAATGTTTAATAAAATAGAAGATGCAAGAGATTTAAGTGCAATAATTAATGCATGTTCAAGATCAGGTAGACCTGAATTAGCAATACAATACTGTCTTGAAATACCCAAATCAAAAAAAGAAGCAGAATTAGCCCACATCAAATATAAACAGAATATAATCACTGGATTAAACTTTGTTCAAGAAACAAAGAAAATACAAGGAAAAGGATTTGTCATAATAAATGCTCAAGACAATGTAAAAGATACAATGATTGGAACAATTGCAAGCATAATTTCAAATTCTTCAATATATGAAGAAGGGACAATAATCACAACAATGGCATATTATGAAGATAAAATAAAGGTTTCTTCAAGAATTGTTGGAAGAAAAGGAAGAAACCTAAGAGAATTATTAGCAAGTGTAACAAATTTAACTGGAGGAGAAAGTGGGGGACATGAACATGCTGCAGGCTGTTTAATAAGCAGAAAAAAAGAAAGAGAGTTCATCGATATTCTTAAAAAAAATCTCGAAATAGAGCTAATAAAAATTTAAGAATCTATAAACACAACCTTTAAAATAGAGTATTCTGTTTAATTTTTATGGTATTTGAAGAAGGAGAAATGGTATTGTGTACTGTAGATAGAATTGCAGGCACAGTAGTATTTGTAAAAATAGAAGGAGAACAAAGAGAGGGGAGCATAATTTTAAGTGAAATTGCACCAGGAAGAATAAGAAATTTAAGAGAATATGTTATTCCAAAAAAGAAAATTGTATGTAAGGTTCTAAAAGATACAGGAGGAACAATAAGTCTTTCTCTAAGAAGAGTAACCCCGAAAGAAAAAAAAGAAGTGATGGACCAGCATAATCAGGAAAACAGTTATATAAATATACTTAAAAGTGTCTTAAAAGAAAAATCAGAAGAAGTTATAGAAGAGATTTCCAAAAGAGGAAGAATATACGAGTTTTTTGAAGAAGCTAGAGAAAACCCCAAGATATTAGAAAAACTAGTAGGAAAAGAAAATTCAGAAAGGGTTTTAGATATAATTTTAGAGCAAAAGAAAAAAAGGATAATAATAAAAAGGATAGTGTATTTAAAAACATTAGATTCAGAAGGCATATCTCACTTAAAAAAAGTGTTAGATACACCTAAAGAAATAGAAGTAAAGTATATTTCAGCAGGAAAATACTCTCTCAAAATTGAGACAGAAGACGGAAGAAAAGGAGAGCAAAAAATGAAAAACACACTAGAAGAAATAGAAAAAAAGGCAAAAGAAAAAGGAATGATATTTGAAATAAAGGAAAAATAAAATGGCAGATAAATTTAATGTAAAAATCATAGGAATTTTATTCAATCCCCCAGCAAGAAAAATACTTCTTGGTAGGAATATTGGAGAAAGAAATTTAAGTTTTCTCGAAGGAGATTTAAAATATGAAGAAGAATTAGATGTTGGATTAAAAAGAGTTGCAAAAGAAAAAACAGGATATATAATCCATAATCTAGGTGCAGTTTATGCTGAAAACAGATTAAAAGACAAACAAGCATTAAGATTATATTTTTTGTGTGAAGCAACAGAAGGAAAAGAAACTCCTGGGAAGAATGTTGCAGAGTTAAAATGGATATCTCCAAAAGAAGTTGAAAAACAACTAAAAAAGAAGTTGCCTACAAGGCTAAAAGGATATATACTCGGATTAGGATGAAACTCAAATTCTATATTAATTCAAATAAAGAAAAAATATACACTTTAGATGAAGAAATACAAGGACAAAAAACTCAAGATGCTCATTACAAATTTGTAAAAATAAAAGATGCTTCTCATTCAAATAGATTAAAAATACAAAAAAACACTAAAACATATTCTAAAAGGTAACAATTTTTATAAGCAATAATTTCGATAATCATCTGATGAAAAAGAGAGAGGTGTATGAAAAGAAATACAGAGGTAAACAAGTAGAAGATTATTATAAGTTGATTTCAAACATAAGAGAAATTTCTTTTGAAGAACCAACTGGAATAAATAGCAATTCTATATCAAATACATGGGGAGAAAAAGGATATATCAGTTTTGATGGAGATTTTCTTGTAAGAGTATCTAAAAATCAATTAAATCAATCTAGCAAATTAATAAACAAAGCAAAAATAACAGTAGAAAAAATTGGACCAGATATAAGCAAAGAGTCAAAAATAGAAAAGATGTTGTTAGAAAGAGGATTTAAAAAAATAATAGAAAGAAAATAAAACTATTTTGCTTTTTTTATAACTATATGCTTGGGTAAATCCATATATTCCTTTAAATTTTTCATTTCAGAATCATTTAATGGAAAAATAGAAGTTTCAGGATAAAATGATTTTTTAAGTTTCTTTGAAAAACCATTATACAAAACCATTTCTGTATCTAATTTAGAAAAACATGCTCCCTTAATATACCCTGCAAAAACTTTATATTCTAAATCTTTTATGAGAACTTCATTCTCAATTCCTTTAAATGGATTCTTTTTCAAGTGAAAAATTGTGTAAACTGGTAAAGATTTCCCTTCAAGAAGATTTTTATCAACAACTGCAAACGAAAGTTCTTCTTCATAATTTCTTGAAATTTTGTTTTTCATAAAAAAGAATACTATATACCACTTTTAAAGATTGTTATACTTTAAAACAATGTAGCCTGCTTTTCTCCGTCTACTAATTCTCCATATTTACCATCATACCCTGGTTTAACCTTTATTTTTCCTTCCCGATTTTCTAAAATAAGTTTAACTAACTTTTCATTATCTTTTAACTCTTTAATCAAATCTTCTTTATATACATTAAGCAAAATATTAAATTCATTTTCAAACTTTTCAATAAGCATATTATATACTTCCCAAGTTTTTTTACTTTCAATACTTGAACCAATACTAGATGCAATTAATTCATGTAAAGGCAACAAAGTATAATATTTTTTTCTCTTTCTATTCTCTTCTTTAATCTGGTCTTTAAGTTCCAATGCTCTATTTGCTACACCAATTGTTAGAGGATGTTTACAAACAGGGCAAATACCATTTAATTTTTTAGTTTCTTCTGGAGAACTAGAAAAACCACAATCTCTATGTCCATCATAATGATAAATACCATAACCAGGATCAGTTTCAATTGTACCTAAAATAGAATTATTTCTTATCCCATCAATTATATCCTTAAAACTATCTGCTTTCTCAAAAATTGTTGCTTCTCTCCCGATTCTCCAAGGCCAGAAACTATGGCTGTCAGAAAAACTCACTATAGCTTTATTGTTTAATTCAGACAAATGCCAATTCATCTCTGGATTTGAGCTCATTCCTGTTTCAATTGCGTGTATATTTTCAAATTCTTCTCCAAAAGCTTCTTTTAAACTATCAAAACCTGATTTGCTTCCAAAAACTCCAAAATAAGGAGTCCAAACATGTGCTGGAATAACTTCAATATCTTTAGATATTTCTCTCATGTCTTTAACAAATTGTTCACAGGAAATCTTAAATATAGGACGTCCATCATAGTCCCTTCTTCCTTTTTTATCAAGGTAAGCATTTATTTTGTCTGCAATTTCAAAATTAGGAACCAATAAAACTAAATGAACTCTTCTCCCTCTTCCCTGAGTATACATTAAACTTACTTCTCCTGTTAGTAGAAATTTAAATCCGCTTTTTGAATACAAAATTCCGTCTCTCTCAGTTAATCTTTCTTTTAATTCATTCAGCCAAATTGGATGAGTAAAATCTCCTGTCCCCAATAATCCAATTCCTTTTACCCTTGCCCATTTTTCTAAATTTTCCAAAGTAATATCCTTGCTACATGCCCTTGAAAACCTTGAATGAATATGTAAATCTGCAAAAACACCTGTTTTTTCCATTTTCAAAACAATAAATAAAACTTTTTAAACTATATTGTAAAAATATATTCATTATGACAGAAGAAAACAAAAAAGAAAGAGCATTAATCCTAATTAAACCAGATGCAATAGCGAGAAAGCTCTCTGGAATAGTTATTTATGATTTAGATCATTTAAATCTAAAGATGATTGGATTAAAATTAGTTAGTGTTCAAAAACATCTTGCAGAAAAACATTATGCAGTGCACAAAGAAAAACCATTCTATAATGATCTCCTAAAATATCTTATGGGAGAATATCATAATGTTCATGCAATTATTGCAATCGCATACGAGGGAGAAAATGCAATACAAAAATTAAGAGAATATGCTGGAAAAACTAACCCTGACGATGCAGAACCATCAACATTAAGAGGAAGATATGGAAAGGTTAATTCAAAAACAAATAACTTTGATAATGTAATGCATATTTCAGATTCTCCTGAAAATGGAGAAAAAGAAATTTCCATCTGGTTTTCAAAAGAAGAATTAGTTGATTAAAAAATTAATTCTTATCTAAGAATTTAATTAAATAGTTACTCTTTATCACTTATACCGCCAGCAGTAACATAATACACTGTCTCATTATCTGGAAGATTTGGACTGTCAATTAACTTTGCAACTCTAGAACCTTGTTTTCCTCTCCTTAAATATAATCTATAAGTTGAAGCATGTCCAACAATATTTCCTCCAATAGCAGTTGTTGGGTCCCCAAACATTTGTGCAGGATTTGCCATAACCTGATTTGTAACATAAACAGCCAAATTATGAGTTTCAGCTAGTTTCATTAAATCATGCATATATCTGTTAAGTTTCTGTTGTCTATCTGCTAATTGTCCTCTTCCTGAAAATTCTGCTCTGAAATGAGCAGTTAAAGAATCAACAATCAAAAGTTTTATTGGTTCACCTGCTTTAACCATTTCAGTAACTTTCTCTAATAACAACATCTGATGATCTGAATTAAATGCTCTTGCAACAAAAATATTCTTCAGAACTTTTTCTGGATTTGCACCAAGACCTTCAGAAATTTGTCTTATTCTAACAGGTCTGAAAGTCCCCTCTGTATCTATGAAAACACACTTACCATTAGCACCTCCTTGCTCAACTGGCAACTGAACTCTGACTGCCAAAGTCAGACCCAGCTGAGTTTTTCCAGAACCATAAGCACCAAAAGCTTCTGTAATGGCTCTGCTTTCAATCCCTCTTCCTCCCAAAAGTTCATCAAAGTTTTTACTTCCTGTAGTTATATATGAAACATTAGATCTTCTCTGAGCATATTCAACTCCATCCTGAAATCCTAAATCAAGCATTTCACGTGCAGCTTGTATAGCTTTTCTAGAAACAGCAGGACTTACACCAGAAATATCAGAAATTGTAGCAGGACTTGAAACTGCCAAAGACATTAAATCAAATATTCCTGCTCCCTCAAGTTTAGCAGCAATAGCTGGTCCTATACCTGGCAAATCCATTAAAGTTGGTTCTTTAGTTTCCTTCTTTTTAGATTTCTTTTCTTCTTTCTCCTCTTTTTCTTCTTCAATATCTTCTTTTTTAGCAGCCATATTTACTCAAACCCCAACCAGTTTATAAAGATTATTTATATAATAAATATATATTAAACGCATATTAGTATTCTTATAACCTAAACTATTCAATAAAAAATTACTTCTTCTCAAGTTGAGAAATTAATTCATCTAAATTAACTTCTTTAACTCCGTCAACTATAAATTCCTCATTATTGAAAAAATTATTTTTTCTTACATTTCCAGAAAATATCATTTCTCTGCCTAACAAATTTTCAATTTGATAAGATAATCTCTCAGGATTTTCTAAATCATTTAAACCTAAAACAGAAAGATTGTCATTAAAAATAACTGCCCTAATTGTTTCTGTACCATCATCAATAACTATGTTAATAAGTGCTTTCCTATCTGTAGCTACTCCTTTCTCCCTTTCACTCTCAGTCAATTTCTTCCCAGTTTCTTTACTAACTTCAAAAAATCTAGGTTGAAATGTTTGAACAATAAATGCCCTTACAGAAATGGAATCTCCTAATTTAAACTCGGAAATCTTTTTCTCCCTAATTATTCTGTCTGTCATTACTTCACCCATCTCTTTGCTACTTCTTTTAAATTCAGAAAAGCTTCCAAGATGCATTTCATTCTCTCTCATAGAACCATTAGAAATATCCACAACATCTCCTTCAGTTATTTCGCCTTTTTCAATTAATGCTATATGATTCGTGTCCCAAATAACAACTTTTATATTTGAAGTTTCATCTGCTAAAACAAGATTAAGCACCTTTCCATCTTCTCCTTTTTGTGTTTTAAAAGACCTAACAGGAAAAAGACGAATTATCTTTCCCGAAATATTAACTTTTCTCATACCAGGAAGCAGTTCTTCAATCTTGAGCTTTTCGTTTTCAAAATTTATTCCCAATTCTGCAGCAACTATTTGAGCAGCACCTTCTTGACTAATAAGTCCAGAGAGTTTAGCTCTCTTTGCTTCTATTTTCCGATTAACTTCATCTACACTAAGTCCAGAATGTTTTGCTATCTTTTCAACTATTCTTCCATAATTTCCTAAAACCATAACCAAAAAAAATTAATGTATTTTATAAGTATTTTGATACTTTAATTAAAAACAACAGCACTCAAAATATTTATAAACCTCTTTCTTTAAACTAAACTATGGTAGGAATAAATGGAGTAAAATATAAGCTAATGCCAGAATCTACAGAAGTAGATTTAAAAGAAATGGAAAATGCTGCAAAAAAAATAGTTGAAGAATTTGGAGGTACAAATAAAGAATATTCCATTGAAAATATAGCATTTGGTTTAAGGGCATTAATAGTTTTCTTTTTTTACCATGATGATAAAAATATAGATGTTATGGAAGAAAGACTCTCAAAAATACCCAATGTTGCTTCAGTTCAACTAATAGATATGAGAAAAATAGCTTAAAGTGCATAAACTTATTAATACAGAATTTCTTGATAATATATGCCCCTTTCAAAAGAAGAAATAGAGAATTTTAAGAAGAAAATAATATTAAATATAGAAACAAATTTTCCAGAAGAAAGAAAGGCTGCAGCTGTAGAAAAAATAAAATCAATGAATGATAACGAATTCATAGAGTTCTTAAAAAACAATGATTTAATAGAATCAGAAAAAGAAGGAAAAGAAAATAGAAACAATAATTCAACCCCTTTTAGGATGATAATTGAAGAGAAAATACCTTCCTACAAAATACAGGAAAACAAAGAAGCAGTTGCAGTACTTGAAATAAATCCAATATCTGAAGGACACACAATTGTAATACCAAAAAAACCAATAGCAGATTCTAAAAAAATAACAAAAGAAATAATTTCATTGGCAAATAAAGTTGCAAAGACAATAAAAAACAAATTAAAACCAAAAGAAGTATCAATTTCTCCTTCGTCTGTTTTAGGAGAAATAATAATAAATATTTTACCAATATACACAAATGAAACAATAAACTCTAATAAAAAACAAATATCACAAGAAAAATTAGAAGAATTAAAAAAGATTTTAGAAACAAAACCAAAATTAAAAAAAGAAAAAAAACCTACTGTAAAAAAAATAAATACATCTAAAATAATAATACCCAGAAGGATTCCTTAAATAAAAAATATAATTAAGGCAAAATAGCTAATTAAAAAAACAGGACTAAAGGGTATGCCTTGTCTTATTGAAACAAACTTCATATTTTTTCTTAAAAATTGTATTTCAGATAAGCTCAATCCCTCCCAATGTGCTTCAATAACTCTCTTTCCTATTTTAACATCTTTATACAACCAATCTCCTTCAGTAAGTTCTTTTGTATTGACTTTTTTAACCATGCAAGATTCATCTATAGATTTAGCAAAAAAGTAAATATAAGGAGAGATGAAAAAAAGGATACCCAAATATAAAAATAAACTCTCAACAAAAGAAAGAACTAAAAAAACTGTACTTACAATTATAGATATATAGAAAATCTTTTTATGTTTTTTAAAGCGCGAGGCAAAATCTTTGGAAAATTTCTTTTTATCTTTTAATCCCAAAGCTACTCCAAATATAATCCCATATAATGCTCCAGAAACTAAGAAAAGTAAAAGGAACTTAAGCATGATATTCAAATTTTCTGGAAAATTATTAGATAAGGGTATAATTGCTCCAAGAGCAATCATTAATTTGGCATCTCCTCCTGCAAAAACTCTTCCATAGTAAAGCATATTCCCAATTACAAAAAAGATAGCAAAACCAATTAAACCTTGATAAAAAAAACCAAATCCCTCTTCAGAGAATAAAGAGAAAAAAAATCTAAATACAATCGCAAAAATAATAAGGGAAAAATTAAGCCAATTTGCTATCTCTCTTTTTCTTAAATCCTGAATAACTGCAAAAGCTATCCAGATTAAACATAAAACTATTAAAAACACCTCTTTTAAAGCCATTAATAAAAAATAGCAAGTTTAATTTATAAACCTATCAAATCAACTAAATTTATACAGAAAATTTACTTAAGGCTAACAACCCTATATTTTCCACCTTTTCTATAAGGATGTTTTTTCTTTTCCTTCCTTTTATCTTTGCTTTTGTTTCTTCTTTCAGAATTAGCGTGATTAGACATTTTAAATTAAAAAAATTTAATCAGTACATAGACCGGGACAAGTTGGAATTCCATAATTTCTTGAAGTGTATACAGGGTTAGTAGCTAAATCATTACAGGTGGCTTCAAATTTAGGATTCTTCCCATCTTTAACTTCTTTCATTACAGAACAATAATTATACTTAGAACTTGTTGTACAAGCAGAATTACATGAAGTAGCAATTGTGTCTAAATTATTTTTTCCTCCCATCAATTCACTCAAGGGTTTCCACCCTGACCTAAAACCTAAAACTAAAACAACTAAAATAATTATTCCTAAAACCAACAAAATTATTGTGCTTGTGCTCAAACCCTGAGCTTTTTTGTTTATCATCTTCTTTTTTCGAATTCGAGTAATCTAATTACTCAATCTCTATTTAAAAATCTTTCTTTCATGGGCGCGGGTTATATTCTACAGAAAAGATTACTTTTTCTTTAAACCAATTAAATCCCCATTCTGGAGAAAATTTTGTAACTTTTTTATATAAAAATAAATGACTAGGATTATCTGATTCAATTTGAATATTTGCTTTTTCCATTATCTCAACTCCAATAAGAGATATGTTTATCCTATAAGAAGAAGCGATAAAAGTAACCATTGCTAAAATACACACTCCAAAAACCCCTATAATTAAAACAGTTACAGGTATATCTCCCTTTTTATCTCCCTTAAAATTTTTAGAATAGCTATTTTTTTGAAGTTCCATATTATCCTAAATCCTCCTTTTGAGAAATCCATGTAACTATTTTATTTCTATTCGCATTATTTAAAGAATATGCCATTTGTGTTTTAGAATCAATCCAACTCACATCTTCTTCTGAATTAGCTTTCAAATTAACTTTAAGTGATTTAGATTTAGCCAATATAGAAGAAGCAAAAATAAAAATTAAAAGTATGGCTATCAGAACAATTGTGGCAACTATCCATGTAACTGTTTCCCCTACCTGTGCTTTTTTACTGTTTAACATTTTTCTTTGATTTACCTATAGCTGATAATATTTTAATTAAATACTGGTTGTCTTTACTATCAACAGCATAAAACCTGCTTTCTGTACACTTTGCAAGTCGTTGATATTCTTTAGAATTATCTTTTTTTATATAACATTCGCTCTCCCAATTAAGATTGCCATCATAAACACTAAAAACAGGGTTATTCAAATCTCTAATCAGATAAAAATTAACTCTATAAAAATATTGTATCTCATTTTCGTCTCCATAATCTTCTTCAACATCAAAATTTATATTACACCTCTCAGTAAATCCCTTAAGAAGGTTCTCATTAAATCTTTCACCTACAAAAAAATAAGAAGGAATAACTCCCCTTTTAGAAATACAATCTGCAAGCTTTTGTGCAAGTAATTCAGATTCTATTTCCCTTACATCATGAGGAGCACCATAAAAAATATATACCATTGCAAAAACACCTCCGGCAACTAAAGTTAATACCAGAAACCAATAAATAGAAAGCATTTTATCTGTTCCCCTCTTATCCATTTAAATTTCCTCCTTTTGGTTTAACTGTAAAAAGATACGTTCCAGAATATTTTCCTTTTTCATCTTTAAGGGCTCTAGAAGAAACATCTACATTATTAAAAAAAGCATAACTATATCTCCCATCAGGAGTTAGTTGAACATAAACAACATTATTTTCTATTATAACAGAATTTCCAAAATCAAATCCTTTTTCTTCAGCAATTTTTCTTCCTTTATCCATATCTAATCTAATAACCATCCCCGGTTTAGCAGAATTTATTACCATTGTAATTTGTTTTGAATATGCTTCTTCTAAAACTGTTGCACCACTTCCTTGTTTCACTAGGAATAAAACCAATATAGAAAGAAAAAGTAAATTTAAAATTAAAAAAACTACATTCTCTACAAGAATAGCTCCTCTTTTTTTCATTATAAAATTATGAAAGTATAATTAATAAAATTATCTAAGTAGAAGTGAGTATATCATAACAATTCAACTTCTTTAAAGAATTTGAATTTGCTTCTTGAATTGTAGGAGCCATGAAAGTATTTTTAACACCATTTCCTTCAACCAAAATAGCACTAATCTCTGGAGTTACTCCTTCTCCAACAACTCCTGCTCCAATAATCAATGCTCCTGAAATTAAGCCAACCCAAGTATATCCTGTAACAAGTCCAACAGCGGCTACACCTAGTCCAAAAACAACTTTCCACCCCGTGCCCTTTACTTCACTGGTAATACCTGTTAAAACAAAATGTTGTTTGCTTAAATCTATTGTTCCAAAAGTACCAACAACCATTTCTCTCCCATTATCTACCTTAAGAGCAGTACTTTTTAATTTATTGATATCATTTGTCCCAAAAAGATATTCTGAATAAGTTACTTCACTATCTGGCATTTTTGTTTTAGATAAATAATCATAAAGCTTGTCTTTACTTATTGTTTCTCCAACCCCATTTATTTCTTTAATACTATCATCAAAACCTACTTGAGAACAAATTGAACAATAATTATCCCTCAAGAAAAAATCTTTACCTATATAATCTAATTTTCCTTCTCCAAACATCCACCAACAATCAGCCATCTCTTCTGCAAGAACTTTATATATTTCTTCTTCGGTTTTCACTTTTTTAACATCTGGGCTACTCATCCTCTCACAACTCCCATCTTTACTTAAACAAATATAAGTTCTAGAACATTTTAAGGGAATAGCTTCCTTAGATATACTTGCAGACCTCATAACAACAGAATTATGGCAAATTTCTTTATCTGACTCTTTTCCTAAATCCAATCTAAAAAGTAAAAATAAAATGACTATAAAACTAACTAAAAGAATTACAATTAAAACAATCTGCTGTGTTGTTATCTCTCCTTTTATATTCCTCATTTTAAATAACTCCTGTTTTCTTTAGCATAACAAACAACCCTGCTAAAACAATCCCAAAAAAGATTATCCATATTAAATATTTTATGACTTCATCAAAGCTCATCTTGTTTCCTCTATAAAAATTCTCCCGCCGCTATTTTTAATTTCAATAACTAAATTTCTTCTGGTCTCCTTTATTTTAATATCTATATCTGTTGAAGCAAGATTAGGTACAATTAAACAAGCCCCTTTTTCATCGCATTTCTTTGCTTGAGAATTTAACTTCTTGATTAAGGAGGCTTCACATATACACAAACACTTTTGGTCTAAGCAACTATTTGGCTTTTCTTCTCTAACAAAACTATAAATATGCCATCTTTCTGGGTCTGAAATATCTTTAACCTCGCTCTCTCCATCATCCAAAGAAGAAATAATTCTTTCTATTCCTGGAACACTCTCTCCTTCCTTACCAAGAAGCACTTCTTTTGCTAAAATAATCTTTTTATCAGCATTATGGGAATTATATACTGACATAAGTATATATACTAAAAAGAGTATACAAATTACTGCGATTATGACTTTTAAAGTTTCTTCTGCTAAAAGAAACCCTCTTTTATTTTTTTCTAAATTAACCATATTAAATTATTAAAGAAGCTAAAAATTTACTAGTAGAATTTGCTCCAAAATTCTTGAAAAAATCAAAGACATTATTACTAAAAAAATAATAAACTGCGTATGAAACAGCAACTACAACCAAAACCCCCAAGACAATTTTTATAAGATTTTCGATTGTAAGTTCCATTAAGCTCTCCTAAATAAGTTTTTAATTTGATCTACCAACGAAATCCCTTCATTTTTCAAGAAAAAAATAGATATAAGAACAATGGTTAAAACAACTAATGCAATTAAAATCCATGGCAAATATTCTGAAATAACTCCTTTTTTATTCCTCTTTTTCATATTAAATACAAAAAAACAGAGTTAATAAAATTTACCCAATTACATTCTGAAGGACAATGGTTGCTAAACCAAATAAAGCTACAGAAGAAAGGAGAGCAGTTAAAAAATAAAATACAATCCCTTTTTTCAAATTCTGTCCAATTTTATTTGTTCTTTCTAATTTGTCCTCTCCTGAATCTATTGTTACTAAAGTACTAGTTAAGATAAAAATAACTTCAATTAAATATATCCCTATTGCTATCTGAAGATAGTATGGGGGAATCATTGAAACAACATCAAAATTTCTCATAATATTCAAAATATTCATATTGACTGCAGAACCAACATCTGCAGAAGAATCTAAATAAGTTTTTAATACATTAAGAATAGAAGTAATCATTAAAGCTAAACCGACAACAATTCCTGAAAGCAGAGGAGCTAAGAAAGTCATATTACTCTTCATTTCAGAAACAATCTCTGCTAAAATATCTTTCAATCTTTCTGTTATTTTTTGAATATTTTTAACATACTCTGATATACTCATTAAACTAACAGCAGCTATATCAAGTCCTTTTTTAGAAGACTCAACTAAAACCCTCATACTAGTAGCAATTAAATCAGATGGATAAAAAAGAATAACTCCCCTACGCGAATCAAATATCGCTTTCTCAACACTCATACCCATCTGTTGAATATTATAATTAACTCTCTTAAAAAACTCCCCTGTAACCAAACCCTTTGAAGAATTAGCAACTTTTCCAAAAACTAATTCTGGAGGAACACCATCTCCAAGCCTATTTCCTAATTGAAACAAAGAATTATTAAACTCATTTTCTAACTGTTTTGTCTTGTTTCTTTCTAAGATAATATTAGCAGTTCTATCTTTATAAGCTATTGAAAAAAACAAAGCAACACCTAATGGAAAAAATAAACTTAAAATCAAGGCTACACCCCCAAATGGACCTGCAAGCCCTCCATCTTCGGTCTTCTTAAAATCAAAAATCATTGTATCTTTAGCTCCTTCAAAAGAAAAACCTAAATCCGCAAGACTATAATCTTTTTCTAGACCTAATAAGTCAGGCAAGGGAGTATATTGAAAAATTAAAGGCAATAATCCTAAAAGCAAAAAAGGAAGACAAATTAAAAATGCATAAAGATATGGTCCTTTTGATTTAAACTCTGGATAAAGAGGGTTTTTCTCTAAATAAGAAGTTTCACCATATCCTCCAGGTCTCAACAACAATATCTTATCTAACATAAAAAATGCAAGAAAGGGGATTACTATGGTGTATAAAATAAATACATGAGACCATTTTACCATCCCAGAAACCATAGCAGAAGCAAGAGGAATTAATGTTATACCTAAAATTGGAAGCATTATAGCTAACATATACACATTTGTTAGTGGCGCTTTAACATCATGTGTAAATTTAAGCATTTTAGTATAGACCCCATCTAAAACAACTTGTATTGCTTTTTCAAGAGTAGAAATTCTCCTAGCCCTATCTGGCTCATAAAGACTACTTTCTATGAGATGAAATGCTTCAATAAATTCTGTTGAATAATCTCTCCATCCTTCAAGATAATTATCTAAACTTTCTTTTATAGTTGAATATTTTCCAATTTCAACATTGTAAAATATTTTCTTAAAATCTAATGAAAGAGGATATTGGAGATGTTCTGAAGCAAATGCTATTGCCTTTTCCAAATTAGGGGTATGTCTCATATAAACTACAACATATAATATTGCTGGAACCATCTGAGAAGATGCTTTTAATCTCCATTTATTTGCAAATCTGGTAGGATAACCATTAAAATAATAAAACAAAAACATTGCAATCATCATCATTAAAAAAAAGAATATAAAAGGAAAATCAGCTAAAGTCCTTTCACCTATAAAAGTATATCCTACTGAAAAAAGAATTCCTATGAAAAAAACAAGAACAAAAATCACCACACTCAAAGTTATTGCCTGCCAAGGTTCAATATTCATGTGAGCTATCTCAATGTCTCTTCTTATTTTCTCCTCATCTTTTTTTGAGGGATTCATCTTTATGATACTTCCAAGAGTATTGCACCATCTTTCATAAGTAGTGAGTTCTTTCTGAGTTTCTTCTTTGAATTTAGTATAAGATTTACTTTCTTTAAATGAACCAATATCTGTTGTTTTTATTTGACCTTCTATCTTATCCTTATATTTTTTAAGAATTTCGTCTACTGTTGGTTTTTTATTTGGCTGCATAATTTCCTCTTTTTCAATATTTGAAAAATGTAATAAATTTCACATTTCCCTTTATTCTAATTTCATTAATAAAAAAGAATTAATAAATCTTTGGAGAAATCAATAAAAAACTATTTATTTGAACTAAGGTTATCGTATATCTTTTCATGTTCTCTGACCATCTTTGCGAGACCTAAATGCTCTCTTATTTCAGGAATTATTCTTTTTTTTACGTCATATCTTAAGATATGTTTATTAGATAATGCATCGTTTATAGCAGCAGATAAATTATTTATGTTTCGTTGATGGTCACTAGTTCTTTCTACGCCATATGCCCAGTTATTATCCACATAAACTTCTTTTGGTCCTGAAACAGAACTAGCAATTACTGGAGTTCCTTGAGATAAAGATTCTCCAATCACTTGATTAAAACACTCTCCGTGGGTTGGTTGTACCGTTATATCTGCAATTCTATAAAGAGCAGCCAATTCTTTTCTATCTGCAATCTTTCCTGTATATATTATATTGTTCATTCCAGAAAGCTCTTTTAATTTATCTCTAATATCTACTCTAGCATCCCCCACAACTAGCAACTTAAGATTACCAACTTTATTTCTCAATTTCTTTAAGGACTCTGCTAAATCAAAAACCCCTTTTCTTCGAGATAACCTTCCTGCATATAAAACAACATTATCTTTTTTCCCTAAATTATAATTCTCTTTAAAAGAATCTGCTAAAGAACCTATTTCTTTATCTATAGAAGGATCTTTTGTGATATCAATCAAATCTATACCATTATAGACTGTCTTTTGATTAGAAAATGTATAACCTGGAATAATCTTTTTGCCCTCTTCGTGTTGAGAATTAGAAACATTAATCACAAGATTTGCTAAATATGCCATTTGTTTCTTTCCAGACATTGAAGTAAAAGCCCATCTATTCATCCAATCTTTATCATCAATTGAATGTACTTTATAATTATCTAAAAATTTTTGTTTTTCTAAATCACTTAACTTCTGATAGTCTTTTCCTTTTAAATAAGATTCATTTATATTCGCAAGATCTTCTGAAGGATTAGAATGATCTGTAAAAATAAACTTTGCGTTTGAAAAGTAATTTAAAAAATCCTTAAACTTGGTCTCATCTTCTTCATGAACTCCTGTACGAATATTTTTTGTATGAAAATGTTTAAAATCGTCTGCCAAATGCCAAGTATGAGAATGAATTATATTCACATCATCAAAAAAAGAAGGATTATAAGTTTTTAATATTTCAAATAATTCTTTCCTGCTTGTAGCTTCTATAAAATTTTTCTTGCTTGAATCAAAAAATCTTATTTTCTTTGAATCAAAATCATTAACAAAATAAAAAACATTATATTTGTCTTTATTCAAATTGTTAGAGATATTATTCACAACAACTGGAACACCATGAGTATTCTCAAGAGTAGATGTAATAAAGAGTATATTCTTCTTTCCATTTTTAGTATTAAAATTTAAATTTTTTTCTTTGTGTGCAGATATTTCCTCTAAATAATCAATCCCTTTATCAGAATATTTATTGACAAATCTCCTAAAAAAATCGTTCTCTGCAGAATGTTTATCTAACCTTGGATCAAAAACGAATTTATCAGAAAGTAACAATTCTTCTAAATTTTTTGAAGAAATTACATGATTAGAAAAATCAAAAAGAGAATAATTCTCAAATTTATCTAAATGATCTCTTTTATAATTTTTGTAAAGATAATCTCTCCAACGCAAATTAACATCATCAACTTTTTTCCCAGAAGTATCAAAATAAGATATCCCTCCAACAGCAAATAACTTGCCCCCTTCTAACCTAGATATTAAATTTGAAAATCCTCCTTTATCCAACACATCCCCGTTTTTTAAAAAAGAAACATATTTAGAATTAGAAGAAAGAGATTTTAATGCTCCAAGATTATATGAAGTATATTTATTAAAACCTCCCTTTAAATCAACAATTCTTATATTTAGGGAATCGTTGTCTTTAGAATCTATATCCTGAAAACTATTTTCATCCTCTATAGATAAAAGATTCTTTTTAATAAATTCTTCTTTTCTTAAACTATCTACTTCTTTAGAATTATCTACCAATAAAATTAATTCTTTTTTCTTCCCAAATGATGTAATTGAATCAATTGTCCTCTTTAAATTTTCGATGTTATTATCAAAATGTAAAACATATGATGATTCGGGAGAGCTAGAGGGATAAAGATTTTCTTGAACAAATTTTCTGTCAGAATACAACTTATTCTCAAGGCCTTTATCGTCATTGGATAAATTAAATTCTTTGTTAAAAACAGAATTTACTCCTTGGGATTCCATATATCTTCCCTCCTTATACAAAGAGTCTTTGAGTTTTTCTAATAGAAGAGGGTAATATTTTTCAAACAATCCTCCATTGAAAAAATAAGAATTATTAGACTCGATTCTGTTTATAGGGGGTTTTTTCAAATCGACTTTATAGATATCATCTTGAGGCAATAATGCTTGTTTAGAAAAGGTGAAATAATTAATATTATCTTGAGACAAAACTGTTTTAAGAAGTAATGAATTAAGAGAAAATAATCCTTTTTTATCTAATTGGGTAGATAAAGACAATAAATCCTCAAAAGAAAAGTTGTTTTTTAGGGATTTGTCCAAAAAAAAATCTAAATTATTTTTAATTAATTCTTCTTTATGAGAAACCAATATCTTCTTCAAAGAGTTTTCCACCGTCATTTTAAGAAATAAACCTCAATATATCTCTTAAATCTTCAGTTAAATAATCAAAAGATAATTTAGAATCTTTACTTAGCTTATAACGATTCTCTAAAATATTATAAAAATGCTCTATTAAAAAAAAGTTTAATTCTTTTATATCTTGTTGTTTGTTCACCAGAATATTCTTTTTATTTATTGTAATATCTCCTTCTTTAAAAAAATATGATTTTTTATAATGGCCATCTTTAAAATGATATTTTATTCCATAAAATTCATCATTATTATAGAATACCTTAAAATCAAAATAAGAAATCCCTCTTTTGAAATGCAATCTAGAGATGTTTCCAACAGAATTATCTATAGAAAAATTATGAGATGTGGGAATTAAAGAAACACTATACTTCAAATTATTTAGTCTTTTATGCTTGGGCATATTCAATTAAAAATTAAAAACTATTTAAAGATTCTCAATATCCGTAAGGGCGTTCTGGAGGGTACCTAATATGGGAATCTTTATTCCCACCAGAAATAACCCACGCAATTAATCCAACTATTAACACAACTGCAATTATAGTGCCTATATTGCCCCCAAAAATATTAATTCCAATTCCACTAAACAATCCTATATTTCTTAAAGGTCCCCAAACAACTATGATAATTGCAATTGCCACAACTGCAAATAAAAACCATTTCATCCCTTTATTATCCCAATCTAAAAACATTCCTCCCAAAATAAGCAAAACCAAAATAATTGAAAGAGCAACACCTAACCTTGGAAAAATATCTGCAAAGAAATATGAAACTATTTCAAACTGCAATGCCATTAATGCAACTGCCAAAGAAATTATTGTGACAACTGCTTTATTGTTTTTAAAAACATTAACAAAACTCAATATTGCATAAACAATCGCAAATATCAAAAGAAATGGCAATGCATATGCAAAAATTCCTGCAGCTTCCCACTGTCCAAGTAAATTTCCTAAATACATAAAAGAAATAACAAAAACAGCTTAATAAATTTTTTCAAATCAGATTATTCTTTTTTTAATTTCTTTATTTAACCATTCCTGCCAAACAGGAAAAACTCTCTCTCCCAAGGGTAATCCGACTTCTTGAATTATCTCATCTGAGATTCTATGAAATGCATGATTAGACAATGTATTAAATTTAGATTCTAGCAAATCATAATCTGAAGTTTTTTTTGCTACATTAACTAATTCATTTTTTATTTTTGATCTAAGAAGAATATTGTCATAAACTGCATCCCAATTACCTGCCCAACCCTTTACATTTGAAGCAACATCTTTAATTATTTGACTATCTCCATTAATTAAATCCTCAGTGGGTTCCAATTCATCTTTCTCGATATTATACTTCATAAGATCAACAAAACCTTTTTCTGCTAGCGGATCTTTTGTCCAGTGTTTTCTTACTTCAGAAAGTTGAATTAATCTTTTCCAAGCATGTAATCCATCTGGAGATTTTATTGGATTGCATACAATAACTGAATCAGTTGCTTTAAAACTAGTTATTGGAACTTCCAAATCATTAACTACTCTATCAAAAACACCATAAGGAGATGCTCCATGGATTGTACCTGCAACAACATTTGCCAATGCTCCAACTCTCATTGCTTCATAAAGTGCTTTAGCTTCAACACTCCTAACTTCCCCTATAATCAAACAACTATCTCCTAATCTCAAACTTGTTCTAATACCATCTTCTGCTGATACTTCTGTAGTTGTTTTTAAGAGAGCAGAACGAACTTTCATTCTTAAAATATCATAATTAAGTTTTCTTAAAGCTTCAACAGGTAATTCTAAAGAATCTTCAATAACTATTATTCTATGTTTAGGAACAATCTCAAGCATAAGACTTCCTAAAAGAGAAGTTTTACCAGAACTCCTAGTTCCAGCAACCAACAATGTTCTAGCACCATCTATTAAAAAACTAAGTAACCCTGCACCAAAAGGATTAATCATCTTGTTCTGAATAAAAAGAGGCAATGTCCAAGGACTCTCTCTATGTCTTCTTATAGAATAAGCTAATCCATCACAAGATAAGGGTTGTTGAACAATTGAAATTCTTGCTCTAAGAGTTCCTATTTCTACCTGAGTATCTAATATAGGATTAGCTTCATCCAAAGGTCTACCAGAAATCATTCTGAATTTTGCTGCCCATGAGTCAGCATCTTCCTGACTAGGCAAAATATTTGTTGTGCATTGGTCATATTCCTGATGTCTTACAAAAATTGGAGTCTGTGGAATAGGTGCATTTAAAGAAATATCCTGAAGATTTTTATCTTGGAGTAAAACCTCTACAATTCCAAATCCAATTGTATGCCTAACGAGAATAGAAGACAATTTATTCAAAGATGAATAATCTAATTTTATGTCCCTACTTTGAGATAAATCTCTTATAAGGTCTTTGGAGATATTCATAAATACTTGCCTAACTCTTTCTGTATCTGTAAATTCTTCTGCTTTAGGTTGATGTTCTATTAAAACCCCTCTTGCCAAATTAAGAATTATACTTTGATCTTCAGTCAGAGTATTTTCAGGGGGAACTAAATGATAAATAAGTTTAGATTCATTCTTTTTTCTAAGTATAGTTACATTGGATTCATCATCTTCCCCATTAGATATTTTATATTGAGATATTATTTCTGCATCTCTAGGCAAATCTGAAACCAACCGGGTAAATGTAAAATTAGCAATAACATCTGGTCTGAAAAGTTTATGGTATATTTCTCTATCTCCTCTTTTATATTGGGTAGAATACTGCTGAAATGTTTGAATGAAATTAGTTTTAGAAAAATTTTCTAAAATTTTTTCTACTAAAGCAAGATAATTCTTTTGGTCTAATTTCAATACTCCATCAAGTTTATCCAAAATTATCTTTCCTTCTAAGATTATCTTTCTAAGTTGAAAATATGCTGAAAGTGGATCTTTTTTAAGAAGATATAAAAAAGAAAACATTTCATTATATCTTCTTGGAAAGAAATCAGGATTAGATGTGATTAACTTCTCTTGACTAAGTATTTTTTCTTGTTTAACAAGATAAACATAGAATTGAGCTATTTCTAATAAATAACCTGTTTCTTTAAAATCATAATTGTAATTTTTTTGTTGAACAAAAACAACCCTTGAAACTTGAGGGTTTTCAATTAAAGAATCAATTGTTCTTTCCATAACTTCTGGATGTTCTGCTAAGCTAGGGACATATGGAGCCCCCATATAATTAATATAAAGAACATCTTCTCCTCCTTCTCTCTTGACTTCATAGGAATACAGCTCATCCTCTTTTCCAAATTGCATGAAAGAAAAAATAGTCTATAGTTTAAAATATTTTGTATAATCCAAACAAATTTAAAGTAGATTTACTTCTAGCAAATATGGCTGAAGAGGGATATGAAAATCAGTATTTTACAGAGGTTAGCACAAAAATAAGAGATTTGGAAGATAAACAAAGAATAATCAAAGACAGAGTACTTTTGATAGGACAAAACTTAATTGAAGTAAAAAAAGAAATGCATTCTACATTCTTAAATATAAAAAAAGAAATAGAAACTTTAAAGATAGATGTTGAAAGATTAAAATCTTTTTTTGAAACAGCATCAGGAGAGTTTTCAAAATTTGCAAAAAAAGAGGAATTAGAAATACTCTCAAAACAAGCAAAAATGTTTCAACCTTTAGAATTCGTTACAAGAAAAGATTTAGAAAACTTAAAAAACAAATAAACACTAAATAAAAAATGGGAATAATAGAAGATATAACAAATATGAAAAACCAGGGAATGCAAGAAAATGAAATTTATAGAAAATTACAAGAAAGGGGAGTTTCTCCTAAAGCTGTTGAAGATGCATTCAATCAAATAAAAATAAAAAATGCAGTTTCTGCAGAATATGCTGGAGAAGAAGGAATGGAACCTTCAATTATGAAAAATGAACTCCAACCTCCAACTCCTCAAGCGCCCCCACTATACACCCCAAAGACCCAAGAAATAGAGCATGACCCACGAGAATTTTATTCGCCACAACCAATGGTACCTCAATTCAATGAAAATATACAACCTCCAATGTATAATGCAGGTCCTGAATATGGACAAGAACAATATATTGCTCAAGAAGGATATGTAGAAAACCCCGTGGGAGGAGGTTATGATACAGATACTATTATAGAAATTACAGAACAAGTATTTTCAGAAAAAATAAAAAAAGAACAAAAACAGATAGAGTCTCTAAATGAATTTGCAACACTTGTTGAAACAAGAATAAGTAATTATAATGAAAGAATAAAAAGAATAGAGAGTATAATTGACAAATTACAAATAGCAATATTAGAAAAAATAGGTTCATATGGAAAAAATATAGAGTCAATAAAAAATGAAATGGGAATGATGCAAGAATCTTTTGAAAAAATGGTCCCAATACTTCACGAAAAATCTGAAGAGAAAAAAACAGTAAAAAAAAGAAAATAATCTTTTAATAATTAAATTGTCTTATTAAAAATTAAATTTAAAATTTATCTAGTAGGGTTTCTTACTGGAGCATCTCCAACATTAATCTTTGTATTCCCATTAATAACCCACGCAATTAATCCGACTATTACTACAACTGCAATTATAGTTCCTATATTCCCTCCAAAAATATTAAATCCAATTCCACTAAACAATCCTATATTTCTTAAAGGTCCCCAAACAACTATGATAATTGCAATTGCCACAACTGCAAATAAAAACCATTTCATCCCTTTATTATCCCAATCTAAAAACATTCCTCCCAAAATAAGCAAAACCAAAATAATTGAAAGAGCAACACCTAACCTTGGAAAAATATCTGCAAAGAAATATGAAACTATTTCAAACTGCAATGCCATTAATGCAACTGCCAAAGAAATTATTGTGACAACTGCTTTATTGTTTTTAAAAACATTAACAAAACTCAATATTGCATAAACAATCGCAAATATCAAAAGAAATGGCAATGCATATGCAAAAATTCCTGCAGCTTCCCACTGTCCAAGTAAATCACCAATTGTCCCGCCTCCAAAAAAACCATAAGAAGCTAAAACAATCCCCTCATTTATCATTCTATAAATTTATCTAACATTGTTTAAATATGTTTCTACTATCCTTTAGATTTTCCTGATGCTAAAACCACAACAAGAGCAATAACAACCAAAACTATGAAAACCGTATTGGTCCAGAATTGATTGCTCCAAGAAGAATTGAATAATCTATCAAAAAAGCTAGCTGTGTCTACTCCAGCAGCCCAAAGAACTGCAATTAAAGTAGTTATAACAACAAAAATTCCTATTGCCCATTTCAATCCTTTAGGAGCGTTCTTAAATATATTTAATCCCTCTTCTCCCATTATAAATCCCCACAAAAGAAGAACCACAAAAATAACTACTAATGCTATTGCCAAGAACAATATTAAATTACTAGTCACTTCTTTAGGAAATACTGCAGAAACAAAAATAAAACTAATTACAAAAGAAATTAATGCATTAATCTGTTTAGTACCTGAACCAAAAACCTTAGTCTTCTCTAAAACTGCAAAAAGTACAAAGAACATAAGTAAAAAAGGGTATACAAACTTAGTTAAAAGTGAATTCTGTAAAAAAGTTACTTCTGTCATTACCTCTTTTTACTCCTTTTAACTTACACTTCTTCAAACCCTGTATCTTGGCTTGGTAAAGCTGATTTACTTATTATGAAAACATCACTAATAGACCTAACAAATTGATGAGGGATTATCACTCCTCTAGCTCCCCCCATTAAAGAAAGGATATTTCCACCAACTCTTATCCTCCATCCATCAATTTTGTTTTCAAAGAGATTTGCTTCTTCCACTTCTCCAAAAAATTCTCCCGAATCAGTAAATACCCTTTTACCTAAAACCTCTGAAATTTTTTTGATTTTCATATTAGGAAATACAATAGTTTATTTAAATACTTTTCCATGATGGATTGAATATTGTTGTAAAATAGGATAACTTGTGAATATCATAAGATTTATAAAAAAAAATATCTTAAAAAAAACATGGCAAAGGGAAAAGAGATTGGGTATGTGATACTCATAACAATAATAACTGCATTCGCAATATCATTAACAAAGGACTTGTCTATAAATCTAAATCTCCTGCTTCTTTCTTTACTTGCAGTATTTATATTACTAACAGTAAATATTTTAATAAAGAAAACCGCTGCATATTTTTTAGAATCTGAAATAGAAATAAAATTATGGGAAATAAAAAGATTTGGTTTTAAGACAGGACAACATTTCAAAAAAGCATTTCCAATAGGAGCTTTTATGCCAATTATATTCAAAATACTCCTATTACCATTAAACAGCTTTGTCTGGATGGCTTCATTAGTTTTTGATGTAAAGGCAAAGTCATATAGGGCGGCAAAAAGACACGGTATATATTCTTTTTCAGAAATGACAGAAGAACACATTGGAAAAATAGCTGCAACAGGAATAATTGCTAATCTCTTCCTAGCATTAATCTTTTATTTCATAGGAGGAAACTTTGGAGTTTTATTTGCAAAGTTAAATATCTGGTTTGCTTTCTTTAATATGATTCCAATATCTGATTTAGATGGAAATAAAATATTCTTTGGTAATTTGGTTCTTTGGAGTTTCCTTGCAATAATTACTTTAATTGCAGTTGGATACACTTTCTTTTTAATATAAAATTTTAATATAAAAAGAATTTATAAAATAAATAAAAGTTAAAGCAAAATAATGGAATTTTTAGAAAAAATAAAACCAAGAAAATATCAGCAAGAGATATTTGAAACATGTAAAGAGAAAAATTGTCTTGTTGTTCTTCCAACTGGACTGGGTAAAACATTAATCGCATTGATGTTAACGATAGAAAGAATGAAATTGTTTCCAGGAGAAAAGGTCTTATTTCTTGCACCAACAAAACCTCTAGCAGAACAACATTTAAAATACTTCAAGAGAAACCTTCCAGAATTATTTGGAGAAATGCAATTATTCACTGGAAGTGTTAATACTGAAAAAAGAAAAAAAATATGGCAAACAGCAGATATCATTTTTTCAACACCTCAATGTATTGCAAACGATTTAAAAAAAAGAATGTATTCTTTAAAGGATGTGTGTCTTTTAATAGAAGATGAAGCCCACAGATGCATAAAAAACTATGATTATAGATATATTGCAGAAGAATACAAAAACCAGTCCAATAATCCAAGGATAATTGGATTAACTGCTTCTCCAGGAAGTGAAAAATCAAAAATAAAGGAAATCTGTAAAAACCTCTCAATAGAAGAGGTTGAATTGCGTACAAGAGATAGTTCTGATGTCAAAGAACATCTACAAGAATTAGAATTTGAAAAAATAATGTTAGATTTTCCAGCAGAATTTCAAGATATGAGGCATATCTTATTAAAACTATTTGGGGAATATGTTTCAGAGCTAAGAGAAAGGAAAGTGCTTTTTGGACCAGCTTCAAAAACAGATCTAATTAATCTTCAAAAAAAAATATCCTCTACTATCTCCTCAAATTATAAGAATTTCAACTATATGAGAGGGGCAAGTGCGTGTGCACAAGCAATAAAAATACAACATGCATTGGAATTATTAGAAACTCAAACATTAGAAGGATTTTATAAATACCTCAAAGGATTATTTGACCAAGCCTCAAAAAAACAAAGTAAGGGAGTAATAAAATTGGTATCAAAACCAGAATTTAATTTTATTTATTCTCAGGCAAATGAACTTCTAGCAAAGAAAGTAGAACATCCAAAAATGCAAGAAATAATAAACATAATAAAACGAGAAAGAGAACATAACAAAAATCTAAAGATGATAATATTCACCCAATTCCGAGAGACTGCAGGAAACATATCTAGGAGAATAAATGAGATAGAAGGAGTAAAATCTAAAGTGTTCATAGGACAAGCAAAAAAAGATTCTTTGGGAGGGTTAAACCAAAAACAACAAAAAAAGATAATAGAAGAATTTTCTGAAGGAAAAATAAATGTTTTATGTGCAACATGTATTGCTGAAGAAGGATTAGACATACCAGAAGTAAATATAGTTGTGTTTTATGAACCAATACCTTCTGCAATAAGGACAATACAAAGAGCAGGAAGAACAGCTAGGTTGATGAAAGGTAAATTAATTATACTAATAACAAAAAAAACCCGTGACGAAGCATTTTTTTATGTTGCAAAATCAAGAGAGAAAAAAATGAAAACAGCTATAGAGAGTATAAAAGAAGATTTATCTAAAGAAGGTCCAATTAAAACAATTAAAACAGAAGTACAAAAGAAATTAGAATGAAAACAGTAAAATCTCCTATAATGTTAGATATATTTTCTAAAAGAAATAAAATAAAAGAAAAAAAACAAGAAGATAAAGCAGAAAAAATAATCATAGATTATAGAGAAAAAAATTCTTTGGTAGCATCCTACATAATAAAAGAAGGATTAGAAGTAGAATTCAAAGAATTGAAAATAGGAGATTATATAGTAATGGACACCATAATAGAAAGGAAAACAGTTTCTGATTTTATCTCCTCAATGATTAATCAAAGACTATTAAAGCAAATTGAAGAAATAAAACAATATGAAAATAAATTAATTATAGTTGAAGGAATATCTGAAAAAGAATTGTATGGAGAAGAAAACTCTGGAGTAAATCCAAATGCAATCAGGGGATTTTTACTTTCAATAGCCCTCAAACATAAAATTCCTTTAATCTTTTCTAAAAATTCAGAAGATACTGCAAAATTTATAACAATATTATCTAAAAAGAAGGATAAAGAAATAAATCTAAATGCAAAAAAGAAAACACTGGGGAAAAAAGAACAGTTACAGTTTATAATTGAAGGTTTTCCAGGCATTGGTCCAAAAAAGGCAAGAGCATTGTTAGAAAAATTCGGGTCCATCCAAAACATCATTCTTGCACCGACTGAAGAACTAAGAGAGATATTAGGAGTTAAATCAGAACAGATAAGAGAGATAATTGAAAGAAAATATTAAACAACCCTCTCTCAGATTAATTCTGAAATAATTTTTGCTCCAAGTGTTAAAGTTAAATGTTCCTTATCTTTTAATGGATTAATCTCCACCAAATCAACTGCTCTAAGATTTTTTATTTTATTCAATCTAGAAATTAGGTAAATAAACTCTCTACTTGTTAACCCCCCTATCTCTGGATTAGCAGTAGCAGGAGCAAACAAAGGGTCAATCACATCAATATCTACTGACAAATACAAATCTTTCTTATCTGAGAATTCCATAATTATTTCACAGGTTTCTTCAATATCCTCTAAAAGAGAGTTTAAAGACAAAGTTTTTATTGAATTATCTTTCAAAAACTTAAATTCTTCCTTGCTCATATTTCTAATCCCTACAATAAGGATATTCTTTTTTGGAAAACCATCTTCTATTAATTTTCTTAACCATTCTTCATTTTTTGGAAAATCCTGACTAGAATTTAGAAAGGGTTTGCAATCTGGATGTGCATCAAATAAAATTAAACAGGGTTCTTTACCTCTCTTTTTAGAAGAATCCAAAAATGCCTTGCATAAAGAATAACTAATAGAATGGTCTCCTCCTAAAAAGATTGTTTTAGGTTTACTTTCAAAGATTTCAAAACTATTTTTATAAATAAGATGATTAGTTAATTTTAAATTAGAATTATCTAAGTGTATTTCCTCTAAATCCAAATTAGTTATATCAACAACATTTCCTGATTCGTTTACACAACCCTCTTTTTTTAAAATTTTCAAAATTTCGTTTCCAGATTTTTCACATCCAGAAGTATCTGAATTTCCGTTTATTCCGGGTACTTTAACTACAAACATAACAATACAGAATAAATTCTCTTTTTAAGATTATCTTAAATGCTATTTAGGTATGAGTGCAAAAAAACTATAATCCTTAACTACCTTTTTTGCTAAATTTTTAACGTCTTCTAATTTAACCTTAGAAATTTCTTTTTCAAAATTATAAAATTCTTTTGCATTACCTCTTACCTCGTGTGCCAAAAGATTCACCATTTGATCTTGAGAATCTTCCATAGAAATTTGATAGTTTCCAATTAACTGTTCTTTAATTTCTTTAAGATCTTTTTCCATTAATGAAGTTGAAACTTTTTGAAATTCTTCTATAATTAACCCCTTTACTTTTTCTACATTCTCTTTCATTGTTCCAACATAAATAATATTATATGCAAAAGTTTTGTTTATATTTACATCGCCTTTAACTGCATAAGCCAAGTTTCTTTTTTCTCTTATTTCACTAAATAATCTAGAAGACATTCCTCCAGCCATTAAGGCATTTAAAACTATGGCAGAATAACTTTTTTTATCTCCTGCTAGAGGAACATGATAAGCAAAAACAACATTTGCTTGGTCTATCCCAACTCTTTTTTCTGTCCTAATTCCTCTCTCTAATCCAAACTTTTCCACTTTAATTTTAGAGTTTGAGTTGTCAAAATTTCTTTCTGCAAATTTTACCAACTCTTTGAAATCTGCATCTCCAACTACGCATAAAATAAGATTATTTGAAGTATAAACTTCTTTAAATTTTTTAACCATCTTTTCTCTGGAAATAGAATTCATTGTCTCAAATGTTCCTGCAAGATTTATTTTCATAGTCCCATTATACATTAGCTTTTGTATTTCATCCATAGAATGTAATCGTGGATTATCATGATACATTTTTATTTCTTCAAAAATCACTTTTCTTTCTTTTTCTAATTCTTTTACGTCAAATAATGGATTTTTAACCATATCGGATAAAACATCTAAAGCACATTTCAAATTTTTTGAAGGCATTTTACACCAATAAGCAGTAATTTCATCAGAAGTAAATCCATTAAGGTCTCCTCCTTTTTTCTCTATTTCCTCTGCAATTTTCTTGGCATTTCTTGAAGGAGTTCCTTTATATAACATGTGTTCAATAAAATGAGAAATCCCTTTTTCCTCTTCTTTTTCATTTACCCCTCCATTCCTTACTGCAAATGCAACACTAACTATGGGAAGATTTCTTTTTTCAAGAATCACAGTCATGCCATTTTTCAGCACCTTTCTATAAAAACTAACTTTCATACTTTAAAAAAGAAAAGAGGCTATTTAAACCTACTTCTAAACTTAATGTATCTTTCATTTCCTATTTCAAAATCTTCTAAAACTTCAAAGTTTTCTTCTATAAACTTTAAAATCCACTTACGATTAACCTTAAATCTCTCTCTTTTAACTAAACTTCTAGTTGCAAAACTAATAACAACAAAATCAACTAAAGGAGTCAATTCTTTAATCAAAGATTTTGAATAATTGTCTTGTAGCATCTCCAAAGAATCTATAACCTTAAACAAAAATAAAATTTTTAATCCCTTAACCTTGAGGATTAATTCCTTTATTTTATCTAAATTGAATAAACTTTCTTGAATAACTTTTCCTTTAATATTCTCCCTATTAAAATAATGATTTGTTAAGTTAACAAGCTGGTTCATCCCTTCAATCCCCAGATAATTTATATTTTTTGGAAAATATTTGTAACTAAATCCATTTACTCCTGCTCCCAAATCAATAACTGTTAAATCTACTCTCTTGTTCACCTTATCTAAAATAGAATCTGAGAAAATCCTATGATAAACTTCTGGATAAAACTTCAATCTCTCTCTGGTTGAAATATGCTTATTTAATATCCATTCACAATCTTTATCTTTTATATTCAACAGCTTTCCACTAGTAAAAACACTAAAAACCTTTCTAAGTAAATCTCTGGTTAATTTAACTTTTTCCTCGTCTGAATAATGAGGCCTATTAAATTTATTAAATGCCAATTCAACATCCTGTTTAGGTAATTCAGAAAAATCTTTTTTGGTGGTTATCTTTTTTATTAATTCCTCTCTATTCATAAATTATTTAAGCTCTTCGACTTTAAAAGTTATATGCCAATAAATGCTCATCCAGAATATATCGCAGCAGAAGGGGAATATCTTCGTGCAAAGTCGGTAGAAGAAAAAATTGAAAAATTAAAAAAAATGATTTCTTATGCTCCTTCCCACAAAGGAGGGGAAAACCTAAGAGCGCAATTAAAGACAAGATTAAAAAAGCTCTTAGAAGAAAAGGAAAAAAGTAAAAAATCTGGAAAGTCTTCAAGAACAGGAATAAAAAAAGAAGATTTACAAGCGGTTATAATCGGCAAATCTAATTCCGGAAAATCCTCTGTTTTAACAGAATTAACTAATGCAAAGGCAGAGGTTTCACACACTCATCTTTCAACAACTACTCCCAAAATAGGGATGATGAATTATCAAGGGGCAAATATCCAAATAATAGAAAATCCAGCAATAGAATCAGAATATTATGACAAAGGCATTACAAATACTACAGACACTTTAATTATTATAATAAACTCTATCCAAGACCTAAAAGAAATAGAAACAATGATTGGAAACATACAAAAAAACAAAATAGTTTTATTTAATAAATCAGACTTATTGAACTTAGAAGAAAAAAGAAAAATTTCTTCAACTCTTCAGTCAAAAAAATACAATTTTGTGTTATTTTCCTCTATAAGCAAAGAAGGAATAGAATTATTAAAAGAAAAATTATTTTCATCATTCAACAAAATAAGAGTATATACTAAAGAACCTGGAAAAGAAAAAAGCAAAAATCCGATAATTCTTAAACCTGGAGCTACTACCAGAGAAGTGGCTGAAAAAATATTAAAGGGATTTTCCGAAAAAGTAAAGGAGACAAAAATATGGGGGCCATCAAGTAAATTTCCTGGACAAATTGTTGGACTTAACCATAAACTAAGAGATTTGGATGTTGTTGAATTTAAAACAAAATAAATTTAAAAACATTATATTTAAATACAAAATTAAACTAAAAATAATAAAGTTTAAATTAAAATAAGAAAGTGAAAAAGAAAACAATTGGGATACTCTCTTGCTCAAGAGAAATAGAAAAAGAGGGAAAACTATTCTTTGAGATAGCAAAGAAAAAAGGAGTAAAAGTAATTCTCATAAACCTTTCAGATAAATTTGATATAAAATCATTTAAAAGAAAAGTCAAACAATGTGACATAATTTATTGTTCAGTGTGGGATGATTTTTCAGTTGAGCTTACTAAAACAATAGAAGAATGGGGAATAAAAATAATAGAATCATCAAAATCATATTACTGTACAGAAGACAAATGGATGTTTTATGTAAAATGTAAAAAGCACAATGTTCCTACCCCAGAAACAATACTTTTATCTGAAAATATAAATAATGCCAAAAGTGAATTAAAACAATTTGGAAGATGGCCAGTTATTCTCAAAAGAATAAATGGAACAATGGGGGAATATGTTGAGAAAGCTAGAGGAATGGCTGAAGCAGAACAAATAATAAAAAAATTCTGGAAAAAAGGAAGTGAAAAATTACCCATAATAGCTCAAGAATTTATAGAATCTCCAAGTTATAGAGTAACTGTAATAGGAAATAAGATAGTTCAGACAGCATTAAAAAAGAATAATGCAGGATGGAAAGCAACAGGAGTATATGCAAAAAGATTTGAACCATTTGACATAGACAAAAAATTAGAAAGAATAATCAAAAAAACAGTTAAATTTTTGGACATTAAAATTTGTGGGATAGATGTATTAAAAAAAGGAGGAAAATGGTTATTATTAGAAGTAAACGGACAGCCATCTTTGGACTTTTTTGAAGAGGAACATGAAAGAATAATAGAAGAAGTTTTAAACTTACTCATAAAAGCTGCAGAAGAAAAATAAAATAAAATAAATTCAACCAAATATAGTTTCCAATATCTTAAATTCTTAAAAATAATCTCCTGCTCAATTAGGAATGATTATTGAGATAATAATTGCAATAATTCTTGGAATTGTTGTGGGAATTTTCACAGGCTTATTCCCTGGAATACATATTAATCTTGTAGGAACATTTTTAGTGACTCTCTCCTCTTCTTTCTCTAATCATTCGTTTATGATATATCTGGTTGTATTTATCTCGTCTCTTGCAATAGCCCACACTTTTATTGATTTCATTCCAAGTATTTTTCTTGGATGTCCAGACACAGATACAGAACTAGCTGTACTTCCTGGACACGAAATGCTAAAGCAAGGAAAAGGACACGAAGCAGTAATGAGAACTGCTTATGGGGGATTAAGCGGAGTTATTCTTTTAGTTCTTCTTTTTTTACCGCTCTCGTTTTTATTGTCTAAAACTTATCCCACAATACAAAAAGTAATTCCATACATTCTAATCTTAGTTTGTATAATTATGATTTTCTCAGAAAAAAATAAACTCCAGGCATTCCTTGTAATGATTATAACAGGGATTCTTGGATACCTTGTATTAGATTTAAATTTAAAAGAACCTCTCTTACCTCTTTTAAGTGGATTGTTTGGTAGCTCTATGTTATTGTTGAGTATAAAACAAAAAACAAAAATACCCAAACAAAAAACTAATTTCAAAAGGATAAAATTAAAAAACATGATGCGTCCTCTATCTGGAGCAATAATCGCCTCTCCTTTTTGTGGTTTTCTTCCAGGATTAGGAGGAGGACAAGCAGCAGTTATTGGAAACCAAATATCTAGAACAAACGAAAAAGATTTTCTTATACTTTTAGGAATAGTAAATGTATTTGTTATGGGACTTTCCTTCGTGTCTCTATATAGTATATCTAGAACCCGTACAGGTGCAGCTGCAGCAGTGCAATCTCTCCTTGGGCAAGTAACCTTTCAAAGTTTAATCTTAATTATTATTGTTTGTTTAATTTCAGGAATAATTTCTTTTTTTCTTACAAAAAAATTATCCATATTGTTTATAAAATATATAGAAAAAATAGATTACAATAAACTCTCTAAATGGACTATTTTATTTCTTAGTGTTTTAATTTTAATTATCTCTGGGATTCTTGGATTATTTGTATTTGGAATATCTACATTAGTAGGATTGTATTGTATTCAACTCAATGTTAAAAAAACACAGATGATGGGATGTTTATTAATTCCTACAATTTTATTATATCTTCTTTAATGAAAATTAAAACCATTTGCTTATGTTCTCTTGTTTTTCTAATTCTCTCCCAAAAATACTCTCAACATATCTTTTTACAAGTTCTAAATTCTGTTGCATATAATTAGAAAGATTATATTTTTTAGCCAAATCCAAGGCAGGTTCTAAGTATTTCTTTATTCCTCCCTCATGAATTGTAAAAATAAGTTTGCCTCTACAAAAAGGACAAACCCCGTTTAGGGGAACTCTTCTTAAAATTTCATTACATCCAACACACCTAAATTCTTGCATAGAAAATTTTCTGAGATTACCTCTCATATCTCTTATAAAATGTCTATCTATAATTAATCTTGCAGTATCTGAAGTATCCACTGACCTCAACTTCTCGACCAAATTCATTTGATGATTCACCTTATCTTTCATTGTCAATAAACGTTTATATGAAGAGCACAAAATCCCTTCATTGAAATTATCTGTATCATGTGTAAAACCTGCTCTCAAAAAAGGATTCTCTCCTTTTTTTAAAATCTCTCGTACAGTATTTACTTTAACTTCTGAAGAATGAACTCCTTTTTCAGCAGCACGATATAAATCAAGAGGATAATTCATTAAAAATTCAAAATCCAATATTTGATCATCCACCTCTCCAGCATCTATTTTTGCATTTAAAACAAGGGGAGCATCTTGTGTTCCTCCTCTATGACTTGGTAAAAACTCTCTTGAAAAATTAAGTAAAACATCTCCAAGAAGCATAATTGCTGCTTCATCTCCATCACAATCTCTTCTTACAGCAGCATGCATATATGGACTAGCAAATAAACCCTGTGTATTTGAAAATCCTACAAACCTACAAATAACCCCTGCACAATTATGAGGAGCCATACAAACACCCAATTTACCAATTAAATCTTCTTTATTTTGGACATTATAAATTTTTTCAAGTCCATAAACCTTTTCCAACTCCTCGTCGACAAAACGAGAAACCTTAAAAAAAACATCATCTGCTCTTTCGTCTAAAGAGTCAAAGGAACTAGGTAATAAAATATCATGGGGCATTAATTCCAAAATTTGGTCTTCTCTTTCCAATTCTTCTCCAAAAATATCTTTATGATAACCTATTTCACGAAGTTTTTTTACACTCACATAAGCCTCTTTAGGTTTAAAGTAAAGTAAAGGTAATTCTGTTGCATCAAAACGAATAGTTCCGTCCTTATTTACTTGTAAATCATATTTTGCTCTTAAAATTCCCTTAGATAAATCCTCTACAGCATGATTTGCAGAAGAAGTGCCTCTAACTCCTTTAATCAAAAGAGGAGCTTCTTCCTTAGATACTCCCAATCTTTTTAATGCGTGTTCATAATAATGATTTATATCTATTGATTTATTACAATATCTTACTCCTTCTCTAGAAGAATTTTCATTAGATTTACTAAAAAGTTTTTCTTTTGTTTCCATAAAATAATACATCGGCTTAGTAATTAAATTACATTCTTCACAAGTTGGATAGATTGTTTCTTTTTGACATGAATCACAATAATAAATAGGAAAGCTCCCCCAAACTTTTCCTTCTTTACAAGCTGCTTGTAAACTCCTCAACCTTCCTCCTTCTTTCCCAACAGGAAATAAAACATTCGGACTTCCAACAAGTTTTCTTAGTTTAGCTTTTTCTGGTCTACCCATACGCGCCCCAATAAATTCCCCTGCTTTATCTTTAATTAAATATTTAGAAAAAGAATTAACAATCTCCAAAACAGATTTATCTTTATTTAAATTATAAAAGTCAAAAATTTCCTTAAAATTAATTTTATTTCCATCAACTTTATTTAATTCAAAACCTAGGTTAAATAAAAGAGCTCTACTTGTCTCTTCTGTTAAAACAACATTTTCTACAGTGACTTGGTGTTCAACACCCAAAATCTCCAATGCTCTCTTTCCTAATGAAAATTTTTCTCTTTCAGATTTGTTATAAGGTAAAATTATTTTCTTTTCAATTCTTGCATTTTCCAACCAAATAAGTAAATCTAATAGATTTTCTCTTGAAATTTGAGTCCAATAAAAAATATATTTAGGATGAAGAGGTAGAGAATATTTTTCACTTAATTCAATAGCATCATCAAAAGAAACAGAAAAAGGATTAATATTCTTCAAAGAATTTTCTTTTTCAATTAATTCCAAATGCCACCATTCTTCAACATATCCTGGCTTAATAAGATTAGCATTCCTGTTTGCTAAGTCACTAAAAGGAAAAAGAATATCTCCAAGATAAATAATCTCATCTATGTCTGGATAAATAGATTTTGTTTCTTCTATAGAAGATAATTTCTTCACACTCCCATTGAATAATTTTACAATAGGGCCATCAATACTATCACACACAGTAACTGCGCAACCTTTTGTGGGTTTTTCTATCTTAAGCTGTGTTCCAATTGCAATAAAACCGTCTGTTACAGCCATAGTTGCAGGATTTAAAGAAGTTGCACTAAAACCAGATACTCTTCCTCTCCCATATCTAAATCTAAATCCTCCAGATTTTGAAGGATGTCCAAAAATAGGCCTTCCAGCAACCAAATCTTTAATATATGTAGGAGAACCATCTGCTTTTCCCCTATCTCTTTTTTCATGTATCTTAACATATTCCTCTAAAAAATCAAAACCAGTAGATTGTATCCCATTTTTTTTTGCCCTGCCAAGCAATCTAAATCCTTTTGCTGCTTTTTGAGCAAGCCCTTCTCCAATAATAAGACAAAAACCACTTCTCAGATAATTTGTGTCCACTCTTTCTAAATTTTTATAGTTTGGAACTTCAATTGTTTCAGAAGCATCTCCTGCAATTTGTATGGGAAGATGTTCTGCTAAAAAAAGTGCTTCTTCTTCAGTTGGCATATACTGTAAATTAGTCACCCTATCGTGAAAATGCTCCAATTCAGCATAAACTCTTTTTATTTCATCTGGCGTAGGATCATATTTTGCAAAACCAAAAATTTCTCTTAAATAATCTATAACAATCAAAATAACACAACTCGCAGTAGTTCCAGCACTTCTAATCGGGCCAGAAAAACTCGCTTCAATGTACTCTTTTCCGTCACGAGTTTTTCTTATTTTTAATCCTGTAAATCCTTCTATGGGACTTGAAACCACTCCTAATGTAGTATAAGCAAATGCTATCCTTATTCCGGCATCCATAGCTTGTAATAAATTTTCAAATTTGCAGAATTTTTGTTTAGCTACTTCCTCTGCAATTTTAAATAAAATAGTCACATCTAGTTTACCGTGCTCCTTTTCTAACTCTAAAATCCTTTCTGCAATACCTGCTCCCTTCATTTGAGGATAAATTGTAGATATTAATCCAACTACCTTTTCAGCCATACTCATAGCTAAAGGAATTTCAACTTCATGAACAGGATCATAACCTTTAGAACGAGCTAAATTAGCAACAGAATAAATTTTATCCACTTCTTTTTTCAAATTTTCAAAATAAATTTTAGTATCCATTTTAAACTGGAATTATTTTTACTTTCTTAACCTCCTTATTTCTTTCTTTTTCATATTCTACTGTTTTTTTATAATCCTTACAAATTTCACTTAAACAAACAAAACCTCCATTAACTTTAATTTCAGGGTCAACATATCTAAATTTCTTTTTTAATTCTATACCTTCATTATCTTCAATAACAGAAAAGCCATTCTTTAACATACTTAAATTAAGTAAGATAAATTCATTATTTGAATTATTTAAAATTTCTAAAATAGGTTTTTCAGTTCCATTAAAAAAACTAAAATCAATTAGATTTTTGTTTAAAGCCTCTTTCAAAGTTTCAGATAAGATATGATACCTGCTTCGCATTTCGTCTCCAGCCCAACTAGATTTTTGAAGTCCCATATATGAATCTCCAAACAATTTCGCTGGCTTAAAATTCTTAAACATAATTTGATTATCATAAACACATAAATCATTTAATATTTTATCTGTTAATTCTTTACCTTTTTCTATCCTTAATTGACGTAAAGAATAATCTAACCTATCTACACAAAGTTTTGGAGCATCTCTCTCTAGAAGTTTAAAATTATTTAAATCTGAAATAAAATAAGGATTTAATCCATGTTGATTCAATATATCAAATGCATCTGATTTTTCTAAAAATTCTTGAAATATTTTATCTTGGTAATCTTCTTTAGTAGGATCTCCAACAACCCAATCTATAACATGAGAAAAAGGAGTATGGGAGATATCATGTAATAACCCTGCAACCTGTTCCTCTAATGTTGCACCTAACTTTTTCAAAAGTATCATGGTGCCTAAAGAATGTTCATATCTGGAAAAACCAGGAAAAGAAAGATAAGTATCAGGCATCCCTAATTGAGAAATATCTTTTAATCTTTTAAGAGAATTAGAATTAATTAAATCTAAAATAACATTTTCTTCTATCTTCTGAACTCCATAAACTCTATCCTTAATTTCCATTTGAATTGGTTGTTTCTAAAGAAGGCAATTTATTTTCTTGAACAGGTTCATTATCTTCAAAATCCAATATTTTAACTTTTCTTGTCTTTAAATTAAAAATAGGAACTTTACAATGATCGGGAATATTTCCAAATTTTTCTTGATAAGGAGTCATTTCTTCCCAACATGAAACAGAAACAACCAAGATATTATTGTAATATGTAACTCCACATTTATGTGTGTGAGCAGATACAAATATATCCGGGATATTTCTTATTAAAAGACCATCTTTCTCTAAAGGAAAATATTGTGTAGAAGCATGAGTTGGAGCAAGATGTCGATTTTTAAGAAGATACTTCATAATTTCTTCTGGACAATTCATTGCTTTCTTTTGAATAAGCGAGGGGATATTATTTGCATAATAAGGATAAGAAAAACCATGATAAGTTAAAACATTAAATCCAGAAAAATTTTCTCTTTTCCCAATATTAACATAACAAGGATTAGGTGTAATAAAAACATTTTCCATCTCATATAATGGCCAAGAATATTTTTGATCTAAAAAAGGCTGGGGCTCCATAAGTCTAACACCGTCATGATTTCCAGGAGAAATAATTATTTTTACATCTTTTCTTATCTTACTTAAAAGTTCTGCTAATCCAAAAAATTGTTCTTCTAAATCTAATATCTCTAAATCTTTCTCTTGATTAGGATAATTTCCAACACCAGTCACAATATCGCCAACTAAAAAGAGGTACTTTATCTTTTTTGCTTCTTTATCTTCGTCTAATTCTCCATTTAAATAATTTATAAATTTAATAAAATTATCTCTCATAAATCTTTTACTTCCAAAATGTAAATCTCCAATAAATGCAGCATATTCATCATTTAAAGAAAATTTTCTTTCAGGAAGAGCAGAATCAGGATAAATTATATCATCTGCAAAAAATCTCTCTTCATTACCTGAACCTTTAAATCCAATAACAGAATCCAATGCAACATTTTCTGCTTTTTCATACAGCTCTTTTTTATCTTTATTTATTATTATTTTAATTAACCCAGTAGTATCTTCGACATCAAAGATAATATTTCTATTCTTAGTAAAAGACTTTTTTGATACAATCCCAATTATAGATATCTTCTGTTTATTACCAAATATTTTACTTATAGAAATTGGATTATCTAATTCTGGTCTTGATTGCAAAATTCCCCTCATTTCAACAAACCTGCTCCTAAAATAAGACACAAAATCCTGAACCTCTAATTTTTTATTTACAACAGGAAAAGAAGACAAAATTAAAACCTCTCCAGAAGAATCAGAAGATTCTGAAGAATCAGAATAAACTAAAGAACTAGAAGAAGAATTTGATTTGACCGAGTTAATTGAAAGGGAATTTTTTTCATCTACTATAGATTCTTTCTCTCTTGAAATTTCTATACTCAGACCCAATTTAATTTTAAAATTTTCTAATTCTTTTTGTGATTTTTGAGGCAATTCATAAAAAAATTCATTTACTTTCTCTTTGTGTTCATAAAAGATGTTTTTAGTTATGATATTCTGACGAGTATAATTTTTCAGTTTATCAATGATTAATTTAACAGAATTTATATCCTTTGCTCCATTAAAAAGGTTCAAAACATCTTTATCCACTAATAAACCATTCTCTAAACAAACCTTCAAAAGTTGCTTTGAATCCATTTTTGAATATAAGTTTAAACATAATTAAGAGAGTTTTCTATTATTTCTTTAGCTTTGTTGGTAATTTCTTTAGATATTGCCATCTTTATTTCTCTCATTCTTCCTCCTCTTCCTTTTGAAATTACTCTTACATTAATTATACCCAACATATCTAATTCTTGAATAATCTCCCCAACTCTTCTTTGTGTTAAAATCTCCAATCTATTTTTAAGACAAAGTTGCTGATAAAAATCATAAACCTCCCCTGTAAAAACAGGTAAATCGTTTTTTTGGTGTTCTAAAAGATAAATAATTGAACCTAAAACCAACTGAAATTGCTTTGGTTCAGAAGAAATAGTTTCCAAAATTTTATCTTTTTCTATTTTTTCATTAGCATTATCTATATATTTTAATAAAATTTTCTTAGAATTATCTCTTTCTGCTAATTCTCCTGCTACTCTTAGTAAATCCAATGCTCTCCTTGCATCACCATGTTCTTTTGCTGCCAGTGCAGCACATTTATTGATAACCCCTTCCTGTAAAACCCCTTCTTTAAATGCCAATTCTGCTCTCTGATTAAGAATATCCTGTATTTGAAGTGCATTATATGGGTGAAAAAGAATTTCTTCTTCAGACAAAGAACTTCTAACTCTAGGGTCCAACTCTTCTAAAAATCTTAAATCATTACTTATTCCAACAAGACATATTTGAGATTTAGATAATTCTGAGTTTAATCTAACAAGACTATATAAAAAATCACTTGAAATTTTCTTAACAGTTTGATCTATTTCATCTAAAATAAGTACAACCAAATTCTTTTCAGAATCAATTGTTTCTATAAATTTATTATAAATTGCTTGTGTTGGTAAACCTGTTAAAGGAACATCTCCCCCCATTTTTTTAACTAATTCAGCTAAAATCCGATATTCTGTATCAGAAACTTTCTTCATCTTACAATTTAAATATTCAATTTTAAGTTTAAAATCAGCATCTTTCTTAACCCTCTTATACAATTCTTCCTGAACAAATCTCATTGCAAGAGTTTTCCCTGTTCCTGTCTTTCCATATAAAAAAAGATTACTGGTTTTTTCACCTCTTAAAACAGGAGCTAAAATAGAAGCTATTTGCTTTATCTGTTCTTCTCTATGAGGGATTTCACTAGGAGAATAATTTGATTGCAAAATAGTTTTATCTTTAAAGATATTATTTTTATCAAAGCTATCAAATATCTTATCTATATCCAACTTCATTTTAATTAATTTAAGCTAAGACTCACACGTCTATTTCCTGTGGAAACTTTATTCCTCCTTAAGTTATCGATGAAAAAAAATTAAAGATTATATAAAAGATTATAACTACTAACAAAGAGGAACGCCTCTATTTCCTGTGGAAATATATAATAATTAAGTATATTTAAGAAAATTTTACTTATTTGATAGTATATTTATCTTATTTATCTTATTTATATATACTATAACTAGTTTATTATATATTATTTATTTAATTTATTTAATTTATTTATATATTATATAATTAGTTTATTATTTATCATATATTGTTTATTTTATTTTATGTAATTAATCTATTTTGTACAACTCGTTTATTATTTATTATTCATTACATATTATTTATTTCATTTATTTCACTTATTTTGTGTAATTTGTTCAATTCATTTATTATATATTGTCCATTATATATTATTTATTATATATATTTTTTTAAAATAAATAAAAATAAAAAAATATAAAATATTTCTTTATAAATATTTCCATAAGAAATAAAGGGGAGGGAGGGTTCGCTTATATGAAATTAGCTCTTTTTTGATTTTTTAACAATTATACATTTTCACAGAAAAGTTTATAAATTATTTACTTTTATCTCTCATATGCAAAGCGAAAAAAATCCATTCAATGCTCTTGTAGGAAAGATGGTAGTAACAAAAGAGGGAAAAAGACTAGGTTTTGTTAGAGATATTACATTTGAAACAAGATCTGGTGAATTAATCGGGATTGTAATAAGAGATGCTACTCCTTATACAAGAAATTTGAATTTAGAAAAAACTTCTTCTGGGGAATTTTTAATTCCTTATAGCGCAATAATTGCTATAGGTGATTTTATGATTGTTTCTGAAGAAGATTTAATTTAAATAATTTAATTTATTTAGTTAAATTATATAAATCTCTTTAATACAAATATTTAAAAATAAATCTTTGATTTCTATCTTATGAAGGTATTAGGAATAAGTTTTTATAAAATCGATTTAGAAAGAAAAGAAGATTCTTTTAAAAATATTAAAATTTCTACAAAATTAAATATATTAGGGATACAAAAATCATCTTCTACATTATTAACTGATTCTGAATCGCCAATAAAAATAAAATTTGAATATGAACTTAATTACGAGCAAGACATAGCTCTGTTAAAATTTTCTGGCTATCTTTTAGTTTCTCTTTCACATTCAGAATCCGATGAAATATTAAATAAATGGGAGGAAAAGAAAATACCAGAAAAATTCAAGGAAATTATATTTAATTCTATTTTTAGAAAATGTAATCTAAAAGCATTACAATTTGAAGAAGAGCTTAATCTTCCACCACATCTTCCCCTTCCTTCTTTTAAGATTAAATGAAAGTGATTATTTTCTTTTTAGGTTAACTTTAAAACAATCTGTTTCTTTCTCTAATAATGTATATTTCAAAAGAAAAAAAAGAGAAAATTTCAGAGCAAATATTGGCTTATCTTTACATTGTCAATCCTAAACCTATTTTTACATTCCATATAGCAAAAGAAATAGCAAGGGATGAAGAATTTGTTAAAAAGCTCTTAAAGGATTTAAAAAAGAAAGGATTTGTTGTAGAAATAACTAAAAACCCTCAGGGTAAAGATTATCTTAAAAGAAGCAGGTGGAAACTTAGTGAGAAAGCATATCTAATATATAAACAAAGACAATAAAATACAGAATATATTTTAAATTAATATATTTTTATTAATCTTAATCTTTTTATAGTTCTGATTGTTTGCAGAAAAATGGAACACGTAAAAGAGGCTTTTTCTAAAGTTAAGCAAGACATAAACATTCTCAAGAAAGAAGCATCTTCTTTAAGCGAAGAATTGAATGAAATTCGTCAAAGATTAATAGAAATATGTGATGTTCTTAAAACAATCAATAAAAAAAATGAAGACTTGCTAAGAAAAGAATTTTTAAACGAAACAATTTCCCAAAAAAAAGAACCCCTTCAAAATAACATTTCCTATTCATGCCCATTCAATACCAATAATACCAACTTTCCAATGTGTTTTATGTTTCATAGGGCCAATCCAGCATATCCAGCACATCCAGCACAAAGACAAAATATTCCAACAGATACTTTTAGTTATCCAACATATCCAACACAAAAACCCCCTTATAACGCCTTAAAGGGTGAAAATACCATACTTTCCACAGGAAATAGAGGGGTTCCAACAGACAGACAGACAAACCAACAGACAAACCAACAGACAGATAAAAGTTCGTATAATCCAGAAGAAATACATATAAGTAAATTATCAGAAGATTATATAGGAGATGCTACAAAAATACTAGATTCTTTGGATAATTTGAAGAAAGAAGTTAGATTAAAATTTAAGAGATTAACAGACCAAGAATTTTCAGTTTTTTCAACAATTTATCAGCTTTCTGAAGAAAATGGATATACAGATTATAAGAACCTTTCAATAAAATTAGGTTTGACAGAAAGTTCAATTAGAGATTACATAGGGAGATTAATAAAAAAAGGAATTCCCGTCGAAAAAACTAAAATAAACAACAAATCAATTCGCCTTTCTATCTCTCCTAATCTTAAAAAGATAGCTACTCTTCCAACAATTTTTAAATTAAGAGAATTATAATTATTCGGTAAAGAGAATAACTTTAATCTTCTCTTTCTCTGTTCCTTTTCCCCTAAATTAAGCCTCATTTTAGGCTTTTCCGCCTTCCTTTTTTTGATTCAACTCTTTTTATTATTTATTTTTCCTCCTTTTTTTAATTTTTATTTAAATTTTCTCTCACTTTAGCCTCTTTTATATCTTTTTTATTTAATTTTTTAATATCCTAACTCTCACTTTTCGGTTTTTTAAGTGTTTTTTTCTTCATTTTTCTCATATTTCTTCATATTTTTAGATCCTCCAACTCTCACTTTTGACTTTTTTAGCATTTTTTCCTTTATTTCTTCAGATATAAACACTCTTTTCTTACCATTTTTCTCAATACTCTCTTCTATCAATCCCTCACTTTTTGACTTAATAGCATTTATCTGCCCTCTTATAGTGCTTTTTTCCTTTCCTAATATTGTAGATAAATCATCATATCCTAACTTCATATCCGCGTTTAATAGAATCCATAATATTGCTCTTTCTGTAACAGAAAATTGGTCTAAATTTGGTGTTTGAACACCTGTTTGAACACCTGTTTGAACAGCATAAACAGGTGTTTGTTTATCCAACAGCCCCCTGTTTGTTTTAAACACCTGCTTCGGCTTTAAATTGTTCATAATCGAAATAACATTTTTTATAGATTCAATTTCATTTTTTATAGACGCTAAATCATACTTTATCTGATCTATATCTCTTTTTTGAATATTTTTTTCAGAATCAAGGTGTTTAATCCAGCCAGTTAGAGATGAGATATCTTTTTTAACAAACTCAAATCCTGTCTTTGTATCATCTCTTATCTTTTTACTTTCTTTTTTCCAAGAAAACCATCCAAACATATTATATGTTATAATATCTAGTTTAAAAATGTTTTGCTTTTATCGATATAAAAACTATTTTTACTTGTTTATTTTTCTTTATTTACAGAGAATTTTTTAGCAAAGATTTGAACATTTTTATTTAAAAAAGCAGGGGTGTTTGTCTAAAAAATTAATGGAAAACAGGCTGTTTAAACAGCCCTAAACAGACACAAACAGCTGTTTGAACATTATAAACAGCCTGTTTTTATCCTTTGTCTTTATTTATTTTTACGTCGATAAAACCAAAAAAACAGCTGTTTAAACAGCATTCCAGCACATTTTTTATAGATTCCAGCACATTTTTTTTAAAACTAAGTTAACCTAAGTTCAAAGATTTTATAAAAATCAATTCTATCATTTTTTTAGAGCAAAATTTATTCAAAAAACGCCCCAAAAAATACTCCAAAAATCATTTCAAAAAACACCAAAAAAACACCTCAAAAACCCCTTTAAAATTTCCCTCTTTCTTTTTTTAATTCAAATATATTTCAAAGATATTAAAAAAATAATTCCTATAACTCCAGATTTCAGGCCATTTAATTCATCTTTTTTTTCAATTTACATCTCCTAAAATATTCTCAAATTTAGCAAATAACATAGCTAACCTAAGTGCAAAATGTCCCAGAACACATTTTATTTAAAAATGCCCCAGAACACATTTTTTTTAAAATTTGGATTTTAGTTTTGTAATTGTATTTCTTGAACAACAAATCCTTAAAAAGAGGGAGAGATTTTAACCTTAATGAAAGACCTAATAAAAGAAGTACCAAAAGAGCTTTTTGATATAGGAAATCCTGGAGAAAAAAGAGAATATCTATTTGTTGGTTTAGAGGGAAAAAAGGAGACAGTTTTTTTAGATTTTGGAGATAAATTATCTAATAAAAGATGCCCCTTAGATGGCACATATCTTGTTATTTATGGCAGAGGGTCCCATAATATAATAGAATGTCCAGCATGCTATGGAGATTACTCTAATTTATCTACTGGTTCTTCAGAAGAAATTATAACTAAAATTACCTCATATACAAGACACAGAATAGGACAATTAAATGAAGAAATAACCCATTTAAATGAAGAAATAACCCATCTAGAATTGATTTTAAGGTTAGCTAAATATTCAGATAACAATATTAAACAACTCAATCTTAAAAACTGTCTTTATAACAAAGCTAACCTAAGTATAAATAAACCAGATTTAAAAGATAAAAATGAACAGGATTTAGAATATAAAAATTTCAATCAACCAGGTTCATCATATTGTTAATTATTAATTATTAATTATCCCTTATACTTTTCAAGAAAAGAGAATAAGAAAAGAGAATAAATATGATATTATATACAAGTTACTGTTACTCCAAGAACACGAATTATTATTGGAAAAGAACAAAGCTAACCTAAGTGCAAAAGATTGTAAAACAGTTCAATTCAAATCAAAAGAACTAAAAGAAGTAGAATATAGATTTTTTCGTTTAGCAAATCATTTACTTCCAGATTATAAAAAAGAGGACTCAGAAATCCAGCACAGATAACAAAGCTAACCTAAGTTATCATATAAAATAGACAAAATCTCTCAAATTCCCAAAAAACACTAAAAAATCACCTAAAACTTCGTATAATGTATATTGTACGCACCCTAAAAATAGGCCTTTTTTAAGCCCCTAGAGGCATTTTTATTTTCCAGGAACAATAGAGTAGCTCCAATTAAGAATTTCATGTCTTTCATATTGAATGTCTTTATATACGAATTTTTTACTTTCTCCATCTCTCAGGTATTTGGTAATTGATTGAGTGAATTCAAAACCATTTTTATCTTTTAATTTAAAGACTACTGTAAAATATCTCCCAGTATATCCCCTATTTCTAATTTGAACTGAATATTCTTTAATATAATCTCCAAAAATACTCTTTTTTGTTTTTTCACTTTTATAGGAATCGTAGTTTCTAAATCCATAATTATCACTACGCACAATTTCTCTATTTTGATTTCCATAATCCCATTCATAGTTATTATAATTATAACAGTTAGAACATCTTTCAGAATTATAATTATTTTTTAATTTTGAATCTACTCTGTATACTTTTTGGTCATAATTAGGTGCAGCAAGAACAGATCCTGCAAGTAGAAAAAGTAAAACCAATCCAAACAGGAATATCCAATTTTTTTTAAATTCCATATTTATTTAAGAAAGTGTTGCTTTTTTAAGATTTGCTGTTCTTTAGTATCCATTAATTATACCATATACTTTTTTCCTGTCTTTTTCAGGTAATCTTTCATAGATTTTTCTAATATCTTCGTACAATCTAAGAACCTCTTCTTTATTCCATTTTCTTTTTGCTTCTTGATATTCTTTAACTAACCCAAAAATATCTTTTCTATCTATCCTAATCAACATTTCTTTTATTTTTTCATAAAAATAGGGTTTAGTTTTTGAAGGCAATACAGGATATATTTCCTTTATCTTATAATATTTCTCCCTTGCTCTCTCTATGTCCTTTTCTTTAAGTGCTCTTTTTACATCTTCAATTAAATTTAGCACCCTAACAACATTGGGTTCTTTTTTCCAACCAATCATCTTGAATTTTTTAATCACAAAAAATACCATAGAGATTAAAACAACTAACAAAACAAAAATAAGCACAAAATAAATTGTATTATCTATTGAAGCAAATTCAAGAATAAACAGTCCTGTGACCCCCCTTTCAAATTTATTTAAATTATCTTCAAAAAGTATTGTTTCTGTTTTTTCTATATCCTTTATCTTTATTTTTTTAGTTAAGTAATATAAAATTTCTCCTTTTTCCAAGTCATCGTAATCTATTTCAAAAATAGGGTCTTTTTGAATCACTTTGCTATCAACCAAGAAAAAAACATCATCACTATTTTCTAGGACTTCTTTAGGGATTATTTCTAATATTCTTTCATGGGAATCATCATTTAAATCAATTTTTTTCTTTACTAATATTATCTCCTGTGTACCATTATTATACTCTATCTCCACTTTCCTAACTTTTGTAGATATAGATATGTCATTTTGTAATTCTCTATTTATAGTTGCTAATTTTTTAAGAGAAGATTTACTGATTTGAGTATTTGTTGAGTCAAAATAGCTTTTTATAACATCTTCAAAATCTGTTTCTACACTGTTCTTAACATATTCATAGTTTTCTTTAATAGATATTTCTTTAGGTATCTTGTTTTTTATTTCATTTAATTCAGTTAAGTATTCCTCTGTTTTTTTGTTTCTTAATTCTTCACTTGAAACATATTTGTAATTCTCCCTAAAGAAATTTTCAATATCTAAGAGCCTTTTTTTGTAATACTTTGTATCTTCAAGGAGTATAAGGTCTTCTAAAACCTCTTTTTCTTCTAAGCTGAAACTTTTTGTAATAAAGTGATCTGCAATTTCTTTTAGCCTATCTATTTCTGCTTTTTGAGAATAATTTTGAGTAGTTGATGTTTGACTTTCATTTACTTTAATCTTTAAAAAACCCCTTTCCCAAGCATTATTTGAAGAATTATCATAACATTCTACTTCCCATAAATGAATTCCATCATTAAATTTATTTAAATTTACTCTAATTTCTTTATTTTTTTGACCAGAAAAGTTATTTGCATCTGCGAATGATTGGTACAATAAATTAGATTCACTTGTAGAACAAGTAGTCATAGAAGCACAATTTTCATATAATTTAAATGTACAATTTTGTATTTTAACATCATCACTAGCTTTATATGAAAAGTTTACATGATTTACTTCAAATATCTCTTTATCTTCAGGATATAATAATTCAATTTCTGGAGATTTCTCATCTTTTGGGGTTGTAGGTGTTGTAGGTTTTGTAACAACTAATCCATTTTTGATAATATTAAATGTATCTTCTCCAGGAATTGTTATAAATAATTTTATATTGTAATTTCCGTTTTTGTTGTATGTTTTAACAAACTCTTTTGAAAAAGAATTTGCATTTATATGATTATAATCACTAGTTCCATCTCCATAATCAATTATTATAGTAGAAATGGCTTTATCTTGAGAGTTACCTATAGCAGTTATCTTAACAGGTTTACCTTCTTCAACAGAAGTTGCATTTAAAGTTATATTTGCACTTGCTACATAAAAGTTCTTAAGAATTTCATATTCTGGAGAAGGTTCTTTAAATTTAACACTTAAAGTATAATTTCCAGCAGAACTTAGTATTAATTCATTCATCAGAATGTTTGTATTATTAAACGATTCCTTTGTATAAATTTCTTGTTCATTTCTTTTTATTTTAATAGTGTAGTTAGAAGGGTTTGTCGAATTAATTGTTATTGTTTCAGGGTTTTGTATTTTGTTTTGTATTAAATCCAAAAAATATAATTTTCCTTCAGTTAAGTTAGTATAATAAACACCTTCATTAACAGAAAAGTCACCAAATGTGGCATTGGTAATTGACGAATTTGTTCCATCAACACTATCATAACAGATAACTTCCCAATTATAATCTCCATCTCGAAGGTCTAAACTATAATTTTTGTTAGAAGAAAAAGCAAGAGCTTCTTCATTTCCGATTTTGAGATTACAATTAAAATTTCCAGAATAATTAACTTCTATATTGAAATTTATCGGATTCCTGGTTTGTCCAGAAGGTCCAGTAACATTTAGTAAAAGTTCTTCTGTAGATTCTTTAGGATTTTCAATTTCAACTATTATCTTAAATTTTTGCTCACTTAAGTGTGGGACTATCCAAGAAACCTTATCTATTAATCCATTTTCATTTTTATCATAGTATTCAACAGAAAAAGATTCATCTTGAGTTATCTCTAAGTTGTTTTCGTTTTTCCAGAATATCTTTATTTCTTCTTTATTTGCTTCTTTTGTTAAAATACTATAAACTCTAATTGGTTTATTGAAATCTTCTTTACTTGAGACAATCACCTCTTTTTCAAATTCACTTATCTCAAGCTCTTCTAGTGGTTTAATTTTTTCTATATCTCCCTCCTCACAGTCTTCTATCTTTATCACCTTTTTCCCAAGAGCATCATATCCCCAACAAGGACCAGAATTCTCTTCTTTTGAAGATTCAACAAGCAATGCAGCAGGTTGTTCCTCTTTGGGTTCTTCAGGAGGTGAGATATTATTCGAAGAAATATATACAGAATTTTCTTGTGAAGATAAATTCTCCAATTCTATCTCTGTTGAATTAGATTCATTAGAACCATCTTCCATATCTTGTTTATCAGAATTACTTTCATTATTTTCATTATCGTTTATATCTTGTTTATCAGAATTACTTTCATTATTTTCATCATCGTTTATATTTTGTTTTTGTACTTCATCTATAACTTTGTTTAAATCTTCAGAAGAACTATTTGCATTTGTTGTTTCAGTGTTTTCTTGATTTTTATTATTATTATCTTCATTTAATTCAGAATTTGGATTATCTTCTGGATTGTTAATCTCTCCATCTGCTCCAATAGTAATTGGAGACATAATCAATAAAGAGAATACCAAAAATATCAGAAATATCTTGCCTTTCATTTTGACTCTCCTTTTTTATTTTTATTTGTTAGATACCCTTCATTATATAACCAGAGAGTTATTATTTTTCCAACCACATCTTGTTCATTGCTACCTATGACTCCAATCAATTTTCTTATTGCCTCTTTTTGATTAAATGGGATAGTTCCTTTAACAGTAGCGCTTTTGTATTTAGTATCATTTAGGTCTTTTTTAGGCATTATATAAAAACCATTAGGTACTTTATAAAGGTTTCTTTTTTTAGAGTATTTTTTTAATAAGGTTTAAATAAATAGGTAGATAATAACTAAAATAGAGGGTAAATGAGATTTTCATTTTTTTTAAAAGAGGGGAAAAAATATTTACAGATGATATTTGTAATTTTATTTTGTTTTTTACAATTTGTATCTGCTGATATCTTAACTAGTTTAGATATTCCTAATTCTCCCCCGTTTCTTATAAAGGACATTCCAAACCAAAGCTGGCCAGAGAATCAAAATCATTTAAATGCATTTGATTTAGATGATTATTTCTCAGATGCAGATTCTCCAAATCTTTCATACTATAATTCTTCTGTAGAAGATATTTATGTATTTATAGACCCCTTAACAAATGAAGTTTCTTTTTTTCCAAGAGAAGGATTTACGGGGACTAGGAACGTAACTTTTTATGCTTCAGATTCTATTTATGATACCCTTAGTAATGTAGTTATGTTATATGTGGGATTAGATTCTTCCCCCCCTAACTGGTCTTCCCCAAATATAAGTAAACAAACAGTTTATCAAAATGACATAATAACATTTGTAACAAATTGGACAGATGACAGAGGGTTAGGCAGATATATCTTCTCAATAAACCAAGGAGCAGGATGGGAAAATTATTCTTCTACAAATTTTTCTGGATTAGAAAACGTCTCTTTTCGTAACATTCAAATAAGAGCACCCCCATTAAATACTGTTTATTGGAGATTTTATGCATTCGATACTTCTGAAAATATGAACCTTACGCCCATACAATCATTTGTTGTTTCTACCCAACAAATACCTGGAGGATATTCTGGGGGTGGAGGAAGCAGTGGAGATTCTGGTAAAGATCCATCTCGGCTAGTGGATAGAATTTTAAGTAAAATAGAAATTCAAAAAAGAAAATCTGAAAACTTTCAGCTTAGTATATCAGAATTAAGGGTTTCTTTGAAACAAGGTTCTTCAAAAACAAGAGTTTTAAAGATAACAAATACAGGATTAGAAGAGATTCCAATCCATCTTTCTTCAAGAAAAATAAACAATTTCACAATTTTTAGCGAAACAAACATAACTATTCTTCCAGGAAAATCAAAAGAAATTACTATTGATTTTTACGCTCCAGAAAGAACTATTCCTGGACAATATTTTGGATATATAGATGTGAAATCTCCCAAAGTAAATAAGTCAATTCCCACAGTATTAGATGTTCAAGCAATAGATTTAGAGTTTGATTTGATTTTAAATTTATCTGAAGGGTATTCTTTAGTTAAACCAGGAAAAAATATCAAATTTAATATAAGCTTATTTAATATTAAGGATTTAAAAGAAGTTAATGCTTCTTTGTACTATGCTATAAAAGATTATGAAGGAAAAGTGTACAACTTTTCAGAAGAAGAAATAGTGTTTTTTTACAATGTTTTTCTTGAAAGAGAATTACAAGTGCCAAGTCTAACTCCTGAAGGAAATTATTTAATATATGCCAGAGCTTCAGATGAAAAGAACATAGCTATAGATTCAGTTCCTTTTGAGGTAGGTACAAGATTCAATTTTGCATCTTTCTTCAAGATAGGTTCTATCTCTTTTTTAATACTTTTAGTGGCAATACTTTTAGCAATATTGATGGTAAAGCACAAAAGAGACAAAAAGAAAGAAAGGCTTTTGGAGTTGTATATAATGTTAAATAGATTAAAGAGTTTAATAAAACAAAATAAAGAGGATGAAGCACTTAAATTATTTATAAAAATAAAAGATATTTATCGCGAACCAATTCCTAAAGAGGTTTTTGATGATAGAGAAAGATTAAAAAAAGAGATAAGTGATTTGTACAATTCCTTCACTAAAGATTCCAAGGAAATACCTAAAGTTAACACCCCAGAAAAAAAAGAGATTAAAGAACCTAAAGAATCTAAAGAATCTAAAGAAGAACAAAATAAACAAAAAAAAGATACAAGCATTCAAAAAGGGAGAACAGAAAAATGAAAATAAAAAAATTTTTACTAATACTCTTTTTTATCTTATTCTTTTCTCAGATGATTATAGCAGAATCTGCATATGGAGACGAGATACAAAGAGAAGGATATGTTGTCTCTAGGAGCAAAGTAGATAGAAGTGTAGAAGTGGGAACACTCTTCCAAGATTTTATTATTGTGAACAATCTTAGGAACGAACCTATCTCTGCAACATTTTCTTCTTCAGGTAATGTGATGGAATTACTTGAATTTGAATCTTCTGGAATTGAAATATTTCCAAAAAACAGTTCTGCAATGTACTTTTATATTAAAGGTGCAAGGATTGGAAATTACTCTGGAGAGATACTTATTTCAGGAGGAGTTAATGAAAGGATACTTGTAAATATTCGAGTAGTGGAATCAGACCTAAATCCGGTTTTTTTTGTTCAAGTAGAACCCTATAAAAAATATTTTAAATTAAATGAAAAACTTAAATTTAAAGTATATTTATATAGGATAAATTCTGGAGAATTTGACGAAATAGTTCTTTCTTATTCTTTGAACAACACAAAAAACGATTCTTATTTCTTAGGCCAGGAGAGTTTTAATTTTACTAATTCTTTTTATCACCTAAAAGAATTTGAAATGCCTCCAGAAATAGAAAAAGGAGAATATATACTTCAATTATCTGCAGTATATAATAATGAATTAATTCCTGCCTTGAGCTATTTTGTAATTAGAAAGCCTTTTTTCAGTAGGCTTTTATTCGGATTCTTACCTCTTTGGCTTTTGTTTTCTGGAATAGGAATGATTTTATTATTTTTACTCATTTATTTCCTAATCAAAAGACGTATAAAACTTTCAAAGAAATATCGTATGGAATTAGATACAAAAAAACTTCCTATGCCCTCTAAAGAAAATTTATCTCTTGGGCTTATAGCAGAAACAAAAATTAAAGCTTGCTTGGAACCAGAAAAATTAAAAACACATAGTATTGTTGCTGGAGCTACAGGAGGAGGAAAGAGTATTGCTGCCCAGGTATTAATAGAAGAGGCTTTAATGAAAAATGTCGCAGTAATTGTATTTGACCCAACAGCTCAGTGGTCAGGTATGCTTAGAAAATGCGAAGATAAAAAAATGCTTTCTTATTATCCAAAATTTGGATTAAAACCCTCTGATGCCAGAGCATTTTTTGGAAACATTAGACAAATCTCCCATGCTAGAGAAGTAATAGACATAGAAAGATTCATACATCCTGGACAAATACAAATATTTGCATTAAATAAACTTGATCCAAATGATATGGATATTTTTGTTGCTAGTGCTATAAGACAAATATTTAAATCAGATCCAAAGGAAACCCCTGATTTAAAAGTTTTATTAGTTTTTGACGAGGTACATAGATTACTTTCAAAGTTTGGAGGTAGTGGAGAAGGATTTTTACAAATCGAAAGAGCATGTAGAGAATTTAGAAAATGGGGAATTGGAGTTATGTTAGTTTCTCAGGTTTTAAGTGACTTTGTAGGAGAAATTAAAGCAAATATTAACACAGAAATACAAATGAGAACAAGAGATGAAGGAGATTTAGGAAGAATAAAAATAAAATATGGAGAGGAATTTTTGCAGTCCTTAGTTAAAGCATCTGTTGGAGTTGGAATGTTTGTTAATACAGCATATAATAAAGGTAAACCCTACTTCATAAATTTTAGACCTATTTTACACAACACAAGAAGACTTTCAGATGAAGAGCTAGAGAAATACAATAAATATAATGAAATAATTGATGACTTTGATAATCAAATAGAACAATTAGAAAAAGAAAAAATAGATACATTTGATTTAAAGATGGAATTGAAATTAATAAAAGACAAATTAATGAGTGGTAATTTTTCTGTAGTTGATATTTATATAGAAGGAATAGGACCTAGGTTACAGAAACAATGGGAAAAACTAGGTAAGAAACCAAAAAAATTAGAAAAGAAACTTATAGACGCTTCAGAAATTCAGAAATCTGTAGAAGAGGCAAGGAAAGCTAGAGCAATATATGAAAAAGAAGAATTAAAGAAAAAGAAAATAGAAGAAAAGAAAGTAGAAGCAGAAAACATATCTACAAAAATACTCAAACCACTTACATTTGATAATGGAATAATGATATCTTCATTAAAAGAATTAGCTGAAACATTGCCGGGTATAGAATTAGCTGTTTTCAAGATACATGTTAATTCTAAACGTCACGATATTGCAAAATGGGCAGAACAAGTTTCACCAGAATTATCCAAGAAAATTTTAGCAGAGGTTGAAAAATCAAAGATAGTAGAAATATTGAATAATTTTATTAAAGAATCCTCTCCAAAAAAAGATTAATTAAGTTCATAATATAGATAAACTTCTTCAATATTCAATTTATTGTATTCTCTTAATTTTGAAGGTATCCTTATCTCATAATCATAAATTCCATATTTCCCAGGAGAATTTTTAATTATTGGTGTAACAAATACTATATCTTCTTTATCTTCACTATCAAATTCTCCATTATAAGAGTCATCTGAACTATCCCAAAGTAAACCAGTTATAAAATCTGAGTTTTCTGTAGAATTAATTATCGGGACATTTTTTATTTCTTTTTGATAAATAATCATATCTCTGGTTTCTTTTGGTTCTTGGTTTTCAGAAAAGACATTAGAAACAGAATCTTCAAAAAAAGTCATCCCGAGTATTTCATCTATTTCTAAAAAATCTTCTGAACTTTTTTGTCCATCTTTTTTTCTTCCTATTGGTTTTAAAGACAACCAGTTGATATCTGACTCAGAATCTGCTACAAAAATACTTCCTTCTAAATAACTTTCATTAAACCATTTTTTTATTTCAACTTGGTCTCCCCCAATAACCTTATCTACTTGTGTGTTCCCATATATTTCTTGCCAAGAATTTATGGAAAATGTATTATTTGCTTTATTGTCTGTTTCATCCTCTTCATCAAAAGAATTGTAATAGTCTCCTATAACAAAAATATTATTTAGCCCAATTTTAGTGCTCCAAGAAATACTAGATACAAGCCCATCATTTTCGCTTATATTTATTACACTCTCTCCTATCTTCTCTCCAGAAATTTCTGGATCTCCATTAAAAAATACAACAACTACATTTTCTGCATTAGAACATCCTTTATTCTCCACAAAAGCAGAAATTTGTATTTCTTCTGTTTCAATAGGATTTGTTTTGCTTAGATTAATTGAACTAGAATTTATGCTTATTTGAGGGAGTTCAGAATAAACATTTATATCATTTAAAAACAAATTGTTGTAATTTCCTGCACTATCATTAGCTATACAATTAAAATTCCATGTTCCAATTTTATCAAGCAGTATTTCATAAGAATAGATGTTATCATAAATATTATTTGCACTGTAATTGTTTATTTCATTCTGTGGAGAAATAGATTGTATTATTACTTTATCTATTCCTGATGTTTCATCGTAAGCAGTACAATTTATTTGTATTGTATTTGTCTTACCACACAAGCTAGAAACATTAGAAGAAATAGATTGGATTAGAGGAATGTTTGTATCTATTGCAAAGCTATTGTTTTGTAGAGAAAAACTAGAGATTAGTAAACTGTCTGTTACTTTACAAGCGTATTTGTAGAAACCATCTGCAATGCTTTTAATAAATGTTTTGAATTTATCCCCCGAACTGATTTCTTGGGTTTCATTTAGTTCCCATGCCCCTGTCCAGTTTCCATATAAACTAATTTCTTTTGCATTATTATCTAAATCTTCTATTGAACAATTAAACATTACTTCAGAATATGGAATCTTTTCAAAATCAGTTGGATAAATCAGAGTAGTATTTGGAGGAGAATTTAATGTTATATTTTCTACAACATCATATCCTAATACACTAACACTAACATTTTTTTCTTGTGAAACATAATTATCCCCGTTATTTATCACCTTTAAACTTAATGTATTTGTCACATTACATCCGCTTGGCAAAAGTTCACAATCAATCGTATACTTATTGTTTGTTCCAGAGTTTCCAAGAGGACCAATTATATCACTTATGTTTTCTTGAATTCCTATAATAGGATTCCAAAGGATTATACTATGTCCATCAGCACTAGTTCCATCTTTTGCATCTTCAACAAATCCCATAATATAATGTGCAGCAGAGCTCAATGGTAAAATAAGCAATACGAGAAATATAAATAAGATTTTTTTATTCATCTTATTCCTCCAAAATTCATCTCATTTATTTTTTCAACCACCAATTCCTTTTCTTTTTTTGAAAGAGTTTTATAATCTTCTTTTATTTTACTATACAATTCCTTAGCTTCTTGTTCCCTCCCTTCCTTTAAGAGAGATTTAACTTTTTTTAGATTCTCCATAGTTATCAATAAGGGTTTAATCGAAGAACCATTTCTTATTCTAAGAAAATAAACTCCCAATATTAATGCAAAAGCAATTAAAACAATTATTCCAAAATATCCTTTTGAGGTATATTCTAAAATAGAATTTCCTGTTATTTTTGACTGGCCTTCTTCTAACGAAGGTATTTTAATAGGCGATAGAGTTATTTCTTTAATAGAATTTAAAGGAATTTCCTTGAAAAAATAATAAGTTACTTTTTTTACATCTGGTTTAAAAAGAATTATGGGACCTTCTTTTATAGTTTCATATTCCAAATTTATTACTTTTATGTCAGAAGCTCTTTCAGCAATTTCTTTTGGAACTATTAAAATATAATTAACTTCTTTTTCATATTCTTCTTTTATGCTTAGTTCTTCTTCAACAAATGTTATTTTCTTTTTTGTACCATCAATATATATTATATCTACACTATAAGCATTACATTTAATTTTTGTTTTGGGGTCTTCAATTAATTTTTGAGTATAAGTTATTTCTTTACCATAACCTCTATCATCATAATTGGAATATTGTAAGAATATTCTATCTATATCTTCTTTTTTTATCTCTCTATAAAATTCTACTTCCTCTATTATAGTTATATCTTCTGGTATCTTTTTCTTTATAATACTCAATTTAATCGAAGAAGAAGATATTTTTTTGTTTAATTCATCTTCACTCAAATCCTGAAGTTTATAATTTTCTACATCTCTTTTTAAAGAGTTTAATTCTAGAATAGCACTTTCCAACTCTTTATTTAACTTAATACTTTCAAATATCTGTTTTTCCTTATTATCTTTTAGTTTTAAAAGTTCTTTTATGTCCTCAATATTCTTAATCAGAGAGTCAATCTCTATAATAAAATTATCTACCTTTCCAATTAATTTTATATTTAATCCAGTATTTTCAGAAGTATTACTTAACAACGCAGTAGCATATACTTCCTTAGATAAATCTCCAATATTTCCAGCTTCATCTACTGCAGCTATTTTATAATAATATGTTTTGCCTTTTTCTACATCTTCATCATAAAAATAATCTTTACTTGACAATTCATAGAAGTCAGTGTAATCTACAGGAGAATATTCAGACCTATAAACATTATAATTATCTATTTTTTCTTCACTAAACCAATTTAATTTTATTTTTCCTTTATATCCTGTGGCACTAATTATGGAAATTGTAGCAGGTTTAATTGTATCTACGAGGAATAGATTGTCTCCAATAATTTTTGTTCCTTCTTCTCCAGTAATATCTTTCGATTTAAATCTAAATGAACATACACTTTCACCAGCATTTTCAGGAATTATCAAGTTACCTTCCCAATTTTTACCAGACCCTCTTAATGGAATTGTTTTGTAAACTAAATCATCAAAACTATACTCTAGAAGAGGGGTATTTAAACTTGTTTTAGAAGTAATTAAATTTATTTTGTACCTTCCAGATTTAAGAGGAGCATTTTCAGATATTTTTATAGTAGCATAGATAGGTGTACTTGTTGCAAAATTTATCTTCATAATTGGATTGGAACTTTCCCCACACCTTATATAATATTCATGGAACCCTTCTTCAATATTTTCCAAATATATTTCATGAGTTAATCCATATTCTCCTTGGAAGGGAGTAGAAGGATAAATTTCTTTACCATAATAACATTCTGTTTCAACAGAGGTCTTTACCCTCAAAACAACAGAGTCTGTTTTGTATACTGTACCATCTATAAACGAATCATTAGAGAAACCATAGAAAGTATTAATTGTCACAGAGTTTGCTGCAATCAATAAAGGTGTCAAAGTCAATAAAATTCCTAGAAATAAAAATGACTTTATCTTTTCCATCTTAAATTATTCCTCCTCTTTTCTTTTTTTATTTTGTAAGCTAGATAAGCTATAACTATAAGCAATATTAAATAAATTAGAATAGTTCTAATAACACCAATATCAAAACCTTTTTTTTCTACATTTATGACAGTACTTTTTTCAAATGTTCTTTTTCCATCATAAAATACCATTCCAGTAACTATATACTTACCTTCTTTCCTTGGAGTAAAATAAAATTTAAATGTCTCTATTTCGCCTATGGAAACACTAGACAACTCACTCTCTAGTATTTGTATTACTCTACTGCCAAGTGTAATTTCTCCTTTAAACCTAGCATTTACATTTTTTTCTCCAGTATTTTCAAATAAAGCTTCAATTATTGTCGTATCGTCTACTTTAATCCAAGTAGGGGAACTGATTCTTAAAAGATTTCCTTGGGCCTTCAAAGCACCTTCTTCTAAAATATCAAAAGTTAATGTTTGAGCAGCATAACATTCAATAGAAGTTATTTCTGCCCAGTATTGTCCCAAGTTCATGTCAGAAGATTCCACCTTTATATTTAATTCCTTTTCAGTTGTTGGAATTATCATATCTTCAGAAAATTCTACTTGTTTGACTAGTTCTGTTCTTTCTTGATCCCACATGTCTATTTTTATCGTAGGATAAAGCCTAACGTTTCCTTCATTTAACACTTTAACTTTAAATAAAATATCATCTCCTTTTTCTACAGATTCTACTTGAAAGTCCCACGCTCTACAAGAAGAGAATTCCACATCTGTTATTTTTACTTCTAAGTATAAATCTAATGCAGCATTAATTACTCCAGTGGCTTGTCCCTCAACTCCTTTATTTTTGCTAGAGGTAGTTACTCTTAAGAAACCAGTGTAATTTCCATTAGGTATATCAACAGGAGGCTGTAAAATTATTTTTAAATAATATGGTTTATTTCTTGAAACTTCAAATTCTTTCTCTTCAAATGAAACCCAATCAACAATCTCTCCTCTTGGTTCAAGAGATATTTTTGTAGGTTCTTCAGAATCAACAGTTATTGTAACTATTCTTTCAGCATAACCTCCTCTTAAAACATCTTTGAAATAAACATTTGCTGGACTAACGCCTATGTTTGCAGAAGAGACATATAATAAATTTACAATTATAATTAACGTAATGATTCCTGTTTTGATACCTATTCTTATTTTGTTATTCATTTAATCTCCTGGTGCTCTTACAGCTCCAAAAACAATATTTCCCTGACAATTTCCAGTTATACCGTCAGGAACATGAATCCTCCAGTATGTTGATTTGGTAGCCTCATTTAGTAAATCATCTTTTCTATATTCTAGATTGAATTTATTTACAGCAGGGTAACTCGTCAAATTTTTATAAGATATCATAAACTCTTCAAATGTTATATCTCCTGAATTGCTATTGGTTAAATTGTATTTTTCATTTTCTACAGGTATATTTCTGATTTCACCTTCACTACAATTCATAGCTAAACCATCATTCTGTTCAAAAGCATATCCGCTTAAAGATAGATTTATTTTAACATTCCCATAGTTTGTAACATCCAATATTGCTTCGTCAGTTATGTCAGATTTTGTTAGATTAAATGTCACAACTGATTCCACTCCTAAAGCTAGAAGAGGATTTATGAAAGATAAATCACTACCTCTAGAGGATATAGATAAATTATCTGTTACTTCTATAGTACAATTCCAGTTTTCAGAATTTGAATAATACCAAATATAAAAACTACAATAAACAGCAGCTTCATTAACTCCTCCATAATTTTTATCTATCAAACAACTATTGTTTCTATAATGCTCATTATTATCTTCTAAGGAATCGTAATTTGATTGAACATTGTCAAAAAATCTTCCAGTTGCATTTATCAATGACTCTTCTCCCTCATATTCATAAATAATAGCAGAACAGATTACTTCTTTAGTTTCAGCAGGTATTAAATCAATTTCATTTTGCGGAGAAGTAATTGAATCATCCACATTTACAAGAGTGATATTTGGAGGAGAATTTAATGTTATATTCTCTACAATATCATATCCAAATCCCCCAACACTAACATTTTTTTCTTGGGAAATATAATTGTCCCCATTATTTATCACCTTTAAACTTAAGGTATTTGTAACATTGCATCCGCTTGGTAGAAGTTCACAATCAATCATATAGATATTATTTGTTCTGGAGTTTCCAGCAGGACCAATTATATCACTTACATTTTCTTGAATTCCTACGGCAGGATTCCAAAGAACTATACTCTGCCCATTAGCACTAGTTCCATCTTTTGCATTTTCAACAATTCCAACAATATAATGCGCTGCAGAGCCCAATGGCAAAATAAACAAGATAATTGCCAGATTTAATGAAATCTTTTTTATCATTTTAATTTTAATGTTACCTCCTTTTCAACAGTTATTTCGTAAGTGTTATTGAACATTACAACAAAATTTTCTCCAACCCCTCCAAACACATTTACATATCCTTTTTCTTCATCTCCCTCATAATAAGTAATAGCATTTATTTCAGGATAAATTTTAACCAAATCACTTGCATATATTGGTTTAATCTCTTCACTAAAATAAACTAAATTTTTTCCCTCTGAAAGTTTAATTCCTTCTTGAAATTCTTCTGCAAAAATAATCCCACTGATTCCAAAAAAGAATGACCCTATAATTACTATCAAGAATACTTTATTCATTTTTCTTCCTCCACAATTATTTTTTTATTTATTGGGTCAAATTTCAAAATTATTTTTGCACCCTCTTTTAGATTAAGTGTATCTACTATTGCCTTTGGAATTTTGATTCTGTGGCCTTTTTGTATCTTATTATCTTTAAATGTTATTTCAACCATGTACTTTTAAAAGGATTTTAATAGTGCCTAATTACCCTCTTTTGATACTAAACAGATACTTTTAAAAGTATTTAAATCTTACCATTATAAGAGATTTTGTATAACAATAATCTATAAAAATATCTAAATTTGCGTAATCAAATGAAAAAAGGGTTAATTAAAATAGGTGTAATTGGCTTTCTGTCTTTGTTCCTTTTTGGAATAATAGCATTCTCTCTTTTTTCTTCAGCATATTCAAATATTCCAGAAGAAAGAGGAAATTCTGTAATTTTTGATTTTAAATCAAATAATACTTATCCCTTAGATACTGTTTTGAGGTTAGATTTCACAAAATTAGGCAATTACAAATTAATTATAAATTCTCCATCTAAAGAAGTTATCTCTAGAGTTTCATCAAACGATAATTTTTTACTTAAACTAGAAGAGGAAGGAGAATACTCTGTAGTTGTTCAGAGAGGAAACGGGAAAAAGGTTTATTATTTCTTTGTTATTTCATCAGGACAAGAATCTCCTGAAGAGCAAAAACTTAATCCAGAAGACCCTGTTCAAGAAAAAGCAGAAATAAATAAGCCAGTAGAATGGACACAAACAATTTCAGAAGAGAATTTAACAAATTTAATAGAGATACCACCAGTAATTAATTTAACTTTAACAGATAAAACAGGTGAAGAAATTTCATATACTTTGACAAACATTGATGGCAAAAATTACATTAATTTAACAGAATCTCTATCTGAAAACATTTCTGGGGAACTTAAAATAGAATATACTACAGAACCTCCAAAAATAGAAGAAACAATAATTTCTAACACAACCAAAGAAGTTGTAGTTTCCTCATTAGAAGGACTCAATTACAAGAATGTTCTCTCTTATACTTACTTACCTAGAGAAATATACTCAAAATCTTCAATTAAAATATATTGGAAAGAAAACAACACCTATTTAGATTTCAATGCTTCAGATACAAATGGTAATGGCTTATTTGATTATGTAGAATGGATAACTCCCCATTTGTCATCTCAAACATTTGAAATAATTGTAATAATCAAAGCAGAACACTTAGATTCAAATAAAAATTTTATTTCAGATATTTATGAGCAAGTAAAAGAAAAAGATAATCTCTGGTCAGAAGAAATAAGAGAAGGAGAATATGTTAGAGTTACTTTTGAAGTACCTTTAGATAGCACACGAGATATAACATTATTTCCAAGAATTATCTCAGGAAATCCAATAGTTGAAGTTTATGAAAAAGATAAAAATGAGTTAATCGCACAATTTGATAATCTTATTTCAAACGAATATAATAAAGTTTATTTAACAAATCTTCAATCTCAACAAGACATATTTGATTTAAAGGTAGTTGGAGGTATTTTGGAATTTGATCATATTATAGACCCGAATTTCTATGCTCGTACTGGAGTGACTTATTATTATGCAGGAACTCCTACTCAAATCACTTTCTCAACTGCTATGCCAGATACAAATTATTCAATTTTATTTTCAGGACAACAAGATACAGATGCTGTTTTTTCTATTCAATATGATAACAAAGCAACAACTGGCTTTAGAATAAACAGGGTTCACGATGATGGTGGAGCAAACGAATCTGCAGGGATTGAGTGGGCAGCATTATCTTTTGGCGAATTTGATTTTCAGAATATTTCAGTTAAATGTAATTCAGGTTCAGGTTCAAGCACATCTGTAATAAATTTTGAATCAAGTTTCCCAGATACAAATTATGCTGTTGTAGCTTATACACCTTGGGATTCTGATTCTCCAAGAGTAAGTTATTCTTCAAAATCAACAGGAAGCTGGAATTCAGTTATTTTAGATGATGGTGGAGCATTAGAAGCTGTTAGCAGTATAGATTGGTGTGCTGTTTCCTATGGTACAGAAACAATAGGCGGAATAATAATTAAAGCAGGTAGTGATACTGCTTCTGGACCAACTTCAAAAGTTATTCAATTGGGAAGTTCTTTTCCAGATACAAATTACGTGGTTGTAACAACAGCATCAAGAACAGGCACAGCAGACCCTTGTGAAATAGAAGTCTCTGGAAAAACAACAACCTCTTTCACTGTAACAGCAGAAGATGATGACACCACAAATAATTGTAATGGAAGAGAATTCAATTGGATAGCAATTTCAGCAGGAGAGTTTTTATTGGACACAACTCCTCCCGAGTTTATATTTATACCATTAAATGCTTCAATCTTCTACGGAAATGAATCTTTAGGAGTTGACTTTGATGCAACAGATAATGTAAATTTTGGATATTATTCTGTTAATGACACTAGATTTTCAATAAATCAATCAGGATTTTTAACCAATTCCACAAGTTTATCAGGAGGAAATTATTTATTGAATATCTCTATTAACGACACATCAAACAACATTAATTGGATTCTTTACAATGTTAATGTTCTTAAATCAAATGAGGATTGTTTTGTTTATTTTAATACATCTTCTCCAGTAACTTATCCGGAAACATTTAGAGTATATACAAATTGTAGTTCAAATCATAACTTATTTATGAATGGAACACAAATACTAAATAATTCAATAATAGATTCAGGAGCAGGATATTATAATTTTACTTCTGAAAGACAAGAGAATGAAAATTATACTTATATATTTCATCAAAGAGAATTTATTGTTTTAAAAAATCCAGAGATTTGCGAGATATTTTTCAATGAAACTTCTCCAATAAATTATCCAGCAACATTTCAAGTTTGGGCAAACTGTACCTCTCCATTTACATTGTATAGGAATGGTACAGAGATTTTAAACAATTCTGAACAAAAATTGGCTGCAGGAACTTACAATTTTTCAATGTTTAGATTAGATTCACAGAATTTTTCATATACTTACGATTATAGCTATTTTACAATCGATGAATTGTTAGATGTAACTCCCCCTTATTTTACACAAATTCCAAACAATGCCTCTTTGTTTTATAAAAATCAATCTTTAGGAGTTAACTTTGATGCAACAGATAATATCAATTTTGGATTTTACAAAATTAACGATACCAGGTTTTCAATAAATCAAACAGGATATCTTTCAAACTCAACCTCGCTCGCAGCAGGAAATTATGCGATTAATGTTTCAATAAATGATTCTTCAAACAACATTAATTGGACAATCTACACAGTTCAAGTAAACAAATCAACTTTTTATGATTGCGGAGTTTATTTCAATACTTTAAGCCCAATAACATATCCAGAAACTTTCATTGTTTATACAAACTGTTCTTCAGCTTACACAATTTATAGAAATGGAACTTCAATCCCAAATAATTCAATAATAAATTCTGGAGCTGGATATTACAACATAACTGTACAAAGAACAGATACACAAAACTATACAAATTTCTTTTCCTCAGAATTTTTCATAGTAAATAAGGGAACTCCTACAGCAACTCTTTCAAGTTCTGCAGGATGGGAATTAACTTATCCTACAAGCACAACAATTTCTTCAACAAATCATCTCCAAGGAGATTCTGATTTAATTTATAGAATATATAGAAATAATACAAATATTAATACTGGAGAAACAATTACATTGGGAGCAGGATTTTATAATTATATTCTTAACACAACAGGAGGTGCAAATTACACTTCTCATTCAAATTTAGATACAGAGAATTTAATAATTCAAAAAAATACAGAACAATTTAAAGTACAATTTAATACATCTTCTCCAATAACTTACCCAGAGACATTTAGAGTTTATACTAATTCAACATCTCCTTTTAGATTATATAGAGACGGAATAATAATTTCAAACAATTCAGAACAAAAGTTAGGTGTTGGATCTTATAACTTTTCTGCATACAGAACAGATACACTGAATTATTCTTTTTCTTATACAGATTCCTTTTTTACAATAAATAAAAATCCAGAAATTTGTCAAGTTTTGTTTAATGTAAGTTCTCCTATAGATTCTACAGAAACATTTAGAGTATGGGCTAATTGTACTTCTTCTTTTAATTTATACAGAAACGGAACCCTAATTCCAAATAATTCAGAACAATCCTTAGTTTATGGAGTTTATAATTTTTCAATGCTGAGAACAGATACACAAAACTACACTGCTTATTATAATGAAACAGAGATGGTTATAACAGATTCTGTATCTCCCTTAATAGATTATGTTTTTCCAACTCCAGAAAATAATTCAAATAGTTCTCAAAATTGGATTTATCTAAATGTCTCAGTAGTTGAAAAGAATCTTAAAAATATTACATTTAATCTATATTACATAAATAACACTCTAAAAAATTCAACAACCTTTACAGATTCTAGCAGAAGTATTAATTTAACTTCTTTAGAGGATAACTCTTATCTTTTCAATGTAACTATTTTTGATATTGTAGGAAACTATAATTTTACAGAAACAAGAAGAATAAATTTAGATACAATTCCTCCAGAAGTAAATTTATTATCAGGTAATTACTTAAATTTTTCAGGGACACTAATACCTTTTTTAAATTTCTCTGTAGATGATTTAAACGAAATATCTAATTGCACATTATATGGAGATTGGGCAGGGGGTTGGCATATTAATGAGACATTTTTAAATCCTCAAAAGAAAACTTCATTAAGCTTTTACAATAAAGAGATGGTTGGAGAAGGGCATTATCTTTGGAATGTTTTATGCTATGATAATTCTGGAAATTTTGCATTTAATTCTACTAACTTTACTTTTGCAGCATTTTTCTTTCCAGAATCTCCAAATTCCTCTTTAATAACCATCTCCCAAACTAATGACGATGGAACAGGAGAAGTAATTATAGATTGGGAACCTGCAAATCATTCAGACTATTATAAAATATATTATACAGATGATTTGAAAGAAGAATTCTCTTTTTTAGCACAAACAAACAAAACTAATTATGTTGATAATTTTGCTAATTCTACAAGAAGAAGATTTTATAAATTATCTAATTGGAATCCAACAGGAGAAAATTTCAGTAATATCGCTCTGGGTAAAACAGTTTACTATTTAAAGAGAAAAGATGAAATAAATAATAAAAATTGGCTTGGGTTTTATTTGAATAATAGTAATTTAGATGATGCAAATAATTCTCTTAATTTCATAAATAATATTACAGCATTTACAATGTGGAATAGTACTCTACAAAGAAAAGTTACTTGCAACGAATTTTCTTGTCCAAATTTTCCAAGCTGTACCGAAACAAATTGTAATTTTAATCTACAAGAAGGGGCAGGTTATGAAGTTAATCTTAACCCTCATTCTTCAGAATTCACTAATTGGAGCCTAGTTGGAACAGTAAAAGATAAAGTAAATATTATGCTTTTTACAAACTTATCTTCAAGTACTTTTTATGGTAAAAATTGGATTTCATTATATGCAAATTCTTCATTAGAAGATGCATTTGATTTAATTAATAACATTTCTTATGCAGACTCGGTAACTAATTGGAACGAATTTAGTCAAATTTCTGAAGGATATATAAAAAATAATTATTCTTCAATGCCCCCATATTTTGGATTAAATTTTGTACTTGAACCAGAAAAAGGGTACGAAGTTTCAGTTACACAAGATTCATTATATACTCAATCCTAGAAAGTTTTAAATATATTCTTTTAAAACTACTAATATGAAAAAGAGATTATCTATTGCAGTTGTTTTTTGCTTTTTTTTAGTACCTTTTGTTTTTGCTGCTCCAAATTATGTTATTTCTAATTCTGAAAATTGGCAAGATGTTTATTCAAGCATAATGTACGCAAATCTTAAAGGAATAGAATCAGACTTTTTAGTAAGTACTGCTCATGGACCTATCTTACTTAATGGGATAAACAAAGATTATAACTTGTTGATAGTATCTTCAAAAAATAATCCTTTAGTATTTAATTACCCTAGTTTGGCAAAATCCAAAGGATTTGACCCTGTAGAAGAAATTGAGGTTTCTTCAGCTAATTTGGAACTAATAGATAAATTACCAGAAATAAAAAATTTTATAGTTGTTGGAGATTCTTTTGGATATAATTCTATGGCTGTTGTAGCTTATGCCCTTGCAACTGATTCATGGGTGTTTTTGGCAAATAGAGTAAATATAGATGATATAGACGCAATACTTGAAATTAGAGGTGTCAATAATTTGGTTTTATATGGATATGTTGATTCAGAAGTTACAGAAACATTAGCTAAATACAATCCAGAAATAATAAACAGTGGAGACAGATTCCAAGATAATATAAATATGGTAAAAAAATATTCTGAAGTAGGTTCAATATCTCAAATTATTTTAAGTAACGGAGAATTTATTGAAAAGGAGATAATGCAGGGAAAAAACACTTTGCTTTTTACAGGAAGTGAAAATGTTCCAACCAAAATTGCAGATTACATCAAATCTTCAGATATAGAAATAGGAGTTTTAATCGGAAATGAACTGATAGGGGCTGCTACAAATATAAGACAATCTACAGGTATTAATGTTATGGTTAAATTTGCCAGAAGCGCGCGTGAAAAGACATCTGGAGTATCCCCTGTTGAAGGCCTTGATTTATTTTACATACCTGTTCCAAATCTAAATCTTTCTATTCATTCTATAAAATATAATAAAGCTACTTCAACTTTAGAAGTAACATATATAAGTAACTCAAACATGCCTGCTTATTTCAAAGGAACAATAACTCTTATCACTTCTTCTGGAAATATTCGTGTAGGAGACTTAGAAGAAATATTTATAGCCCCAGGAGATTTTAAAACAGTTATTTACGAAGGTGTAAATGTTCCAGATGAGAATCTTTCAGCTCAGGTTTATGTGTTATATGGAGAAACCCCTACTTCTTTAGATAGGGTTTTTCAAGGAACTTATGATGTTCAAATAGTTAATATTTTAGACAGGTGCGAATTAGACATAAAAAAGTTAAGGTACAATCTACAGGATAAAGCATTTATAGTTAAGGTAAAAAACATAGGAGATGTTGAGTGCTGGGTAAGTATCGAATTAAAAGATATAAAAATAAATAGATTAAAACAAACCCTAGGAAGCGATGCTCCAGAAAAGATATTCCCAAAACGCTCTAAAAAGATATTTGTATATGAAAGACTTACAGAATCAGATTTAGAAAATAACCCCTTTGTTAATGTTATTGCATATTATGGAGAAAGAAAAGATTCATTGGTTAATATATTTAGTAAGACCTTCGAATTAAAGTATCAAAGATTTAAGCTATTAACTTATATAATCTTTATGTTGATTTTCATAATAATATTCTTCATAATATTATTTATTATAGCTAGAAGAAGAGAAAAAGAAGATGATTGAGTTTATTTGTATTTTTTTATTTCTTTATCAATTTCATCTATTCTCTTTAAAATATTTTCTAAATCTTTTTTTTCATAAGTAGCTAAAAAAACTTTTAACTTTAGTGGCAAAATAACTAATTTGAAATTGAATATGCTTAGGTCAATTCCTCTTTTTCTTAATTCAGAAAATGTCTCATTGAGGTCTTGTATTTTATTTTGTAGAGAATCTTTCATCTCTTGTTTTATAATTTCTTCTGCATCAGCTTCTGAATTTATTTTTTTCACCTTCATTATCCCTTTAGATTCTAGGATTAATGCCATTTCTTTTAATTTTGGATTTTTTACTTTATCCAGATAATCCTCTTTATTCGCCTTTGTCTTTATTTTCTGCATTTTTTGTTCCATTTTCATTTGTTTTAGTGGATTGTTTACTTTTTTTACTAAATTTAAACACTCCCATAATCTTTTTTAAATTATTCTTTATTGATGATCCTCCTTTTTTGATGTGGGTTAATAATTTAGTAACAAAGTCAGATATTTTTTCCTTTCTTCTTCTAAAAAAACCTTTAACCTCTTTTTTAAAATCAGAAATTACTCTTTTGTTCCTATAATATCTATAAATTATAAATTTTGGAGTTATCTTATAAATAAAATTTACTAAATTTCTTTTAATCTTGTAAGTTGTTAGTTTTAGCTTAAGGTGCTTTTTTTCTAACCAATTCTTTTCAAGTTCTACACCTTCAACTTCAAATACTTCTTCTTTCTTTTTACTCTCCTCTTTCTTTTCACTCTTCTGAAATACTTCTTTTTTTAACATCTCCTTTTTTACTGATTTTTCATATACTCTCCTTATTTCCTTTACACGTTTAGAATACTCTTTTTCTAATTCAGCAAGACTTTTCTGATTTCTTAACCCCTCTAATAATATTTCTCCTTCTTCTTCAATTCTCTCAGCATATTCCTCTTCTAAGTCTCTCATTTTATTTACAATAACACTTACAACTATTACATGTTTCTAGATTAAGCACAAATTCTGATTTATAGAGATTCATATCTCTCATAACACACTCTGCCCTACAAGAATTCTCACAGATTGATTCGTCTTTTATAGTATGAATTAAATTATTTAAAAAAGGAGTACATTTGTCTTGGATATCTATTACTTTCACTTCTTTTTTTTCTAAGTATTTCCAGACTTTAAAATCAATAATTAATAGAATTACTAAAATAGCAACTAAAATATAGATTATAGTTAAAAGTTTATTCGCCTTTCTTTTTTTCTTCATTAACTATTTAGATTTACGCTCTTTTTTAAGATTTCCTTTTTTCTCTGAACCTTTACTAGTGTTTTTTGGTCTTTTTTTATTTTCTTTTTTGACATTAACCTTTTCCTTTGATATTTTTGAAAATTCCCTTATTGTTAATTTTATTTTTTCTTCCTCTTTTTTAATCTCTTCCTCTTTTTTAGTTAAATTTAATTGAATTTCTTGCCTTTTTGTTTCTAAAACTTGCCATTCTGATTCTAATTTTTGAAGATGTTCCATACTCTTATAAATCCTGTTTTTGAACTCTTTTTTTACACTCTCTGTAATAAAATTATCTTTTTGCTTTTCCCAATATTCTCTCATACCATCTATCGTATTCTTTTCTGAAGACTTTTTCTCATACCAACTATTAATTTTTTCTGGGTCAAAATTCTCTTTTTTTAACTCAATTAAAAGAGGAGCAAAAAAACTTTTTTCTAGTTTAATTTCTCTCTCTGGTTCTTCAGATTCTTCCTCTTCTATCTCTTTTTCTACTTCACTCTCTTCAGATTCTTCCTCTTCTATCTCTTTTTCTACTTCACTCTCTTCAGATTCTTCATCCTGCTGAACATCTTCTTGACTTTCTTCAGATTCTTCTACTTCATTTTCACTCTCTTCTTGACTATCTTTTTCTTCAACTTGTTGAATTTCTTCTTTTTCTTCCTGTTGTGTTTCTTCCTTCTTTTCAGGAACTTCCTCTAATTTTTCTTCTTTTTCAGAATAATCTTTTTTTAATTCTTTTTTTAATTCATCTATTGCAAGGTCTGGCAATTCATCTGGCACTTTACCTTTTTTAAAAATTTTTGTTATGGCCATTTTTCACTTCTTTTATTTCATGAAAAACCGGAAATTCTTTAAATACTTTTTGGTAAACTTATGTTTGTTTTTGTATAGGAAACTTTATTAATTTTCTTTACACGATTATTAAATGAGTAAGAGAGGTAATATATCTTCTAATAGTGCTTTAAAAATAGTAAAGAAAGAATTAAAAAACAGGAAAAATGAGGAGGTTTTAGAATTTTTCTTGTTACTGTTTGCACTTTTTTCTACTTTAGTTGTAATAATTTTATTTGCAACAAATTTAATCTCGACAGGTTTTTCAACATATATTCCTTCAGAAGCAGGATATATAAGCGAATTGAATGTTACCTTAAAATTTCAAACACGATTTTGGCATGGTTTGTATGGGTTAGCTATAAGAGTTCCAGGTTATTCTGAAGCTCCTTCCAAAGAATTAAAGGGGGGAGAGATTTCAGATATAGCATTATTTTTTGATTGTATGCAACAAGATGCAGTAGGAGGAAGAGAAATTTATGCTTCAACTTCTCCAACAATAGATTTTGATTCTTTAATGCCAGCCACAATATCTCAAATAGACGCTTGGACAGGATGTGATGATGGTACCTATGCATCCAAAACATTTACAGACAATATGTGGGTAATGGTAGGATCAAGAAATATAACGAATATACCTTCTACACATACTTATAGGTGGGATGGTCAAAAGGGAATATTTGATATAGGAGTATTAAATGACTCAGAAAACTTAGTTTATGTAACACATGTAGAAGATTTACAAAAAGGATATAAGGAAGAGAGTATAGTTAATTTTCAGATGCTTCTCCCAACAAGAGAACTTTCAACAGAAAGATATTATTTTTTTACAGACCCATATGACATATGTCCTGAGGGTGGAATGGGAGAGGTAATTTCTACTAATATTTATGGCCATGTGACTAATCTTAGTGGAATGCCTATCGAGAATATAACTGTTGTTATAGCAGGGATTAGTGTAGTTACAGATTCAACAGGATTTTATAATCTTTCAGTTGATCTTCTAAAAGGAACTCACAATCTTATTGCTTATGGAGAGGGGTATGACGAATACTTTTCAAATATAACAGTTAATTTCACAGATTATATCTTCAATAAAAATATAACTATGAATCCACACACACCAAGCATTAGCATCACAATTTATCCAACTGTTTGGGGTTATGTTTTAGATGAAGCAGGTAATCCAATAGATTCTGCAACAGTTTACCTTGGAGGAGAAACTACTCATACAGATGCTAATGGTTTTTATTCTTTAGTATCTGAGATAACTCCGCAACAGCATCCAATTATCTCAACAAGTCCTGGATTTAATAATTATTATAGCATATTAAACTTTTCTTCAAATACTACTTCTTTAAATCATAATATAACAATGACTTTGGTTAATCTAGGTACAACAAATAATCAATTTCCAACTGGACCATATGATGAAGAGCCAGGAGAAGATATGCAACAGATTATAGAAGAGGTACAAAGGACAGGAGAAGATTATTGGGTTAGCACAAAAGAGATATTCAAAGAGATAAGACAAAATACATTTGTAGAAGACACAATAGGTGTTTATAACTTCAAACTAGAAAATATGAATATGTTGTTTACTCTATCACCAGAACTATCGGATTTTGTAAAATTAAATAGAGATGCTATGCTTATTGAACCTGGAAAAGGAGATGAATTGATTTTGACTTTTTATGGTACTAAACCTATTGGAACTTATGAGGGTTCTTTAAAAATATCTGGAGATATTGAAAAAGAAATACCTATTACAGTTAAGGTCATAGAAAAAAAGGTTCCTATAGAAACATTGTTGATAACCTTAGATTTATTTAGAGAAGTAGTTAATCCTGGAGAAAATTTAAACTACAAATTGACCCTTCAAAATTTGTTGGTGAATCAAGAATACAAGGTTACTTTAGAAAAATTAATTATGGGGGAAAAAGATTCCACAATATATTTTAGTGAAACCCAAGAAGTAGAAATAAAAAAATCTCTGTCAATAGTTGATCAAATAAAAATACCCTCTAATTTTTCTGAAGGAGATTATCTATTTATTGTTAGAGCAAAGTATTTAGGATTCTCTTCTAGTGTTACAGCTCCCTTTTCTGTCCGTAAGCCAATTTATTTATATTCTTTTTTAGGAATTCCTCTTTGGATTTTCTTTGCAGCACTCTTCTTTATTAGTTTCATTTTTTTGAATTTATTTTTGTACAAAAGATACAAAGAAAAAAGAAAGAGGTACAGAATTTCCTTAGATTTATCTACTCTTCCAAAAGCAGATAAAAAATTCTTTAAATTGGGATTAATTGCAGAATCAAAAACTTTTGTGTACTTAGAACCAGAAAAATTAAAAACACACGCAATAGTTGCAGGAGCTACAGGTATGGGTAAGAGTATTTCTGCACAAGTTTTAGTTGAAGAAGCTTTAATGAAAAATGTTGCAGTAATTGTATTTGACCCAACAGCTCAGTGGTCAGGTATGCTTAGAAAATGTGAAGATAAAAGAATGATGTCATTCTACCCTAAGTTCGGACTAAAACCTAGTGATGCTAGAGGTTTTCCAGGAAATATACGACAAATAAATCACGCAAGAGAAATAATAGAGGTAGAAAAATACATTAATCCAGGACAAATACAGATACTCGCATTAAATAAATTAGATCCTAAAGATATTGATATATTTATTGCAAGTGTTATAAGACAAATATTTAAGTCAGATCCTAAAGAAGCACAGGAGCTTAAGGTTTTATTGGTATTTGACGAAGTACACAGATTACTTTCAAAATTTGGAGGTAGTGGAGAAGGATTTTTACAAATAGAAAGAGCATGTAGAGAATTTAGAAAATGGGGGATGGGCGTTATTCTAATCTCTCAGGTTTTAAGCGACTTTGTAGGAGAAGTTAAAGCAAACATAAACACAGAAATCCAAACAAGAACAATTGAAGAATCTGATTTAGAAAGAATTAAAACAAAATATGGAGAAGAATTTTTGAAATCTCTTGTTAGAGCAGAAGTTGGAGTAGCTATGTTTCAAAATGCAGAATATAATAAAGGTAAGCCCTACTTTGTTAATTTTAGACCTATTTTACACAACACAAGAAGACTTTCAGATGAAGAACTTGGAAAGTATAATAAATATAACGAGATAATAGATGATTTTGAGAATCAAATAAATCAGTTGGAAAAAGAAAAGGTGGATATTTTTGATTTAAAGATGGAATTAAAGTTAATTAAAGATAAACTTATGACAGGTAATTTTTCAGTAGTAGATATATATGTAGAAGGTTTAGGCCCAAGATTACAAAAACAGTGGGAAAAAATAGGAAAGAAACCTAAGAAAGCAGAAAAGAAACTTTTAGATGCTTCAGAAATTCAGAAATCTGTAGAAGAAGCAAAGAAAGCTAGGGAGATATATGAAAAAGAAGAATTAAAGAAAAAGAAAATAGAAGAAAAGAAAGTAGAAACAGAAAACAGTAGTAGTCCTTCTTCTTAAACATTTTAAGATATCAAAAGAGATAAAAACCAGATTGTATTTAAAGAAACATGAAAGAGTTGAAGATGGTTGAAAAAATTTCTAAATCCTTTTTACCTAAAGACAAATATAAAAAGATACACAAAATAAAGAACAAACGTGAGAGATTAGAGATAATTAAAAACTCTTTAATCTCAGAACTAAGATTAAAGCATATTGAGTTGGATATTAAGATAAAAAACATCAAAGATAAGAAAAAAAGAAACTTTTTTGACTTGAAATCTGGTCTAATCTCTCCAAAAATAAGGTTATTGAGTTTAGACTTTAATGAGAAAGATTTTAAAAAAATAAATTCTTTAATACTTATATTAGAAAAGGAGGTGAATGATGTTTAAGTTTTTAAAATCAAAGAAAAAAGAGGAAGAAAATCAAGAAGAGGAGTTTGAAGAAAACGAAGTAGAAAAAGAGGAAACAAATCAAAAAGATTCTAATCTGTCTTCTGATTCTTCATCAGAAGCACCTTCATTACTAAAACTTTCTACAGAAGTAGACAGATTAAAGGCAAGTCAAGAAGCATTCCAAGAAGTTAGAAAATCCTTTACAGAAAGATTTACTCACATAAGCGAGCAAATAGGAGAATTAAGGTCTATGATTTTAGAGAGAGATAGAACAATCCAGACCTTAGAGTTAAAATCTGTAAAGGCAATAGATTTGGTTGAATCAATAAAGCCAGATAAATTTATGATGGATTTAGAAAGACAAAATGTAAAGATTGAAGCACTTAAAGCAAATTTAGAAGGGAACGAAGCAATTTTAGACCAAGTTATGGAAGAACTAAAAGAAACAAGGCGTAAAATAAGTTTTTTTAGAGGTATAGAGGAGATAATCAAATTAAGCGAGGAGATAAAAAAAGGACTAATTGGAATAAAGAAAATTGAAGGGACAATAAATATACAAACAGATAAAGTTCAAACAATTTACAGTGAAATGAGAAAAAAGATACAAGATTTAGATACATTTAATTCTCAACTTCAAGAATCAAAAGCAAATATAGAACAAAACTCAAAGGAACTAGATATCTTAAAAACAAAGATAATCAACTTTGCTGAGAAAGAAGAAGTAGATAAGATTTTGGAAAAAGTTCAAAAATACTCAGATTCTTTAAAAGAATTACAAAAAAAGACTCCTCTTTCAAGAGATATCGAGAGACTTAAAACTCTTTTAAATGAGATTAATTAAAAAGAAAGAATTATAAACTTATTTTAACTTAATTCATCGAGGAAGAAGAGGATGAGGCTCAAGCTTTTACCGATAATATTTTTTGGTCTTTTAATGAACATTTCTTTGGCTTTAGCTGTAGAACCTTTTGGAGCAAATGTAACTAATTTATCATCCACAAGAGCTATACCCGACGATCCTATGGGAATTCCTGCTATTGCAGGAAATGTAACTGAATTGAGTATATTTGGTTATTCACTAACCCAATCTTGGCAAGGTTATTTTGGTAATGTTTCAGGTACAATTATGCTGGCAGATAATAATGACAATGTGATGTACAATTGGTCTCTGGCTTCTCCAGAAGGTGAAATCTATGCATCTACAAATAATTCAATTGCATGGAACTATGTTCAATGTTTTAATTTTGATGCAGATGGAACTTATGCAGATGATACTCTAAATGCAGGTGGAACAAGCATGTATGGTACTAATTTATCTATACTTGAATCTATGTTTGGAATAGATTGGGATGATGTTGACGGAGTTAATGAGACATTTACCTTACTTGGAGCAGGAGGGCACAATACTTTTTATACAAATAATTTAGAATTTTCAGAGGGAGAATGTAGGAGTACACAGGTGTTTAGTAATGCAGGACAAGGAGAAGACAACAAATTTGAAGAAGTTCTTTTATATGAACCTACAACACGTAGTGTAATTTTTGCTTCTTTATTGAATGAAGATGTACTTGGTTTTGATAACAATCCCCATGATTTTGAAATGCTTGTTCTTGAAAATGGCCATTTAACAGATACTTCAACAACCACTTATTATTTCTGGGTAGAGTTAGAATAAATCAGCTTTTCTGTTTTTACATCTGTTTTTCTGTTTTTTATTCATATTTTTCTACTTTTACACATACTATTTAAGTATTAAATTAATTAAAGTAATAACACTATGTTATTTATAAGCTTTATAAGTAATAAATTTAAGTTAATTAATTAAACAAAACATTTAAATAGCTTTTTATATATTTATCATCTAATGGAACTCGATTCATTTCTGGCCTCGCCTAGATGGGAAATTTTAAAAATAATCTCAGAAAAGCCCTCTTCCCCAATTGAGATAGCAGAGAAAACTAAAACTACTGTTTCTTTCATAAGCCAACAATTGAAATTATTAGAGGCAGCACGAATAGTTTCAAAAGAGAAAACAGGGGCATTTGAAAAAGGAAAACCCAGAAATTTGTTTTCAATTTCAAAAGATGTAGTATATTTGACTATGCTTACTAAAGGATTTGGAGAGAAAAAATCTTTAGCATTAGAATCATATCAGAAATCTATTCTAAGAACATGGTTTTTAGAAGATAAACACTTACAAACTTTTTTAGAAGAATTTCTCATTAAAATAAAAGATAATCTAAAAGATGTTGAAGCTATTTTTGTTGATTCCAGAAAACAAAATCCTTCAATTATCTTATTTTCAGAAGATAAAAAATTACAGCAAATTTTTGATTCTGCTATTAAAAAATATGATAACAAAATAAAATTAGAGGTTTATAATTTAGACGATATAGCTAATCTTAATTTGTCTGTTTTTTGTCCTATTTACCAAAGTTCTGTTTTTTTTAAAAAAAATATAGAAATGAAAGGAGGTAGAAAATATGAAGAAGATAGGTAATATTATTGTATTGCTATTAATGGTGTTCGTTTTTTCATCATTTGTATCAGCATTACCAACAGGGGCAAATGTGACTAATTTATCATCTACTAGAGCGCCTGCAGATGATCCTACAAGTGCAGAAGCTATTGCAGGAAATGTAACCGAATTGAGTATCTTTGGTTATTCACTAACTCAATCTTGGCAAGGTTATTTTGGTAATGTTTCAGGTACAATCATGTTAGCAGATGGTAATGATAATGTGATGTATAATTGGTCTCTGGCTTCTCCAGAAGGTGAAATCTATGCTACAAATTCTTCAAGTGTAGAATGGCAGGGAATTCAGTGTTATGATGAAGCAAATAACATGACCTTTTTTGAAAATATGTTTGGAATTAAACCTGACGATGTGGACGGTATCAACGAAACATTTAATTTAAACGATCATCCAGAATTTGTTACAAATAGTATTTTGTTTACAGCTGGATCTTGTGATAACACTAAATTGTTTGACAGTAATGGCGTTGGAACATTCGACGAGGTTTTGTTAACAGATGGTTCAAATCTGATATTCACATCTCTTTTATTAGAAGATGCTAATGGGTTTGATAATGTCCCTCATGATTTTGAAATGATAGTGTTAGAAAATGGACATGGTACAGACATAGCAACTACTACCTATTACTTTTGGGTAGAACTAGAATAAGGGCATTTTATTGTTTTTTACGCCCTTATATTTTAGTTAAAAAGGAGAAATGATAAAGATGAAACAAGAAATAAATTTAAAAAGAAGTAGAGAAAAAAGTTTATTGAAAACCATTTTTGTATTTTCAATAATAATTTTTTCTATTTGTATTCTCCAGATTATTTTAATATCTGCAGATCCATCTGGTCCAACAAACATAGAGTCTGTTTGGAATGAAACAATGACATCTACCACAGCAGGTATGTTTAATATATCTGGAGGGTATATAGGAGCAATTAATTTATCTGCAAACGCACAAAACACCCACTGGAAAGCTTTTGTAGGTTGGGTTAATGGAGGATTTACTTTGGATGATGCATCAGGTTCTACAATCTATGATTGGAGTGGAGCAGTTAGTTCTGGAAGAGTTTATGCAACAAGAGATTCTTCTACAATAGAATGGAATTTAATTCAATGTGCTAACCTTGCTACATCTCTTTCAGCAGAAGATGCTGCCTTATTCCATAATTTCTCAGCAAGACCAGATACTATTAATAAGACCTTTCAATTTCCTGGCACTCATTCTGGATTTAATGTTGCTGGAAGACCTATTGGTCCTAATACTTGCCCTACTCTTAATACATTTGTAAATGATGCTGCTCAAGATGTATACTTTCAAGAAGTAGCTTTATATGACAGTACAAGTATAATTTATGCAACAATCTTAGAAGATAACCGTGTAGGTTATGATGGACAATCTTATGATTTCCAGATGTTAGTTCCAGAAAATGGTTCAGCTGGATTTACAGGAGCAACAGCATATTATTTATATGTGGAGTTAGAATAATTTTATTTTATTAAAAAACATTTAAATAACTCCATATATAAAATTTTATATGGCGTCGCTTAATTTTTATCAGGAGGATATTTTTAAAAAATGTTAAATATCCTAATTCTTCTAAATATTATTATATCTCTAGCAATATCAATACTTTTAGTGTATGTAGCATTTAAATTCAATCGCAAAGATACATACAAAAAAATATCTCTTTTTATTTTCTTAATTGGATTAGAATTTTTTATCTTTTTTCTAATTCTTCTCCTTTGGTCTCTGAACTTTATAGAGTATGCTCCATTTGACCTTCTTTTTATTTATTCACTAATTATATTTTTTCAAACTATTCTATTATTGATTATCGTCTTTTATATAAGAAAAAGCAAGAAGTTATTTTACCTTTTGAGCATATATCTCATACCAGCATTATCTTTATTTTTAGAATTAAGTTTTTCTAATCTTTTATTGATTTCGTCTTTTTTGCTAATAATTATTTTATTTATACTTCTTATATCTTCTCCAGCTTTTTCCAATTCTTCTAGATTTGCTATCTTTTACGCTTCAATCTCTTTGTTTCTACATTCTATATTGCTTTTTCAAGGTGAATTTTCTCCAGTCATATGTGTAATCTCTAATTCATTTTTTCTTGCATTTTTCTTCTTCTTTTTAATAGACTTAAACAAGCTTCCTCTCGACTTTTTTGAAAAAAAGAATTTAAAATTAAAACACAACAATTATGTTTTTGATTTCTTAAGATATTTTGTGTTTATAATTATTTTAACTAATTTTATTTTTGTTGGAGTTCTTTCTATTCATGAGGGAGGCCATTTTATTGCCTCTAAACTAAGCCCAAATTGTGGTTTAGAAAGAATAGTGTATGAAGGAGGGTTACCTCATACAGAGATATTATGTGCTAATTCAGATGTTTCAACAAATTTAGTTATTTTTGGTGGAATTCTTTTACCTTTATTGGTTGCATTGTTGATGTTTTTTGGAGGGGGGACCTTTATGAAAGAGATTTCTCTTTTAATCATAGGTTTTGATATATTAATTTCATACAAAGATTTTATAGATTTAGGATTTTCTCAAAATGTATCTACTTTCTTTTCTATATTTGGAGGAGCTATAGTACTTTTAGCAATAGGGATACTCGCAAAATCAAGAACAACTGAAGAAGAGTTTATTCATTTATAATTACCTTAGAAAATCTTTTATAGTTTGTTGGAATTCTTGTTTTATGAAGATATTTTACTTAGCCTTTATACCTTTTTTTATTATCTTATTTAGTTTATCCTTTGTATCTCCTAGTTTTGTATGTGGAGTAGTGGATGATTCAAAGGATATTTCTTCTGATTGGTCAAGAGTGGTTGTTTATTTTGAAGAAAATAAATCTGATTTAACAGAATGTAGAGTAAATCCAGAAAAAAAGTTTTGTTGTGATTTAGAGAATATCTCTTCAGTAAATTTTTCAGTTGGTAAAAAGGTTTTTGCAGAAGTATTTGACTTAGAAAAAGGGATAATAGGTGGACCAGTTTATTTATTTCTTACAGATAAAGGATATGATATATTTCCAGATATGGTAATAAAAAAAATGGTTAATTCCTCGCTTCAAAAAGAAAGAATATTTTTAGATAAATCGTATATAAATCTAAATATAGATAATCCTCAATCCCCCAAAGAATTAAATTATATTTTATCTTCTTCAGAAGGAGAATTTAAAGGAAAACTTCAAGACAACTCAAATATATCTGATTTTAAAATTCCAATACAAAAAGGAAAAAATCAACTAATAATTTATTCAGAAAAAACAAATGAAGTATATAATCAATTCTCTTTTTATAACCTGGATTATTTTAATTTTAATATTGAACCTTTTTGTAAAAATTGCAAGAAAAAGAAAAACTTTTTTTATATTGATTCTAAACAGATTGTCACACTTATGTTTGGTTTTAACTCTTCTCACAATGTTTCTGGAGATTTTTTAATTTCTTTTCCAAGAGATTGGGAATTGATAAATTATTCAGATATATTTGATATTAGTTTATCACATAAAGCTATAAAAAATATTATTTCTGATAAAAAAGAATTTTATGTGAATTACTCATTTAAACTTCCTAAACATACACTTAAACAAGATTATTTTCTTTATCAACAACTAGGAGATTATAATTCTTCAAATAAATTAAGGTCTTTTAAGTACAGTTGGATACCCTTTCACAAAAGTAATAAAATGCAAGAAAATTATCAAAATAATGTATTAAGAAAAAGCATCTCTCCCAAATATCCTGCAGTTTTAAATTTAGAATACGATTTCATAAAAACTATTGCACTATTTCCAAATAAAGACATTCCAGAATCATATTCTACTTTAAAGTATAGTGAAAAAATAAAGAAAGGTAGAAAGACAATATTTTTTGAGATTTTTACAACAATACAAGAGAAAGATTTAGAAAATATTTTTATTGTTTTCAAAGTGGAAAAAGGTAAAAATATTACCCTATCCGACCCAGAAAAAGAGTTGGAATTAGATTTTATGAATGAAGACGCAAATTATGAATATTATTCAGTTTACACAACAAATAAAGGCCCGTTTAATATCCTAATATACTAATATAGTTTTAATTAATAAGTATACAAAAGGTATTTAAACAGATAATTCTTGCGTTATATAGTATGATTAAAAGTAAGATTAACCGTACGGTTAATCGCAAAAAAGAGGACAAACTTGAGGGAGAAATTATAAAAAATTTAGCTAGTTCTATCAATCCAAAGTCAACACAGGAACTAGCAGATGAGGTTAATCGCCCTTGGCATTCTATTCAAACACGTTGTTTGAGGTTACAATTAAATAACAAAATTACAGGGTTCAGGGTTGGAAGAATAAATCTCTGGCAAATAAAGAAATAAAATGGATAAAAGAGGAGTAATTAGAATTGGAGCAGTATCTTTAGTAATTGCTTTAATTTTAATTTTAATTTTTTCAACTTTATTTAGCTCTGCTTCCTCTGAAATTCATTATTTTGTTGGAGAAGAATTAAGATTAGATTTAACAGATTATGGTTCATGTACTATTGACATAAAAACTCCCTCAGAAAAGATTCAAACCCCATGTACTGAAAAATTCTCTTTTATCTTTAGTGAAGTAGGAACATATACAGTTGATATCAAATCACAAGAATATTTTGAAAGAATAAAAATAGTAGTTTCAGATAAAAATACTAATGAAAATCTAGAAGAAGTAATTTACGAATCTCCATCTGATTCTATCCCTATGGAAGAAGAACTGACTACAGAAATAAGAAAAGATTCTGTATTTGATTTTCAAGATAATAATATGTATTTCATTGAAACCAAATTAAAATTTGATTTTACCAGATTAGGGAATTACGAATTAATTATTTTTTCTCCTTCAGGTAAAAGAACATCTAGACTTGGTTCTAATGACATATTCTTCTTTGAGCTATTAGAAGAAGGAGAGTATTCTCTTGAACTAATAAGAGGAAATGGTAAAACAAAGTATAATTTAAAATCAATTTTTAATAATCCTTTAAACCCAATTCAAGGAAAAGCAGAGATAGGTAAACCTGTTTCTTGGAGTAAGAAAATAGATATTATTCAAGAAGGAAATTTAATAAAATTACCTTCTCTATTAGATTTTAATATTAAAAAAGAAAGTGGGGAGATTTTTAGCGATTATAATTTGTTGGAGATAGATAACCAAAATTACCTTCTATTTAATGAAAATCTCTCAGAAACAATTTATCTTGATTATTTTACAGAATCTCCTTCAATAACAGAAAAAACTATTTCTGAAAACAAAAAACAAGTTACCATTTCTTCAGAGGAGGATTTACATTATACAAATGTTCTTTCACACATTTCTATACCAGAAAAACTTTCTTTAGGTCAAGAGTATCTAATTAAAGTGTATTGGAGAGAAAATGATACTTATTTAGATTTCCAGGCAAAGGACACAAATAATAATGGTTTTTTAGATTATGTGGAGTGGACTATACCTCATTTGTCTACACAAACCTTTGATATAATTCTTATTACAAAAGCAGAGCATTTATCTTCAGATAGAGCATTTATTTCTAATATCTATGAAGAAGTCAAGTCATTGGATGACATTTGGTCAGAAACAATAAACGATGAAGAATATGTAAGAGTTACATTTGAAACTCCTTTAGATAATACAAGAGATATAACCCTCTTTCCAAGAATTATCTCAGGAAATCCAATAGTTGAAGTTTATGAATTTAATTCATCCGAAAAAATAGCAGAATTTCCTTCTTTAATCTCAAACGAATATAATAAAGTATTATTGACAAATTTACAAGGAACTCAAGATACATTTGATTTAAAAATTACTGGAGGAAGCTTACAGTTTGATTATATTGTTGACCCTCGAGTAGTTTATAATGTTAATTCAACTATGGATTCTGTTTATGCTGTGCCAACCTCTTCAAATAGATGGGATTCTGGTACAAACGCTTCTTTATCTGATTATGGTGCTCTTTCAAGAGAAGATGGAATTTATGCAAGGGTTGGGCCAACAACCGGTAATGGAAATGATTATCCTTTTTATAGATTTAATTTTACAATAAACGAAAATCCTGATTTTATTTCTTCTATTTTTATCAGATTTGTGGGTTATGATAATGCCCGGGAAACAGCAACAGTTTATGTCTGGAGATTTGCAGATTCAACTTGGGTCTCAATAGGTACAACATCTTATTGGAATTCAAATATAACTAGAAATATAACAAGTGATATTGGTAGTTATATAGACAGTAATAATCAATTAGTTGTAGTTGTTGAAGGTGATAGGTTTGATAGAAAACCCTCTATTGATTATATCTATATTGATTATGTTGAAGTTGTTGTACAATATACAGAAGAAATAACTCCTCCGATTTACAACAGAGTTTCTGTAAATAATACCACTCCAGGTAAACTCACAAGATTTTCAATAAATGTTTCAGATAATTATGCTCTTAATCCAAAAGGAGGATACATATTTTCAACAAACAATTCTGGAAGCTGGGTAAATGATTCTTTTGTTTCTTTTTCTTCAACTCCTTCTTGGGCAAATGTAACTAAAGTTCTTTCTTCAACAGCTCGTATCCCTGTTGGATATAGATGGTTTTTTAATGACACTGCAGGAAATAGAGTTTCAACTCCAGTTTATGTTTTAACAACTTCAGATTATCCTCCCTCTACATCTCAAATTCAGTGTGAAGAATCAGGTTCCTGGAAAGATTGTGATGAATTAGGTTTTTCAAATATATTAACCAGAGTTAGGGTTAATTGTACAGGAGTTGTATCTAATGCTAGTTTTAATTTAACAAACATCCCAGATTCTTACACCTTTTTTAATTCAAATGCATCTTCAAATGAAGCAAGTTGGTGGATATATGATAACCCTGATTTAACTATAACTGATTCAGGAGAATTTAATTTAACAGGAATATGTTATGGCCCCGCTTCCAAAACATCAGGTTTTGTAAATTGGACTGTTCCTTGGGGAAATTTAGAGGTTAACTTAGTTAATCCTAATTCAAACATAAATGTAAATCCCAATGAATTTTTTAATTTTACTGCAAGTGTAACTTGTAGAGAAGGAGAATGTGGTAATGTAAATGCAACATTAGATCCTACTGATTCTTGGTGGGATATGAATTATGAAAATAGGAGATTGATTAACATATCAAATCCAAGTTCTTCTATTCTTGTTGAAAATTACAGTATGCTTTTAGTTGTTGACACAACAGGAATAGATTTTCAAGATGATGGAGATGATTTAAGAATTGTTTATTGGAACGGCTCTAAGAATATTGAACTTGATAGATTTAATGATAGTTTTTTCAATATTACAACAACAAATCTTTGGTTTAGAATTCAATCAGATATTTCTCCAGGAGGTTATGATGATAATTACTATATGTATTATAATAATCCAGATGCAACTAATCCTCCAAATAATGGAAGTAAAGTCTTTGAGTTCTTTGATGATTTTAATAGGCCAAATAGTGGAACAGTTGGAAATGGTTGGACAGAAAGAACAGGAACCTGGGAGATAATTAATGGATGGGTGAGAAATACTCTGGATGGAGATAGTGATTTAACAAGGACAACTCAAACAAATAACCATTCTTTAAGAGCATTAGCAAATCAAGTTGTAATTAATGCAGATTTAAAAGTTTCAATACGTTCTTCTTTCTATCCAACAAGAGGATATACTTTCGGTTACCAAAATGGAGAATTAGAATTAACAACAGGAAATCATAATACTGCTAATCTTGGAACAACGCCCATTTCAACAATGGCCGGAGTCCCATATGAACTAGAGATAAATGCTGTTGGAGATAGAATAGTTGCATACAAAGATGGAGCAGTAATATTTAATGTAACTAGTACAGCAGTTTCTTCAGGTACAATGCTCCTTCATTCATGGGATGTTTCTGAGTTTGACGATGTTTGGTTAAGAAAATTAATTGATGTTGAACCAACATACTCTTTAGGAAACCCAGAAAAACCTTCAAAAGGATTACTTTCAACAATAGTAGGAGATATCCCTTTTTATACAATATCCAGAAATCCTATGGATTATTTAGGTACAAGCTGTTTATCAAACATGAAGGGAGGAACAACTTGTAATGTAACTTGGCAAGTAAATTCAACAGGAAGAATTGGTTCGGTCTGGGAATTTTTTGTCTATGCAAATAATACAAATTATTTAAATTATTTTAATTCAAGTGATGTTTCCTCTTCAATAAATATAACAATTGGAAATCTTCCACCAGAAGTTCCAGAATTAAATTTCCCTGCAAATAATAGCGCATTAACATCAATAGGTGAATTTAATTGGAGTAATTCTAGAGACCCAACAGGAGATACAGTTTATTATGCTATTCAAATAAGTAATTCATCTGATTTTAATTTTCTAGTTTATGCTAATTATCATGTATCTGAACAAGAAACAATAACAGGAGTAACACCCACAGGAATAACCCAAGAAGGAAGATATTATTGGAGAGTTCTTGCAACAGATTTAAAATCAAACTCTTCTTGGAGTGAAACAAGATTATTTTATTATGATTCTTCTCCCCCTATAGTTGCCTTAGTTTCTCCACAAAATTCTACTACTATAACTTATTCAAATGCAATTGATTTTATATTTAATGTTTATGATTTATCAGATATACAGAGTTGTAATCTTGTAATCAATAATTCAATAGAAGATACTGCCTTTAATTTACATAAAGGTGTTAATATGACATTTTCCTTTATTCTTCCTAATTCATTTTATTCTTGGAAAGTAAACTGTACTGATTCTGCAGGGAGAGTAGGAGATTCTGAAATTAGATTTTTGAATGTAAGTGTTTCTAATAATCCTCCTAGTGCAAGGCAAATAAATTGTGAAAAGAATGGAGAGTGGCATAATTGCAGTTCAATAGCCTTTGGAGATACCATTACAAGAGTCAGGGTTCTTTGTACAGACCCAGAAGAAGGAGTAACTAACGCATCTATCAATTTAACCAATATCCCAGATTCTTATACATTTTTCAATAATTTCACTTTTGACCAAGATTCAGATGGTTATTGGATATTTGATAATCCAGATTTAGTGATTAATGATTCAGGACAATTTATAATAATGGCTACTTGCTATGATGATGAATCTCTTTCAAGAACAAATTATTCCGCATGGGAAGTTCCTTGGGGTTCTTTCTTAATAGATTTACTTAATCCAAATTCAGATACAAGTGTAATGAAAAATTCTTTTTTCACATTTAGCTCAAGAATAAGTTGTGTAGGAGGAGAATGTGGAAACGCAAATGTTACTTTAGACCCTCCAAACTGGTGGAATGAATCTTGGAATTACAGGAAGACAATAAATATAACTAATCCTAGTTCTACTTTACTATCTAATTTTCCAATTTATCTTAATTTACCTAAAGAAGTTGAAATGCAAGATGATTTCAAGGATATAAGATTCATTAATGGTTCCTGTGGTTCAACTGGAATATATTTACCATTAAATTATGAAATTGAAAATTACACTTCTTCTAAGGCAGATGTCTGGATAAATATTCCTTCATTTGTTCCAGGAGTAAACCAGATTTGTATTTATTATGACAATCCATCTTCTTCTTCAGGACAAAATTCAATTAATGTATGGGATAATAATTATTTGACTGTCCAACATTTAGAAGAAGCAGGAACAGGAACAAGATATGATAGTAAATACAGAAGAAACTTTACCACAAGCGGATATGATAATGATGAAAAAACTATGGGTAAAATAGATGGAGCAGATTTGTTCGATGGTAATAATGATGCTCTTAATTCAACAGCAAATTTTTTGAGTAATTTAGGCTCATTTACCATTGAAGGTTGGATTAAACCTCGTGCATGGGGGTCAAGAATCAGTTTAATAGGACAGAACGATGTAGTGGAATTTTTTATGGATGGTTCAAATACAATAATGATTTGGACTGATAGAGGAGGAAGCATATCTGTTGCTTATCCTTATAGTTTAGATACCTGGCATTATATTACTGCAGTTGGAACAGGTTCAAATCTTTTACTTTATTTTGATGGAGTTCAGGTAGCTTCTGGAGGAACATCAACTAATAATTATGGTGTTTCAACTTATCCTGTAAAAATAGGTGAAGGAGTAGTGGACGCTACAGGCGGATTTTTCAATGGTTCTATGGATGAAATTCGTATCTCTAATATTTCGAGAAGCGCTAATTGGATAAATCAATCTTATCAAATAGTAAACAATCAGGATAATCTTGTTTCATTTGGAATTAAAGAAGAAAAAACAAAGGGAATTATCTCTACAGTAATTGGAGCAACTCCTTTTTACACAACAACTCCAAATCCTCTTAATTCCACAACTTTTAGTTGCTTAGATAATATGAAATCTTCAGGAGGTTCTTGTGAGGTGAGTTGGAATGTTAATGCAACAGGAGAATTAAATTCAATTTGGGAGTTTTTTGTATTAGCAAACAACCTAAATCACCAGACATACCATAACGCTAGTTCAGAATCTCAAAGAATAGATATTACAATTGCAAGTCAGGTTCCTCCTTCTGTTCCTCAACTCTATCGTCCATTAAACGCAACAGCTTATTCGTCTATACCCCGTTTAAATTGGACAAATTCAACAGATCAAAATGGAGATAATATTTATTACATTTTACAAGTAAGCAATGTATCTGATTTTTCTTCATTGGTTTTTGCAAATTACAATATTCCAGAAACCTCTTCACCAACAGGAATAACTCCAACAGGAATAACTCAAGAAGGAACTTATTATTGGAGAGTTCTTGCAACAGATTTAATTGGAAATTCTTCTTGGAGTGAAACAAGAGTATTTTATTATGATTTATCTGCTCCAGAAATTACATTCATTAATCAAACAGGAGAAGATAATAGAAGAATAAACAATACTAACTGGTTAAACAGAGGAGAAATCCTATCAATTTTTGTTAATGTCTCTGATATAAATACAGATAAAGTTTGGGCAGTAGTCTGGCAATCAGTTGTTGGAGGAGTAGAAAAAGTAAAGGTGTTTTTTACCAACCTAGGAAATTTTTTATGGAAAGCAGAGATTCCTACAAATCAATCTTGGGGAGGATTTTATAATTACACTATCTATGCAAATGACACATTAGGTTCTCAAAGAAATTATTCTTCTAATTTCACTGTTTTGGGAGGTAATGCTACAATAAACATTAGCAAGATTTATGTTGAACCTCCAGCAAATATATCAGTTTATGGGAATATTACTTTGTCTAATTCCACTCTTCTTTCAAATTATCCAATAAATCTTTGGTTAGATGGACAGCTATTATTTTTACAAAACTTAACTCCTGAAGGAAGTTATGATTTTTATAAAGAGTTTATAGAAACATCTAATAATGAATTTTCTAAAGGAACATTTTATCAAGTAGAAATTGAAAATAATCAAAATCTAACTTTATCTGATGGAGCAACTTATGGGAATTTCACAAAGATTTTAGATGCTGGAGCAATGGTTTCTTGGAATAATTTATATTGGAATTTCCAAGGAGCTTCTTGTTCAGGAATATCTTCTTATCAAAATGGAGATTCCAACTCATATATTGGAGGAGAAGATAGCTATATTAGTAGTGGACACACAACAGTCAATTATGGGTCAGAAACTCAAATAATAATTGATGGTTCTCCAACATCAGAAAGAGGGTTAATCTTATTTAAAGACATTATAGGAAGAGGATTCAATCAAGTTCCAGAGAATTCAATAATAAAGAACGCAAATCTAACTTTTTATGTTTCAGATACAGGAGATCAGGTAGATGTTTATCAAATCTTAGAAAATTGGACAGAAAATCAAGTAACATATAATAACAGATTATCTGGAACTCCTTGGAGTTCTACAGGGTGTAGTGGCAGTCCTTCACGTTCTATAATTATATCTGATTCCTTTACAGCTTCTTCAATTGGAAAATATACAATAAATGTTACAAACTCTTTGAAAGATTGGGTTTCTGGTTCTGGAAATTACGGGTGGATATTTAACATGCCTACAAGTAATGGGATTAATATCCTAAGCAACGAACATAGTGTAATTTCAGAAAGACCTATTTTAACAGTAGATTATCAATCAAGTGAATGTACAAATATTAGAGTTTACATAAGAACATCTAATGATAAATTAACTTGGACTAATTGGAAAGAAATGTCTAATGGGGGAACAATTAATGATTCAAATATTTATAGTAGATATTTAGAGTATAGAATAGAGTTTACATCAACCACTCCTTCACTATCTCCAGTATTAAAAGATTTGACAGTTAATTACACTGGATTAACTACTGATTCAAATGGAAATTATAGATATAATTTCACTTCTCCTTCTGAATTTGGTAATCATAATATTTCTGTTAATACCAGTTTCAATACAATTCTAATTGAGAATTCATCTCAATTTTTTGTTCAAGCAGGTATCCCTCCAAATGTATTTTTAATCTCTCCTTCTAATAATCAATGGTTCTCACAGGGAGAAATAAATCTTATTTATAATGTTTCTGACTTAAATAATGATATAATCTTTTCAGAATTGATTATAAACGGTTTATCTAATTTAACAAATTCATCCCCTATAATTAATAATGCTTATAATAATTTTACAATAAATTTTACAAGTGGAGAATATAATTGGACAGTTAATGTAACAGATAAGTCAGGATACAAAGCTACAGATTCTCAAAGAAGATTTTATATTGATTTAATTAATCCAAACATATCTTTAATTTATCCAGAAGAAGGAGATTCTTTTGAAGCCAGTGAATTAAATCTAAGCTTCAATGCTACAGATAATATGAGCCCTAATTTAACTTGTAGTGTTGTTTTAGATGGAAACACCATTCACTCTGGGATAAACGTAATTAATCACGCCATAACAAATGTTTCTTCAGGATTATTGACTGGAGGGATTCACTATTGGAATGTCACATGTACAGATAATGCTCTTAGATATTCTACTAGTCCAACTTTTAGTTTTAACATCTCTGATACTCCCCCTAATGTAACTTTAGTTTATCCTAATGAAAATCATTTAGATAATGATGGAGTTATATCTTTCATTTATAATGTAACAGATAACACAGGATTAACTGGTTGTTATTTATATTTAAATGGAGTCATAAATCAAAGCAATAGTTCTCCTATATTGAATTATCAGAATAATGCATTTGATGTGGAAGGAATAAGTGAAGGAAATTATAATTGGACAGTGGAATGTTTTGATTTAAGTATGAGCTCAAGTAAACCTCTACCTAGAAATTTCAGTGTAGATTTATATAAACCTTCAATAGTCTTACAAGCTCCATCTAATTCAGGAACTTCTCTTTTCTCAGATGTTCTATTTAACTTCACAGTTACTGATACTTTTGATTCTTCATTAAATTGTAATCTAACTATCAATGGAGTTGTAATGGATATGTTTGTAGCTAATTCAGGAAATTTAACTTCAAGATTAATTTCTAATCTTACAGATGGTTTAAAATATTGGAATGTTACTTGTGTAGACGATACCCTTAATTCAAATACAAGTTCAACTTGGACAGTTAATATAACAGAATATCCTTCAGTTATTTTAAACACTGCAAACAATTCTCGTTTTAATCAATCTTTAATTAATTTATCTTATACTCCGTCAGACAATACTAATTTAAGTTCTTGTAGCCTTTACTTAAATGGAGCATTAAATCAAACAAATTCAACCCCTGTCTTAAACAATAAAATTAATTATTTCTTGATTAATAATCCAATAGAGGGTGTTTATAGTTGGCATGTTTCTTGTGTAGATTATATTGGATTAGTTAACTCTTCTGAGACCAGAATATTTTATGTTGACAGGACAGCTCCCCAAATAAATGTAATTTATCCAAGAGGAGAGGACGTATATGCTTCAAATATTACCTTTAACTTTACTACCATAGATTATACTGATTCAAATATACGATGTAATCTAACTGTAAATTCTTCTGTTATGGATATTAATTTCTCAGCAAGTAATGGAACTATTACTAGTAGAACAATCTCTGGAATAGGAGATGGATATAATTTATGGAATTTAACTTGTTGGGATAGTGCAGGAAATATAAATACAAGCGAAACCTTTGATTTTATAAGATATACCAATCCTACAGTAACTTTAATCTCTCCAGAAAACAATACTTGGTTCAATTCAGGATCTTTTATTTTAGAATATTTGCCTGAAGATGATAGTGGAATTGTTAATGCTTCGTTGTATATAAATGGTGTTTATAATAGGAGTAATTCATCTCCTGTAATTAATAGGGCATATAACACCTTTTCAATAAACGGATTTTCAGATGGAATATATTTTTGGAACATAAATGTTACAGACCCAACAGGATTAACCGGAATTGATGAGCCTAGGAAATTATATGTAGATTCTAGTCCTCCACAAATAACTCTTAATTCTCCAGCCCAGTCTTCTATAATATCTACAAATAATGTAACCTTTAATTTTTCAGTATGGGATAATTTAGATTTATATCCCACTTGTAATTTTACATTAGACGGAGAATTAGAATTTTCTGGAGATTACTTAAATAACTCAAATATCTTAAGATATTCTGTTATTAGAGATGGAAATCATTCTTGGAAAATTGACTGTGTAGATAATGCTTCAAACATTAATTCAAGTAGCACAGTTTATTTTACAGTAGAGGCTCCCCCAATAGTAGAATTGGTTTCACCCGTAAATAATTTCTTTACAAGAAATTCAACAATGACTTTCTCATATATACCATATGACTTAATTGATATCCCTGTTTGTAACTTTTATTTAGATGGAGTTTACAATTCAAGTAATAATTTAATTGCAGAGAATGTGCTTAACAATTTCACAATACAAGGAATATCAGAAGGGGTTCATAATTGGACAGTTAATTGTAGTGATTCAGATGATAATTGGAATTGGTCTTTAGAAAGAATTTTTTACAGAGATATTTCCCCTCCTTCAATAATTTTAAACTCCCCTGAGAATAATTTAGCTATAGACTATAATGAAGACAGAGTTTATTTTAATTGGACAGCAATTGATGCTTTAGATAGTGCTTTACAGTGTAATCTAACTGTTGATGGTATTGTAAGGAGACCAAATGTTTTAGTTACAAGTAATCTTTCTAAAAGAGAATATGTCTTAACTTCTGTTTTAGGACAAGGAGAACACATTTGGAATATAACTTGTTGGGATAGGGTGAGAAATGTTAATACATCAGAATCAAGAAAATTTAATTTAACTTATCCAGATTTGGCTGTAAATTCCTCTGAAATATTTTTAAATGAAACTTCTCCTAAAGAAAATCAATCTCTAGAAATAACAGCAACTGTTACTAATCTTGGAGGAGTCAGTATCTCTAACGTTACTGTAAGTTTTTATAAAGGAGATCCAGATTCAGGAGGGGTTAAAATAGGAGGAGATATATATCTCAGTATTTCTGGATTTGAAAAAGTAAATGTTACAAGAGAATTTTTCACTGAAATGGGTTCTTCAGACATTTTTGTAATCGTGGACCCTCCTCTTTCAACTAATGGTAGTTATATTGAGTTAAATGAATCAAACAACAAAGCATACAAAACAATTAATGTAGGTTCTTGGCATTACTTTTATGGAGATGTTCTTTCTTTTAGTAATCTTGTTTTAGCAAACCAAAATTCTACTAAACTTGTGAACTGGAGTGCAAGTGGATTTGAAAACGGGAATATTTATGTAACAGATTATGATTCTTCTGTTTCTTGGACAAGTTTACAATCTCTTGGAAAAACAATTTCTAATTCTATTAGTTCTTCAGATTTTTCAGAATTGGATTTTGCATTAAATTCAAGTGGCTATAGTGATTCTATTTATTCAGTTTACACAAATTTAGGTATTCCCAAATATAAATCAGATATTTATTCATTTGGAAAGTTGATTCAAGAAGTTCCAGTCATTAATTCTACAAATAATTCCAATTTTATTACTGGAATACTTTGGGATATGTCTGATGATAATCTAAATGGAGAATTCGATTCTTTAGATAAGGAAGATGTTGTATTTGTTGCTCCAATAAGAAAACAAACAGAGGGTACTTATGGAGTATATGATTATGAAATTAGGGTACCTGCAAAATTAAGAGAATATTATACAACAGATTCTAAAACAGCTGTGTTTTATGTTGAACTTTCTTAAAAATAATGCTTTTTAGGATTACATATAAATTAATTTAATAATTTATTATTTATTACTACTCTAGAAAGATTTATAAATTTAAAAGACAACTTTAGTTTGTAAAAATTGAAAGGAGGAATAAAAAAAGAGGATGAGTAAATTTAACAAGTTGTTCTTGTTGTCAACTTTGTTAGTTGTATTTTTGTCTGCAACAGTTTTAGCAGTTGAACCTTTTGGTGCGAATGTAACTAATATATCATCTACCAGAGCACCTGCAGATGCTCCTACAAGTGCAGAAGCTATTGCAGGAAATGTGACTGAGCTGAATGTAACAGGGTTTACAATAACACAGTCTTGGCAAGGTTATTTTGGTAATGTTTCAGGTACAATTATGCTAGCAGATAATAATGACAATGTGATGTACAATTGGTCTCTGGCTTCTCCAGAGGGTGAAATTTATGCATCTACAAACAATTCCATTAGTTGGAGTACAATTAAGTGCTTAGAGAATGAATTTGGCGATCATTTCGAAGGTTTAGAAGCTATGTTTGGAATAGAATGGGATGATGTTGATGGTGTAAATGAAACTTTCTCTGTAGATGGATCTCATGAAAATGGAGGAGGACTCATACATGATTTATTTTATACAAATAACATAGAGTTCACTGCAGGACAATGCGCAAGTACACACGTATTTACAGCTAATCAAAGAGCTGAAGCTAGCACATTCCAAGAGGTTTTATTATATGATACAACCACATACAGTGTTATTTTTACATCAATACTTGATGAAGAAAGCCCATTAGGTTTTGATGGAAGAGCTCATGACTTCGAGATGCTTGTACTAGAAAACGGACATTTGACAGATACTTCAACTACTACTTATTACTTCTGGGTAGAGTTAGAGTAAAAAATAATTTATTTTTTTGTTTTAAATTAATAAAAGAAGTTTGAAGGTAAATTATGAACACAGAAAAAAATAGAGTTCAAATCAAAGGTAAAAATAGAGTAAAATTAGTGTTAGCTTTATTTGGGAGTTTGTTGCTTTCTATTCTTTTTTTATACACTATGTTTTTATCTGCAACACCCACTGGTCCAATTATGGATTCTGTTTGGAATGAAACAATGAACTCAACTTCTGCTGCTTTTTTTAATATCTCTGGAGGATATATAGCAGCATTGAATTTATCTGCAAATGTTCAAAATACTCACTGGAAAGCATTTGTAGGTTGGGTTAATGGAGGATTTACGTTAGATGATTCAGCCGGTTCTACAATTTATGATTGGAGTGGAACATTTAATACAGGAAGAGTTTATGCAACAAGAGATTCTTCTACAATTGAATGGGATTCAATTCAATGTGCCGATCTTGCTACAACTCTTTCAGCAGAAGATACTGCCATGTTCCATAATTTCTTATCAAGACCAGATACTATTAATAAGACCTTTCAATCAGGTGACCACGATGGATTTTATGTTGCTGGGAATCTTATTAGTCCAAATTCTTGTCCTACATTAAACACTTATATAAACGACGCTGCTCAAAACGATGATTTTGAAGAAATGGCATTATACGATGGTACAAGTATAATTTATGCAACAATCTTAGAAGATAATCTTGTAGGTTACGATGGACAATCTTATGATTTTCAAATGTTAGTTCCAGAAAACGGTTCAGTTGGATTTACAGGAGCAACAGCATATTATTTATATGTGGAGTTAGATTAAAATGAAATTAAATACAAAAAGAAAAACATTCTTTATAATTTTTCTATTGGAAATTACCTTCATAATTATCCTATTCTCATTTTTTCCACAATTTGTTTTTGCAGGAGTTGGTTCTCCAAATGTTATAGTTAAAACTAATCTTACTGTTGGAAACGTTTTTCCAGAATTATCTAACGTGACAATTGAAAATAATGCTTCTACATTAGATTTAACACCAAGCTTGACTCGTAGAATCTATTGTTCTGGCATTGCTACAGATTATAATTCATGGGAAGATGTGGTAAATGCAACTGCTACTTTCTTTGATGCTGCTAATTCTTCTTATTCTGATTCAAATGATAATAATCTGCATTATACAAATTATTCTTGTAGCATAACTCAAGACAATGGTGACCCATACAGAGCTTTAATTAATTGTAGTTTTGATATTTGGTATTATGCTAACCCTGGACCTTGGAATTGTACTATGAGAGTAGAAGATAAACATCATAAAGCAGGATTTGGAAGCGATTTAATAGATATATCTAGTTTATTAGCATTGGGTCTTCCAGATTATATCTATTACGGGGAAGTTAATGCAACAGAAGTGTCTTTAGAGAATATTTCTGATGTAATTAATTACGGTAATGTTAAGATAAATCTTTCTTTAAATGGATATGGTTTCTACAACAATGATGGAAATGCAATGAATTGTACTTTAGGTTCAATAAAAAATATTTCAATAGAACACGAAAAATATAATTTAACCACAAGTCATCCAGGTGTTTTGGATTTAACCCAAACCCTTACCAGATATGCTAATCTAACTTCTGCACCTGTTGTAAGAAGGTACAATTTAGAATATAGGCAAAATGATTTAGTCAATGAAGCAATTAATTCCACTTATTGGAGAATTTATGTTCCATTAGGTGTTGCAGGAACATGTGAAGGAAACATTGTATTCGGTGCAACAACTGCACCAGGAATTTAAACCAATGTTTAATTTAAAACTTTTTTTACTTTCAATTTTAGCTTTATTGTTCCTTTTATTAGGATTTATTTATACACCTTGGTTTATTTTGATATCTATAATAATTGTTTTATATAATCAAAGAGAATTGTTGAAAAATTCCCATAAAAACAAATAATTCCACAAATATATTTAAATAGGTTCGTACAATTTTATTTATTATCTAAAGAGGTTTGCATGAATAAACAAGATTTTTTAAAAAAACTTGAAATCGAATTGAAAATATCTAAAAATTCAGAATATACAATTAGAAATTATATAGATTGCAATAAAAAATTTTTAGATTATATTCAAAAAGATCCAGATAAGATAACCGAAGACGATGTAAAACAATACCTTGTTGAAAAATTAAATGATGCTTCTTCATCTTCTTTGATAGTTTTTCTTTCAGCATTAAGATATTCATTTTCTAATGTGTTACATAAAGACATTACTTTAAACATAAAACGTCCAAAAAAAGAAAAGAGAATTCCAACTGTTTTAACAAAAGATGAAGTAAAAAAATTAATTGAAGTTATAGATACAAAAAAATCAAGATTAATGGTTTCTTTTATGTATGCTTGTGGATTTAGAGTTTCTGAGATAGTTAATCTTAAAGTAAAGGATTTGAATTTTCAAGAAAAGATTGGAAATGTTCGTCAAGGAAAAGGAAAAAGAGATAGGATATTTAACTTACCTGATTTTCTTTTAGATGATCTTAAAAAACAAACAGATAATCAACTTAAGTTAAACCAAGAATATCTTTTTAGTGGACCAAAAGGAAAATTATCTGAGAGGAATTTACAAAAAATAATTTCTAAAGCAGCAAAACGAGCAGGATTAAGTAAAGATGTGCATTGTCATACTCTAAGGCACAGTTTTGCAACACATCTTCTAGAAAATGGAACAGATATAAGGAAGATACAAGAATTGTTAGGACATAGCGACCTTTCAACAACCCAGATTTATACCCATATTTCAAGAGAAGAATTAAAAAAAATAAAATCTCCTATAGATGAGGTAATGAAATGAAATGTCCAAAATGCGGACACGAATTTGAAATAGAAAAGAATCATCTTAAAATCGAAGATAGAGGAGAATCTCAGAAAAAAGGTATGATAAAAAAGTTTTCTGAAGGAAGACACGTATCAAGAGCTCCTTTTGGATATGAGTTTGATTTAAAATCAAAGATGTTAATCCCTGCTCAAAACTCCAGAGAAGTGGAAGAGATATTTGAAGAATTTTTAAAAGAAGATGTAAGTTTGTCTAGTTTAGCTCAAAAACACAAACTTTCTGTAAATGGATTAAAAAAAATATTAAGAAATTTTGTATATGTGGGAAAAGTTAAATTTGACGGACAAATTCATGAAGGAAAACATAAACCAATAGTATCTACAATTTTGTTTAATCACGTACAGGATAAACTAGAAAAAACTAAGAGAAAACACAAGTAATTATTTTTCTTTTTTAATTTCTTTTTCTAATTCTCCGAATGGAAAAGGTCTTTTATCTGATAAAAACGTTACATATCTTATAAATATATGAAGTTGAACAAGATAAATATTAGACATTTTTAACAATTCTTTTTCTCTTTTACCTTTAAGAAGAATCAACACAAATTGAGCAATTGCAAAACAAAATATGAAAAAACCCCAAACATATAAAATAATTCCAGATATTATAAATACAGGTATTCTCATCCAAACCTCTCCTTTATTTTTCCTTGTCATAGTAGAGATAATAAAAATTTTTTTATAAATTTTTCTGTATTAGGCCTATTTCTATGATAAGACACTTATTTCTGATATTAACTTAACGATAAGATGTCTGTCTCTTAGATCTTGCCTTAGAATCTCCAGGTTTGTTTGCCTCTTTTCTTCTTACATCTGCAACCAATAGATTTCTATCATAATCAAAAAATGCATCTTCTAACTCAGTTGAACCAGTAAATTTAACAATTGCTCTAGATAATGCTAATCTTGCAGCTTCAACCTGTCCTTTTTCTCCTCCACCTACAACAGTTATCTTAACATCAAAATTTAGTTTACCAAGAACTTTTTCTGTAATCATTAGAGGTTCTTTTATTCTTAAAAAATCAAATTTATGTAAATTCCTATAATCTATTTTATTAATAGTTATTTTTCCATTTCCTTCTTTTATCTCTGCCTTTGCAATTGCAGTTTTTCTTTTACCCGAAGTAATTATTTTACTCATTTTGAAATCTCCTTAACTTGAATGTATTTCTTTTTTTCTTCTTTATTTAATGATATCATTTTTGAATTTTTAAATTCAGATGGAATACCATTGTAGCACATTATTCTTTTGAACGCATCTCTCCCTCTTCCTTGCCTGTGGTCTGGTAGCATACCTCTAATCGCCCTCTTTACTATCTTTTCACTTGCTTTAGATACTTTTGGACCTATTTGTCTTGTTCCAACCCTGCTTCTTTTTTGTATCAATCCTTTTTCTATAAATTTCTTATTTCCAGTTATTATAACCTGTTCACAATTAACTACTTTAATTTCTTCCCCTTTTAATGCTTCTTTGGCTACAAAACTAGCCAACCTTCCCATAACAGTATTTGCACCATCGATTATTTTCATTTTAGTATTTTTATCCCCTTTGCAGAAGCATTTGATTTAATTTCATCTATAATATAAGTTACTTGACATTTTTCACTTAATAACTTTTCTTTTGCCTTTTCTGAAAAATCTAAAGCAATAACTTTTAGTTTTTTGTTTACCTTACCTTGAGAGAGAACCTTACCAGGTATTAACACATTTTCTCCTTCTTTTGAATTAGCATCAATTTCATCTAAGTTCAAACAAATCCTTTTTCTTCTAGGTCCAGAAAGCATACCTACAATTTGAACCCATGCTTCTTGTTTCTTTCCAGCTAATATTGTTTCTGCTAATACTGAATTACTTTTCTTTTTGAGTTGTTTTGATATCTTTGTCTTTGATTTCATTTTCTTTATTCTGATTAAAGCGTAAGAAGCAAAGTTTAGAATAATCTAACTCTACTATCGCTTGCGCTCGCAGAACCTGTGAGCTCCTTTTCGCTCGCAGATAGATTTTTTAATTTTAAACTATTTATAAATTATTCGGTTTACAGAATGCGGATAAGAGGGTTCGAACCTCTGTAGGCATAAGCCAGCAGATCTTGAGTCTGCCCCGTTTGACCACTCCGGCATATCCGCTTTATATGTTTTAAGAGATTTAATTTCTATAAAAACTTTTATCTCTTATTTGATGTAACTAATAAGTAGGTATAAAAAAGAAAAGTTTATAAATATTGTCGCTACTATAGAATAATGGAATTAAAAGGGATAAAAAATAAAACCTCTTTAATAGGCCTCGAAAAACCTGAAATATCTGGTTTTTCAGAAGAAGGCATTCTAGATATAGTTGGGCAAGAAAGAATCACCTCTTTAAAGAAAGCAATCTCTGAAATAAATAAACTTATTGATGAAAGAAAGAAATTGAGTTTAGAATTTATAAAAGAAGGAGAAAATATAAAATCAGAGATTAGTAATCTTATTTTGGAAAATGAAAGCACTCTTAGAGCATTAGGACAAAATGAAGCACTTATAGAAAAAAACGCTTTAAGAAACAAAAAAATAGAAATCTCTGAACTTCAGTTAAATGAAAAGATTAATTGCTGGAAAGATATTGCTCTTTTAAGAAAAGAACTTAGAATATATGAGAAGGAATTGAGTGAAAAAGAAAGCAGAATCAAAGAATTAAATGAAATCTTAAGAGAGGACTAAAATGAGTATTTCTACAGAGCACCAAAATATAATAAATAATGCATTTAGAAGTTATAAATTTCAGGATAAATTAATTTGTAGAGACACATCAGAGATAGTTGAAGAATTTCTGATAAATTCTATAGACTTTTACAACGATTTTTATTTTTTAGATGAAAATGATCCTAGGTGTAAACAAATTTGTTCTATTTTTGGATATAATAAAGAAAATATTTTGAAATATCTTAAAGAAAATTACCAAATTCAACTATCTCTTTTAAAAGAGATTGGAGGAGATGTTTCAGAATATCCAAGAAATTTGGAGGAACTAATAAAATAAAATGGCATATCCTAAATCAATCTCTGTAGAAGAAATAAGTTCAAAATTAAAACCTATACTTGGAAGAAAAATAGATGAGCTTTATTTTAGATATTCTATGTCAGAATCTTTAGAAGAAAGAAATCAAATAATTCAGATATTAAGTGTATTATATCAAAAATATTTGGGACAATTTTTAGATAAAAAAGTTTTACTTGAGCCTCCAGAACAAAGCGCAGTTTCAGGAGAATATGAAATTTCTAAAGTAGTTTATGCTAATAAAGAATTATTTCCATTTGCTTTAAGAGAAAAAGATTGGCCAAGACATGTTTGCATAAGTGGTATGAGCGGTAGTGGTAAAACCACTCTTGCACTTAATATACTTCAAAGGTTTATAGAAAAAGATAAACCTTTTTTAGTATTTGATTGGAAAAAGAGTTTTAGGCCTTTATTAAACATAAATCCTTCAATAATGTGTTTTACAGTTGGAAATGACTCTATTAGTAATCTTTTCAAAACAAATATAAACATTCCTCCAAAAGGGGTCTCTCCAAAAGAATGGATAAATACTCTATGCGATTTATTAACTGAGAGCTTCTGTGTTTCATTTGGAGTTCATAAGATACTTTTAGAGACACTTGATGAGGTATTTGAGGGATGGGGTGTCTATAAGGGCTCATCACACTATCCTAATTGGCAACATGTTAAAAGAATGCTTGAAATAAAAGCAAGGGAAGCAAGAGGAAGAGAGGCAACTTGGTATGAAAGTGCACTTAGAATAGCTACTGTTCTTACTTTTGGAGATTTTGGAAAAGTTATAAATTACGACGGAAAGAAAAGTCTTTCAGTTGAAGATTTATTTGATAAACAAGTTATTTTTGAATTAAATTCTTTAGGAAGCGTCGAGAAAAAATTCTTTGCAGAATATCTTTTAACTTATATCTACAAATTAAAAAAAGCTAATCAAACTAAGGTAGATGAAGGGTTTAAGCATGCAATAATCGTTGATGAAGCACACAATATTTTTCTGAAAAATAAACCTTCTTTTGTTTCAGAATCAGTTACAGATATGGTTTATAGAGAAATGAGAGAGTATGGAACTTGCCTTATTTGTTTAGATCAACACCTTTCAAAACTAAGCGATACTGTAAAGGGAAATAGTGCATGCCACATCGCATTTCAACAACAATTACCTCAAGATGTTTATGATATAAGCTCTATAATGCAAATGTCAGAAAGAAAAGATATTTTCACCCAACTTCCAGTAGGATATGCCGTTGTAAAACTTTCAGAGAGATATACTAATCCCTTTTTAATTAAAGTTCCATATGTTAATTTAAGAAATTCTATGATTGCAGATGAAAAGATTTCAACAAAAATGAATTGTGTAGTACAAGGAATAGAGGTTGAAAAAGACGATCCAGAATTCAAGAAAGCACTTATTGGAAATGAAAAACCTATAGAAATTAGCCTTGAAATACCTGAAATACCAAAAATATCAAGAGATGTCATTAAAATATCAGAGAAGCCAAAAATTCCTAATCAGAATAGAAATAAAACAGGAGATTTGACTAGTGTTCAAAAAGTTCTTTACGAATTTATACAAAAACAAGTAGAGAATGGAAAATCCATAAAAGAGGCAGAAAAGATGCTTGAAGAAGGGCTTCCTGAAAATCTTTACAAGGAATCAGATATATTCTTAGCAACAAATTATTTTTTAGAGAGGGCCATAACAAAGCCAGATTATTTGAGTTCAATTAGAGAAGATAAAGAGCAATTAAATAAAAAATTTCAAATACCTCCAATCAACAATTCTAATCTTAAACAGGAATTAAGTGGTGTCTCTTTAAATAGCAAGATAGATTCATACGATGAATATCTTTTTTTGAAATTCCTAGAGAAAAATCCAAACCATAATTTAAGTATAGTAGAATTATACAAAACTATTAATCTTTCTACAAGAAAAGGAAATATTATTAAAAATAAGCTATTGTCTAAAGGAATGATTAAAGTATATGAAGAAAGAAATGATAAAGGATGGAGAAAGATAATTAGGTTAAACACAAATTAAATTAAGTTAAAATTAAAAACAAATAATATTCACCAATTAAATCAACCAATAACAAGACAAACAACATTTCAAATAAACTCAAAATCGAACACACAAACAGCATAAAAGATTTCAATAAAATGAAATTAATGCTGATTGAATTAAAAGATTTTGTATATATTTGATTTGAACTTCACCTTGTTGATTCAAACAATGTGAAATATCTACAATGTCGAACTAGACACTGTATAAAACCAAACAGAAGACATAAGAAGAACACAATTCTTAAAACTAAATGTAATCTTAATCATATTTCTTACCTGAAATACCCCGAAATACCACAAAATAACGTCGATATAGCTTAAATAATAGTATTAACTAAAATATCAAAAAATGAAAACAAAAGATTTTATTATTGGACATTTAGTAATTCTCACAACTAATTTGGTTTCTTCCCAATCTCTTAAAAGAAAATTAAAAATATTTTTCAGAGATGCTCTTACCATTTTTGGTAAAAATGATTTCAATCATATTACATATAACTTTCAATTAATTACCATACCATGAAAACTTTCTTAATTAAATTTTTAAATGTGGTCATGTATTGCTCTTTTGGAGCAAGTTTTATGGCCTTTGTTCTTTCTCCTTTTTTGGAAATAGGAGGCCCAGAAAATCCATATTATTCTCCAGAATCTCCAATTAAATTCTGGGAAACTTTAGCTAATCTTGTGAATTATCTTTTAGATAGTTTGAATATAGATTACAATGTGGATCAAGTAGAGGTTTTTATTATGTTATTTTTCCTATCTTTACTTCTTGGATTTATTTGTAAGTTTATACTAAAAAAACTTGAATACTCAAATTATCAGTAATAATTTAATAATTAAATATTGGAGGACAAAAAATGAAAACAATTGTTCACGAATACAAAGTATTGAGGATAATTATATTGTTATTATTCTCTTTTGCTTCAATCTTTTTAATCTCAGAATTCTATAAGGGAGAAATTAAAGACGAAGGAAGAGTCGCAATCACTTTAGCCACTGTTTCTGCAATTGCAGGTATAGTGTTAGGATATATTCTTGTTCTTGGAATTATTCGAAGGAAGATTGTTAATTGTTTTGACAATGAAATTAAATTCTCAACCAATGGAACTACAGTTGTCTCAGGAAAATTGACTGTTATTACAAAAGGATTGAAAATAAAACATATTCTCTTAGAAGATGAAACATTTAAAGTCGAAGAAGAAAGAGAAAAAATCATTCATGAAGAACTAGTAAGTGAAGATTTAAATTTCACTCTTCTAATAGGAGATTTTTTGCCAAAAAGAACAAAAGCGCAAAAACGTAACATGTTAAGAGATAATATCCTTTAAATTTCTAACTTGTTTTGAACAAAACAATATATCCTATTTTCTGACTAATTTTTTAAAACCAAAAAATAACTCATATTTGTTTAGAAAAGGGCTGAACTCCCATCTATTGAAATGAATCAAAATAATTTTATTGTTTAACCTTTAATTTTTACAATCATGAAAAAGTTTGTAGTTTTATTTGCGGTTTTTACACTTGCTATTATAGCAGGATGTAAGAAAAAAGTTGAACCTGTTGTATCACCCCCTCCGCCTCCACCAATTGCGAAGGTTACTCAGCAGGAGTTTATGAAGGGCCTTATTTCAATGGTTCCTCAACTTAGTCCTGGAGAAGTGAAATCAGTCACAATCGACAAAGAAAAAGTTATCTCTGGGGAATCTACTCTCAACGTTTCTCTATTTCCATTGGAGTTTATAATTCCTGCAGAAGAGAAGTACATTGTACAATACATGTTTCCTTCTGTTATTTGGAAATGGGATAGTTTTCAGCTTGAGGTTATAAATCTTGAAGAGTATTTTCTTCACAGAGAACCGGGAGAGAGAATTTGGATTTTAAAAGAATCTCCCAAAGGAACCCCTCCTTTCAAGAATATCCCAACCCTTCTTGTTGAAAATAACAATGGAGAATTTTGGGTGCTCAATCAGAATGGAGATGAAATGCCTTTACGGATGAACTGGGGTAAATAATTTTCTTTTACCTTTACCTGAAACCCCTGATTGAATTAATTCCCTTCAGGGGTTTTTCTTTTTTAAACTATTTTGTGAAGTTGACAAGAACAAGGCAGATAAGAGAGAGGCGCTTGTTAATTTTATTATATTTTTTGTTTAATTTTTTAATTTTAGGAGGAATCACAATGAAAAGACTCCATAACCGATTCGAAAAATTGAGAAACGACAGCATTTTTTCACCCCTCTTAGAGAAGTTGGATAGAAGGAATAATCACAATGTCCGCCACAAAAAACAAGATAGGGGAAAAAAGAAGAGGTCTGCTTTCCAGGAAAAATACCCTTT